>JASLGO010000009.1 GCA_030150135.1 Aquirhabdus sp.
GTCCTCGGTATCAAGTGGCTTGAGTGCAACCAATTCAGTTGTATCAACATTGTCGAGCGGCTTGAGTGATACGAACTCAACAGTTTCATCGATATCCAGCGGTATCAGTGCTGTAGCGAGTTCTGTATCCTCGGTATCAAGTGGCTTGAGTACAACCAATTCAGTTGTATCAACACTATCGAGTGGCTTGAGTGATACCAACTCAACCGTTTCATCGATATCCAGCGGTATTAGTGCCGTAGCGAGCTCAGTGTCTTCGATATCAAGTGGCTTGAGTACAACCAATTCAGTTGTATCAACATTGTCGAGTGGCTTGAGTGATACCAACTCAACAGTTTCGTCGATATCTAGTGGTATTAGTGCCGTAGCGAGCTCAGTGTCTTCGGTATCAAGTGGCTTGAGTACGACAAATTCAGTTGTTTCGAGTATCAGTAGTGGTTTGAGCAATACGAATTCGGCAGTCTCAACGCTGTCGAGCGGTTTGAGTACCACGAATTCAGTGGTCTCAACGTTGTCGAGTGGCTTAAGCACTACAAATTCAGCTGTATCGAGTATCAGTAGTGGTTTGAGTGATACGAGTTCAACGGTATCGACATTATCGAGTGGCTTGAGTGATACGAACTCAACAGTTTCATCGATATCCAGCGGTATCAGTGCCGTAGCGAGCTCAGTGTCTTCGATATCCAGCGGCTTAAGTACAACCAATTCAGTTGTATCAACATTATCGAGCGGCTTAAGTACGACAAACTCAGCTGTTTCGAGTATCAGTAGTGGTTTGAGTAGTTTAAGTAGTGGGATAAGTAATACATCGAGTGCGATATCTGCTGTATCGAGCGGCTTGAGTCAGACTAATACTACGGTATCTGCTATATCGAGTGGATTGAGCAATACCAATGTGAGGGTGTCTAATATTGAAAACACTGGTGTGATCGGTATTAGAATTAATAACACCAGTCAAGCAGATGCATCTGCAACAGGCTCTGATAGTGTGGCGGTTGGTCCAAATGCCTTGGCATCAGGTGATCGTTCGATCGCTTTAGGTGCTGGATCTCAGGCAGGAGCACCGAATTCCGTTGCCTTAGGTGCAGGCTCGATTGCAACCAGACCAAACACTGTTTCTGTTGGCTCTGTTGGAAATGAGAGACAGATCACCAATGTTGCCGCAGGTACAGCAGCAACAGATGCAGTCAACGTAGCGCAATTGCAGAATGCCACGGCGGGTATAAATAGTGATATTAATACTTTGTCATATCGCATTAATGACGTTAAAAATCAGGCTAATGCTGGTATAGCTGCTGCAATGTCCATGGGTAATTCGCCATTTGTTGCTGGTGCAATTACATATTACATTGGCGGGGCTACTTATGGAGGTCAAAGTGCATTTGGTGTCACAGTTCGTCGAACTTCTGATAACGGCGCTTGGAGCATTGAAGGTGGCCTTGCTGGAGACCAATATGGCATGGGCGGACGAATCGGTGTTAGTGGTGTGCTGAAATAAATAGCATTTGAAAACTGAGTGATATTCAACGTTGCTGAGAGCTGCGTTGAATATAAAACTAAAAGAATAAAAAACGCCCCTGATATGGGCGTTTTTTATTCAAGTTTGACTTCACTTTATGGAAAGCACGGTGCGATCCATAGAGCATTATGGTAGTTCAAACCATAGCAATTGTGCGTCTGATTCTGCGGTGACAGTACTTGATGATGTGAAGCTATCAAAAATTACAGCATCACCCATAGAAAGTTCTTTCGTTTCTTTGTCATTATAAATTCGTACTTTACCGCTGATGATATGTAAGTAGTTTGTTTTTTTCTCAGCAGCCAGAGTAAGGGAGTGATTTTCTTGTAGAGATGCTGCCAATATACGAGCGTCTTGTCGAATAATTAAGTTTGAAAAATCGTTTGGGGCATTATCTTCTGACGCGACAATCAGATGCCATTGATTAGGTTGATTGTGGATGTCGAAAGCAAGTTCTTGATAGTTAGGTGCTGGATTGCTGATATTGGGAAATAACCAAATTTGAAAGAGATGTACAGGTTCATCGCCTTCGTTCATTTCGCTATGTGTGACACCAGTTCCAGCGCTCATGAGTTGCCAGTTTCCTGCTGAAAGATGTCCAACATTGCCCATGCTATCTTTATGTGTGAGCTGACCTGAGATGACGTAAGTCAATATTTCCATGTTATCGTGTGAGTGCATCCCAAAACCGCGATGCGCGTCAATGCGATCTTCATTGATTACCCGAAGTGCAGAAACTCCCATATAACGGGGATCTTGCCAGCTACCAAATGAGAAACTATGTCTAGCATGCAACCAGCCATGATTTGCATATCCTCGGTTTTCATTTTTATGCACGATATAGCTCATGGCGGTTCTCGATTGTTTATTAAAGAATTAGAATAAGTTTTTCTAGTCTAGGCTTTTTAACCTAGCGTTTAAATATGTATCGTAGAATGATACTTATTAGATTATCTTAAGTATATGGCCATAATATTGATCTAGATTAAGGCTCTGTATTGCTTACAATAGCTCATTAACTCAAGATGTTGGCATTATGAATAACGTTTCTCCTCCCGTACAATCACTCATTGCAGATCGAGTTCCTACACATATCATTACAGGTTTTTTGGGAGCAGGTAAGACAACTTTATTGAAGCATTTGCTTGCTCAGAAGCCAGCAGGTGAGACATGGGCTGTCTTGGTTAATGAGTTTGGGCAAATTGGTTTGGATGGCGCACTGCTCGATGCTGATGCGGATATTGCGATTCACGAGGTTGTCGGAGGATGTTTGTGCTGTACCAGCCAACTTCCCATGCAAGTTGGGCTTTCGAGATTGCTGACAAAAACGAAGCCAACCCGTTTGTTTATTGAACCAACAGGATTAGGCCATCCATTGCAATTGGTCGAGCAGTTATCTGAGCCACATTGGACAAGAGCTTTAGATTTAAGAGCGATCGTCAGTGTTGTCGATGGCACTCGATTATTTGAAACTAAGTTGACGACGCACGAAACCTATCAGGCGCAATTGGCATTAGCCGATATTTTGGTGATTTCACATCAAGATCAAATGACAGCTCAAGATCATCAACAGTTATTAGTCATGCAAGATCAGTTGTCGCAGATTAAGGCGATTGCACCAAGTTTATTGTTTGCTAATCAGGGTGAGCTAGATTTGGCGGAGATTGATCATCCTCGTCAAATAGGTCGTCAAACGCGGCGTTCGCTGTTACATCTTGCCCCCTCAAAGACTGTTCATCTGGCTCAAGATTTACAGGTGCAGGATGAGATAATGACATTGCCATATCATTATCATGAACAGGCTTTGGCTCAATCAGTAGGGGGCTGGAGATTACCTGCGGATTGGATTTTTGATCGAGATCGTTTGTTAATGTGGCTGTTGTCTTTGCAAGGTTGGATGCGAATTAAGGGAGTTATTCGTGTTTATAGTACACAGAACGAATCAGAGTGGCTCGCGTTGAATTTAATTCCAACGCAAATAGGTTTTACGAGTCATGCGGGAAATGAGGATAATCGTTTAGAAATTATTGCCCAGCCTGATGCGGATTGGGATGCGTATGAGCAAGCGTTGATGGCGTGTCGGGTGGATGTCAAATCTCCCTAAATCCCTCTTTATCTAAAGAGGGACTTTCAACGAACCCAGAGCCTTCTTAAAATATTTATAAGTCCCCCTCTTTAGAAAAAGAGGGGCTAGGGGAGATTTGAGTTTCAGGTTGTTACCGCTGATAACGTAACTTAACCCAGAATCCAAGCAGGATGAGGAATCCACTCAGTAGTAGAATGGGTAAATCACCCCAACGCATATATGGTGTTTCACCAGTCATTGCGGGCAGATTGCCGCGTAAAACTTCAGCTTTGAATTGTTCTGTACGCTTTACAATTTCACCTTGGTCATTAATAAATGCAGTCACACCAGTGTTGGTTGCACGAATAAACCAACGTCCTGTTTCTTTCGAACGCATCTGAACCATTTGTAGATGCTGTAATGGACCATCTGATGTACCGAACCAAGCATCATTAGAAATCGTGACCAAGAAATCGCTGTTTCGTGCATTTAAACGTGTGAGATTGGGGTAAGCAACTTCGTAGCAAATAGAGGCTGCAAGAGCATGTCCCTTAATATCTAGCGGTGCTTGTCCTGCAGGCCCAGCGGTAAAGCTGCCTGTTTTGCTGAGACTTGGTAATATCCAGTCGAGTGTTCCAGCAAAAGGAATATATTCACCAAACGGAACAAGGCGTTGTTTTTCATATAAACCGCTGCCGTGATAGCCGAGCGCACCAATTGCATTATAAAAAGGCGGCTCAACATCAGATTTTGCTTGGCTTAAATCAATGTAAGGAATGCCTGTCACCCATGCCGAGTGATGATCCATCGCAGTTGCGTTTGTTTCATTGATAAAAGGAATGGCGTCAGGATCAGTTTGGAACATCGGAATCGATGATTCTGGCCACACGACCAAGTCGCGACCCCATTCATTTTTACTCAAATTTTCATAGATTTGCATCGTTTTTTGACGATACTCAGTGAGCCATTTGAGGTTTTGTGGAATGTTTCCTTGAATGAGAGAAACTGAAAGCGCAGGCGCAGCCTTGAGTGTTGTCCAGCGAATTTGATTCAGTCCTAATCCTACTCCAATCACAATAATAATCGGCAGAATCCAGAATAAACGTTTACGGAGTATTTCGATGACTGCACAACCGATTAATACCACTGCACCTGTTACTGCAAATACACCCGCAACAGGTGCATAGCCATCAAGTCCTCGACCGATTAAGGCATAACCGACAAACAACCACGGAAATCCAGTAAATAACCATGTCTTTGTCCACTCGACGACAATCCAAAGTGGAGCGAATGTGAGTGGTGATTCAGGAAGAAATCGGCGATAGATCCAAGCACCAATGGCGTTGAATAAACCCATGACCAATGCAACAAATGCAATCATGAGTAACGCGATTGGCGTTGAGGTGTCGCCGTATTGATGAATCGATGTAAATAGCCAAAAAGCGCCGACAGCCCATAATCCAAAACCATAGGCTTCACCGAGCAAAAAGGCTTGACCTGGTGTGCGTTGGTTGAGCAATAAATAAAATAAAGCAGGAGAGATAAAAGCAATTGGCCAAAGATGATAAGGCGCAAACGCGAGCGGCAACATTGCACCAACCAGTAAACAAGCTAAGGCTGCAATGAACATCGGTAAGTCCGCGAAAGACCACGAAGTACGCTGCGATTTGCGATCAGCACGATGGATCGAATAGTTCGCTGTTGCGCCCGTAGGTTGCTTGTTTTTGCCCTGATTCTTTTTAACCGTTTTGCTCAATTGTTTTGTTCTCACTTGCTGAAGTTCTATCGCTTGAATAACGATTACCAAAAACTATTCAGTGCATTAATTGCTCAACGCGCTAGTCTACGACATTGTGATAGGGATTGCACGACGTGCGCGAAGTAAGGTTAAACTCCTTAAATCTGCTGCAAGTACGGTGAATTGCCAGTTTTCAATATCGACAGTTTGCCCAGCCAATTCGCTAACCAATCCTGTTTTTTCGAGTAAGAGTCCACCAATGGTGTCAACGCCTTCGCCTTCAAGGTCAGCGCCCAATTCATCATTGAAGTGTTCAATGGGTGTGAGTGCTTGAACAAGCCAAGAACCTTTGAATTCTGGGTCTGGAATAATGCAATCGGCAAGTGGGTCAGCGTTATCGTGTTCATCTTCAATTTCGCCAACAATTTCTTCGAGTAGATCTTCAAGGGTAATCAGACCTGCTGTTGCGCCATATTCATCAACAACAACAGCCATATGCGTTTGCGTATGCTTCAGCATACCGAGTAGTTGATCTGAGCGTGCCGTTTCTGGCACGAACACAGGTTGGCGTAACATGTGATGAAGATCGAATGTCGTTGTTGGTGTTTGAATAAAGCGTAATAAATCTTTTGCAAGTAATACGCCAACGACACTATCTCGACCATCGCGTGAAAACACAGGAAACCGTGAATGTGCCGATTCAATCAGAACTGGCAAAATTTCCATGAGTTCATCGTCTTCAAACAAGCCAACCACAGAGGGACGCGGTGTCATGATTTCGCGTACAGGTGTTTTTGGAAGTCCAAGTACACCCGTCAGCATGTCTACAGTATCAGGTTCTAGGAAACGTCTAGAGTCCTCAAGGAGCTGTACCAAATCATCCCGAGTTTCCGGCGTAGCCGATAGCCAGCGTTTAAGGCCGCGCATCGTCCACGCCGAACCAGATTCACTACTCATATATTGCCTTTAAAAAAAGAAAGTAGCCTGCATAATAGCCTAAGCTAGACGACAGATGCATGAATCCTTAATAAATTAATCAGGTTTGTCTTAAATAATGCAAAATAAACCTGCTAGTCTTAACTGAATTGCTATGAGTGGAGATGTTTGAACGTGTCAGAGCCACATTATTTAGATACAAAAGGTTTAATTTGTCCTGAGCCTGTCATGATGCTGCATCGTGCGATTCGTAAAATTACAGCAGGTGAGCTGTTGATTGTTGAGTCGACAGATCCGTCGAGTATGCGTGATATTCCTAAGTTTTGTATTCATTTGGGACATGTTCTGCAAAGTCAGCAAGAGTTATCGATGACAGCAGATAATCAAAAAATAATTTATCGGTTTGAGATTGTAAAGGGGCAAAAAGCATAGCGTTTTCAACTGTTCATGAAATCGATAGATTCAGTGAACTGGCCAGACAATTAATTATTGACATTAACTATTGTCAAAATGTATTTTTAAGTTAAACTCGCCCCATAAAGATTTTATTTGCCACCTAATTGATGGAGTCATCATGTCGTCGAACACCTTAAATGTAGGTCAACCGATTCAAGTCAATCAATTCCAATTTAAAAATCGCATGATTAAAGGTGCGATGAGTGAAGCATTGGCAACATCAACAGGCAAAGTCACCACGCCATTGATCAAGCTTTACGATACATGGGGTAAAGGTGGATTAGGTTCTGTCATTACTGGTAATGTCATGGTGGATGCATGTGCCAAAAATGAACCTGGTGTGGTGGTGGTCGAGGATGAAAGTGATTTACCACGTTTAAAAGAATGGGCGCAGATTGGTAAAAAGTACAATATGCCGCAAATCGTACAGTTATCACATCCTGGTAAGCAGTGCCCAAAAGGGTTAAATCGTGAAACGGTTTCACCCTCTGCAATTGGATTCGGCCCAGCGATGGCTTCATTCTTCGGTGTACCTCGTGCGCTGGAAGAATTTGAAATCTATGACATTATCAAACGTTTTGGTGAATCAGCGCGGGTTTGCGAAAAAGCGGGTTTTGAAGGCGTACAGATTCATGGTGCGCACGGTTATTTGGTGAGTCAGTTTCTATCACCAAAGCATAATCACCGTACAGATCAATGGGGTGGTAGCTTAGAAAACCGCATGCGTTTTTTATTGGAAAGTTTTAAAGAAATTCGTAAACAAACCAGCCCTGGATTTATTGTCGGTGTAAAACTGAATTCTGCGGACTTCCAGAAAGGTGGTTTCAGTGAAGATGATTCCGTCGCTGTTTTTAAAGCACTAGATGCACTGGGCGTCGATTTTATCGAGATTTCTGGTGGTACTTACGAAGCCCCTGCGATGGCTGGAGCCAAACGTAAAGCTGCTCCGAAAAAAGAAAGCACTATTCAACGTGAAGCATATTTCCTCGATTTTGCGGAAAAAGTACGTAAAGAAGTCAAAACAACCTTGATGGTGACAGGTGGCTTCCGTACACGCGCAGGTATGGATGCAGCATTGCAAAGCGGTGCTTGTGATCTTATTGGTATTGCTCGTCCTCTCGCAGTGGAAACAGATGTTGCTGATAACGTCATTGCTGGTGCAGATGTAAAGTATGCGGTTGAGCCGATTAAAACAGGCATTGGGCCGATTGATAAGTTAGCCCTGATGGAAGTGATTTGGTATGCCGCGCAATTTAGAGCAATTGGACATGGCAAAAAACCGAATCCAAAGTTATCGCCGTTGATGGTCTTTTTGCATTACATTAAAGGCAGCGTGCAAGCGATGCTTCTGGGCAAAAAGCCAATGAGCACAAGGTTACGTGCAAAATAATCTATTTATGAGATAAGAAAAGAGGGCAAATAGGCTCTCTTTTTTTATGCCTGATTTGGCAAAAAGAGTGCAATTCTAATCAGGCAGTTTATTATGTCGGAAAATGCTTACACAAAAATCAGCAAAGGCTCGTTTCATGTAATGTGTTGTTTTTCGCGTATTTATGAACTTTTGTGCAATTGTCATAGTGATGTCATCAATATCTACTAGTCGTAGCAAGGGTTTAGCGACTTGTCCACAAAACCTGTGGATAACATTGTGGGAAACTCGATGAATGAGAACTTGATGTGGTGTTTCGTAAGGGATGCGAACAAATTGGTTAAATTTTAACCTATTAAAAAATCAAATAAATATAATAACTTACATATTGCAATAGTTGGTTTTTAAAAAAAAATCAAAAAAATGCTCTGTCAACCATTGCAAAGTGCATGTGCATAAACTGTGGGCGATTTCTGTGCATAACTAAATCAGTTTTTGATCTAAAAGAGGGCAGTTAGCATGAATTCGATAAAAGTGCGTCAATCATTCAGTTTTACCAAATAGGTTAATCACATTGACGCACAGATCAAACGATTAACTAATGAACAGCATCATCGACTAAGTCAAAACCACGACGGACATCCTCAAGCCCATCAGACTCCTCAGCAGCAGTGAGTAGCTCAACTAAAGAGGCTTCGGTATGAATGGCTTCTTCAATCACTTCAAAATAACGATCAGTGCTGAAGAAATTACTAAAGATCAAATTACGAACGACAGTTGCTGTCGGGATAATGCTTTCCAGATCTATACTAGTTTTATAGCGAACTTCACCATCTGCCCAATCCATTTCAAAATTACCGACAACTAAACCGTAGTTGATGCGAGCAAATAGCTCGGCAAGGCGTGGACGGCGATCTACAGGCACATTCTCAGGCAAGATGCTATAAACCAGTAGGCGTTCACTTTCTGGAAAAACACGCACGATGCAAATCCATTCGCCATGTAAGCCACGAACAGGCATGCGAAAGGTTGCAATGACCTCACTATCAGGATTGGTCGGAATATTGGGTTCATCAAACTTGAGCTTTTCAGCGTCAAGTAAAGCGCGAACCTGATCAATTAATGTCGTCATCGGAACTGCTCCAACCTATTTATTTATACAGGTTATTATAAAGGTAAAACCTTAAAGAGACTTGTTCCACTTTGTGTTTTGGTGGCATTCTTATGCACATGATATGACTGATTAACATAAAAAAGAGTTTGGTTTATATTTCGATAAGTAGAGTCGTTTCACTCAAGGAAGAACAAATAATGCTGCGTCGATTGCTGTATAGAGTTATTTTTTATGGCTGGCAGTATGAAATTGCTCAAGGTGTGCTGGATGACCCAAAGCAAGTGGTGATTGGTTTTCCTCATACTTCACCATTAGATGGTATACGAGCAATCTCATTTTCGATTCTGATGAAGCTGGATCATCATGTTTTGGTAAAACAAGAGTTATTTTGGTTTCCGCTGGGGCGCTTACTGAGATGGCTAGGCTGTATTCCTGTTGATCGCAATCAATCCAAACATGTTGTACAGAAAATGGTGGAAGAATTTTCCAAATCTGAAAAATTTACGTTACTTATTTCTCCTGAAGGAACACGTAAGAATCTGGATCGACCTCATCCGATTCATACTGGATTTTGGCGTATTGCAAAAGCTGTCAACGTTCCGATCGTATTATTTTATGTCGATAATCACAATAAGATTGGACGGGCTTTTGCTAAGGTGATTCCAAGTGATTCCATGGAAGATGATCTGTTGAAGATTCAGGAATTGTATGGGCAATATGGTGTACATGTGGAGCTGGATAGTGCGCGGCAGTATTAGGTTGGCATGGCAAAAGACAGATGTTTTAGCAAGTGATTAACCATAGGTCTGATAGTTGAGTATAAAGTTTATTTTTAGTTGCTTATACCATTCACGCTATGGTATTAAAGACAGTTGTATAGCATGTGATGCGCTTACCATTATTTCATACCAAATTGTATTCATAAGAATTTTTTGGTTTTGTTGAATAGGTAAATTTTTTTGAGAAAAAATATGAAAGGAATCTGTTCTAAATTATTGGAAGAAGTTGTCACGCTCCATCTTGATGATGATCAGAGTCTGTTTCAAATTTCATTGCCTAAGATTTGTTAATATGTCAAACATGCAAACGCCAGATCACGAGCTCACTGAGCTATCCAAATTACAACGTCAAGTCGAGCGCGAACGCAGTGCGCGGTTAGAAGCTGAACGAATTGCCGAATTAAACATGAGTGAGTTGCATCAACGGCAACGTCAATTAGAGCTTCTGGAAGCAGTTGCGGGGAAGGCTAATCAGTCCAACGATTTAACTGAAGTTTTGCAATTTTCAATCCAAAAAATTTGCCAATTCACGGATTGGGCTTTGGGTCATGCCTATGTTGCAGACTCAGGATCTCGAGAGCATTTACAATCTACTCTAATCTGGTCAAAAAATATCGCGTCAAGTCCTGCGATTGATCATTTTATTCAATCGACTGAGGCTCGAGGTTTTGATCGTGGCGTAGGTTTGCCCGGTCGTGTAATGGAAACAGGTGCCGCAGCGTGGGCCGTTGATCTTGTGAATGATCCCAATTTTCCGAAAGCAGATCTTACGCAGGATACAGGTTTAAAAGCAGCGTTTGCTTTTCCTGTGCTGGCAGGTAACAAAGTGGCTGCTGTGCTGGAGTTTTTTAGCACTCAAGCGCAGGAGCCAGATCAAGTTTTACAGCGGATTATGATACAGCTGTGTTCACAATTGGGTCGAGTGA
This sequence comes from Aquirhabdus sp., assembly GCA_030150135.1. Classification (GTDB taxonomy): domain Bacteria; phylum Pseudomonadota; class Gammaproteobacteria; order Pseudomonadales; family Moraxellaceae; genus Aquirhabdus. The sequence continues at coordinate 10,903 of JASLGO010000009.1, forward strand.
TTGAACGTAGCACAGCAGAAAAGCGCTTAGTTCATGATTCGATGCATGACAGATTGACAGGTTTGCCAAATCGAATTCTTTTTCTTGATCGACTGCAAAATGCGATAGCACACCAGAAGCGTAATGCCAAAAAACATCACGTCGCGGTGTTATTCGTTGATCTTGATCGTTTTAAAGTGGTGAATGATAGTTTGGGTCATTTAGTCGGCGATAAGTTATTGACCTTGGTTGCACATCGAATCCAGTCCATTGTGCGTACCGAAGATACGGTTGCGAGATTTGCGTATTTCCGTGATAAGGATACTTTAGCGCGTTTGGGTAGTGATGAATTTGTAGTGCTTTTGGATGATATTCGCTCACCTGATGATGCCTTGCGTGTTGCAGAGCGTATCCAACGAACTCTAGTGACTTTTCCATTTAATTTGGATGGTCAAGATGTCTATGTCACTGCGAGTATTGGGCTTGCAACTACTGCGGATGCACAAACCGCAGCCGAAGATTTATTACGCAATGCCAACCTTGCGATGTATCGTGCCAAGACTTTGGGCGGTTCGTGCTCAGAATCATTTGATCAAAGTATGCAAATACGCGCAATGAACCGCTTGATTGTCGAAAGCGATATGCGCCGTGGTTTGGCTGAAAATAAATTTATTTTGCACTATCAGCCGATCGTGTCATTAAAGACGGGCGTCATCATGGGCTTTGAGGCTTTGGTCAGATGGCAGCGAACCGAAGATAAGTTGGTCTATCCGAATGACTTTATTTATATTGCAGAAGAAACGGGATTTATCTTATCACTCGATATGTGGGTATTAAAAGAAGCCTGTTGCACTATGCTGCGTTGGCAGCGTGATTTTCCACGTGAACAGCCCTTAACGATGAGTGTGAATTTATCTGCACGCTTATTTGCACAAGTTGATCTCGCTGAACAAGTGCGTATGATTATCCATGCTTCTGGAATTTCACCATCATCTATACGATTAGAAATCACCGAAAGTATGATCATGGGTGATGCGGAGCGTTCGGTAAAAATCCTGACTGAGTTGAAAGAGCTGGGTGTTCATTTAAGCATTGATGATTTTGGTACAGGTTATTCATCTTTGAGCTATCTACATCGCTTCCCAGCAGATACGCTCAAGATTGACCGCTCGTTTGTGTCTCGTATGGATGAAAGTCCAGAGTGTTCACCGATTATTCAGTCCATTATGAGTTTAGCGAATAATCTGAAAATGGATGTGATCGCTGAAGGTCCTGAAACGGCGGCGCATGTTCAGCATTTGCAGAGTTTAAATTGTGATTATGGACAAGGTTATTTCTTTTCCAGACCAGTTGATGCTTTGCAGGTTGAACAGCTCTTAAGTTCTTCGATGGTTTATGCTGTTTGAGTGATATAAATAATACGGTTGTACATGGGCGAACACAGTTCACCACTACGAGATATGGTCATTGTAGGCACGAACTGTGTTCGTTCGCTATGACGTGATTTTATGTCGGTTTCACTATATTTGTCGTTCATCCAATAAAAAAGCCGCTGCAGCAAATGCACAGCGGCTTTTTATTGCCAATATTGGCGTACTAAGGATTACTCAGCAATAATCTTTGCGACGTCAGCAGAAGCATAAAACTGACGCAATAATGGTTCAATACGAGCGCGTAAATAGCCATTATCAGAGAGGTGTTTTAAGGTTTGAGTCAGTGCGGGTTCAAGTTCTGCAACGATGAATTCTGGTGTGACATTCACATCTGCAAGGAGCTCAACCAAACTGCGGTTGCTGTTACGTGCATACCAACCTTCAACGCCTTCAGATACGAGCGATTGCACATATTTGGTGGTGCGAATGTGGTTCCAGACGACAACGACAATATGTGAGCTGGCATCGACTGTTGGCGCATCGATATGTTGTGCAACGCTGGCAACGGATTTGGTTTTTACTTTTGCCCAAATGTCGGCTGCAAGGCGATGAACCTTATTATTGCTCAGCGTTTCTTGGGTTTTCTTTTCGCTCATTGTCATGATGTTGCGAATATTGCGTGACAGATAGTTTTGCAAGGCATCATCGAAGTTACTGTCGGTTGCTTTTTCAAGCATTCCTTTTCCGAGTTTCATTAAACCTGCTGCGCCAGGGATTTTTTTGGTGACCACATTATTTTCCATGTAATCCTTGATGGCATGGCTAATGGTGGTCGACAGAACTTCGCCAGTGGTTGGGTTGCTGAAAATTTCATGGATGATCGTGTTGCGTCGTTCAGTATCGCTCGAAATCATGCTGATGACTGCCTCAGCGGTTGCATCAGGAATAAGATCGGAGATCAGTGTTTTTTTGCCTTCAGAGTTTTTTAACGCATCTTTGACGATATTGGCGGTTTCAGTGCGCAGTTGATTGCTGGGTGCGATGCCTAATACGCGTTCTTTGGCAATTTTTTGAATACGCTCTAGGTGTACAATTGTGGAAAGTGGGGTTTCCGTGAATTCAGTAAAAAATGCTGCGACTTCGGCACGAATGACATCAAAGTTCTGGAGCTGTTGAAGCGTATGTTCGACATGTGCTTGAAGTAGGGCTTCAGCTTTTGGGGAGAGTGTGGATGTCATGTTGTGCATTCCTAAAAGTGAACATCAGAAAGAAGTTTTTATTTAACGGTTTTCATAACAATAATCGCTCATAAAGAGCGATTATTGGGTGTTTCATTACATTATTTTGCAGCGGGAGCTGGTGTCGCAGGAGCGGCAAATTTATTTGGAGTGGCAATGGCCTGTTTAAGGAAAGGTAAATAAGCCTGTGCAACGAGTTGTTCTGCTTCCAGAATCGGAGTATGTCCCACGCCATCCAAGATGACTGGCGGGCGTTTATCTTTTAGCTCACTCATCAATTCAGGAACAACGCCTACATCCATAATCTTGTCGTCTTTGCCCCAGATGACTAAGGTCGGGGCTTCAATCGATTTTACGACGGTTGCAAATGAATCAGGTGTATAGGATTGATTGAGTACAATGAGTTTCTCAACCAGTTTCTTCATGGTTGGCGCATGATCAATCATCACTTTTTCTTGACCAGCTAAGATGTCAGCTGGGATAAATGGTGGATCTTGCATTGCGATATTCAGGACGTTTTTGATGTCACCTGGTTTTTGCACAATAAGCTGACGTAACAGCGTTGGATCTTTGAGGTAAGGGCTTTTTGATGTTGCATAGACACCAGCAGGGTCAACTAATAATAAGCTTTGCGTATCTGAAAAATAAAGACTTGCATAGAGTCCTGCAATCGAGCCACCCATGGAGTGACCAGCAACATTGAGGTTCTTTTCAATTTTAAGGGTTTCAGTGAAACGGCGTAATGATTCTGCCATCGTTGCAGGTTGCAGATCATAATCAGCCGCAATCGTTGAGTCGCCGCTACCTGGTAGGTCAGGAATGACAACATGATAAAAAGGCGTTAAATGATGTGCGACACGATTCCAGTTGTCACGACTACCACCGAGGCCATGAATCAATAGGATTGTTGGATTACTTGGGTTGCCACCTTCGGAATAAGCCCAGTTCACATCACCTGCAGTCGCGTGTTTTGTTGTGAGTCCTGCCCATGCACGTTCTTCAGTCATCGCAGTTTGAAAGTCAACTGCATGAGCTGCGGGAATAGAGGAGGCGAGAATTGGGGCAATCAGTGCAATGGATAATGCGATTTTGCGCAAAGATGGGATTTTTGAAGCGATTTGTTTTGAAGCGGTTTGCATAGTGTTCGTCCTGAATAAATGATCAATAATTATTCCTTCATTGCGTCCAAGACTATCATATCAAGATAGAGTTGCATTGACTTTGAGT
>JASLGO010000049.1 GCA_030150135.1 Aquirhabdus sp.
CTCAAAATTAACGCAAAAGCTGCAAAGCAAAAAAATAGGCGGCTATGGTAACATATTACGACCTTCTATTGCGTTACCCCTGTTATAGGTTTTCCAAGATATGAATATAGCTTCTTCTGATATTGTGACACCGCAATTACCTGCCGCGCTGATCGCTGGATTACAGCAAGCCGTCGGTGAAAATCGTGTGCATTTGGATTCCGATACCTTAAAAACATGGGGTAAGGACTGGACGAAACATTTCGAGCCAAATCCATCGGTCGTGGTATTTCCAGCAAATACTGCCGAAGTGCAAGTGATTGTAAAACTCGCTAATGAATATGGCGTTGCGATTACACCAAGCGGTGGTCGCACAGGTCTATCCGCAGGCGCGGTTGCTGCGAATGGCGAAATCGTCGTTAGCCTTGATCGCATGAATAAGGTGATTGATTTCTTGCCTGCTGATCGCATGGTTCGTATTCAAGCGGGTATGGTCACTGAGCAACTGCAACAATTTGCCGAAGAGCAGGGTCTATATTATCCAGTGGATTTTGCGTCAGCAGGTTCAAGTCAGATTGGCGGTAATATCGGTACTAATGCTGGAGGCATCAAAGTCATCAAATACGGCATGACTCGTCAATGGGTGCTGGGAATGACTGTCGTGACTGGTAAAGGCGACATTCTACGCTTGAACAAAGGCATGATTAAAAACGCGACTGGTTATGACTTGCGTCACCTGATGATTGGTGCGGAAGGTACGCTGGGTATCGTGACGGAAGTGGATATTAAGCTTGAGCGCCAACCACAAGATTTGCGTGTATTGGTGCTGGGTGTGCCTGAATTTGCAGCGGTGATGCATATTTTGCAAGCCTTCCAGAATCGTATTGATTTGACGGCATTTGAGTTCTTCGGTGAAGTTGCGATGCAAAAAGTCATCGCGCACACAGGCATTCCACGTCCGTTTGAGTCTGAATGTCCGTTCTATGTTTTGCTTGAGTTTGAAGGTCGTTTTGAAGCGATTGTCGATGATGCGATGGCAACGTTTGAGCATTGTATGGAGCAGGGCTGGGTGATTGATGGTGTGATGAGCCAGAATCAGACTCAAGCGGCGACATTATGGCGTTTACGCGAAGACATCAGCGAAACGATTGCGCCGTTTACGCCGTATAAGAATGATATTTCAGTATTGATTACGCATGTACCTGCATTTATTGCAGACATTGATGCAATCGTGAATGAGTCCTATCCAGATTTTGAAATTTGCTGGTTTGGTCATATTGGCGATGGTAATTTGCATTTGAATATCTTGAAGCCAGCAAACCTGACTAAAGATGAGTTCTTTGAGAAGTGTAAAGTTGTCAATAAATCCGTGTTTGAAACTGTGCAGAAATATGACGGCTCGATCTCTGCGGAACATGGCGTTGGGATGACTAAACGTGATTATTTGACTTACACGCGCGATCCAGTTGAGATCGAGTATTTGCGTGAAATCAAGAAAGTCTTTGATCCGAATGGGATTATGAATCCTGGGAAGATTTTTTGAGATGTATAAAATTAATCTTGATGAAAATAAGATTACACCAGTTAGTGTGAAAACATTTACTGAATTGGGCTTTAGCGAACGTAAGCATTTGCAAGAATGGATTGCAAAGATGCCTAATATTTTGGGTGAGGAGCTACTTATTATTCAGAAAGAGTTCTGTGGGTTTGATGATACGCGTGAACGTTTGGACTTATTGGCATTGGATAAGGATGGCAATCTAGTCATTATTGAAAATAAGCTCGACGATTCTGGTCGTGATGTTGTTTGGCAAGCCCTTAAATATGCGGGATATTGTGCAAATTTGAGTAAAAATCAGATTATTGATATATATCAACAATATTTGTCGCTGAATGAATCTGGAGAGAACAGCGATAAAGCGGCATCACAACGTATTGCTGATTTTTTAGATAAGCCTTTAGAGGAAGCAGTAATAAATCGAGGGAATAGTCAACGTGTGATGTTAGTTGCAGCCAACTATCGTAAAGAAGTAACTAACACGATGTTGTGGCTAGGTCAGTTTGGTTTGTCTTGTCAATGTTTTAAGGTTACGCCGTATCGTAGTGGTGATGAATTGTTTTTGAGTATTGATCAAATTATACCTACTCCAGAATCGAAAGAGTTTATGATTGGCATTGCAAATAAAGAAGCAGAAGAAAAAATTACTGAGAGTAATGCAAAAGAAGGTAATAAAATACGGCGCGAATTTTGGGAGAAAACTTTAGGTGTATTTAAACAAAGTCAATGTAACTTATTCAATAATATTAGCCCTTCACAAGACTCTTGGGTAAGCGCCGGTTCTGGTGTTAGTGGTTTTATGTATGATTTGATATTAGGAAAGCATGAAATTAGAGTTGAGTTAGTTTTAGGTCGCTCAGATCCGTCTGTAAATACCTTTGCATTTAATATGCTTCAGGCACAACAAGAAACTATAGAGTCTAAGTTTGGTAGTCCATTAGAGTGGTTAGCATTGCCTACGAAAAAACAATGCCGCGTTCAGTTTAGTCAACAATTTAGCGGATACAATCCTGAGAATTGGGATGAGATGATCAATTGGATGGTTACTCATATGATTCGTTTGGAATACGCTTTTCGTAAGCCTCTACAAGAAATTAATGTAAAACTGAAACAAGGGCAATGGCAGCAACTTGAAGAGGCAGCGAATGAGGTTCAATAAATAGTTTTTTAGATTGAGTATGGTGAACTCATTGTATGACATAGCAGACAGTTGGGTTCAGCTACTTTCTATTAAGTGCCCAGCAATGCGAGCCAACCCTATAGCTCGCATTTTTATTTGACTCAGCCTTTCATCACTTTCTGAAACGCAGGACGCTGATACAGATTATTTAAATACGCTTCAAAAGCAGGACGCATAGGAATCGTCTTAAACTGAGTTCCCCAATGCAGATGAGAGCCCACATACACGTCCGCTGCCGTAAAATGATTTGCCGCAATAAATTCTTTGCCAGTCAATGCTTGCTCAAGCACATTGATCACACGGTCATAGTCGCCATAACCGACAAAACCTTGCTGCTGTAAGGTGGGCGTTACGCCTAAGTTACGATTGGTCACCGCAGCCTCTAAAGGTCCCGCCGCAAAAAATAACCAACGATAGTAATCCGCACGATCATTGAGTGCTGGCGCGAGATTCTTGTCTGGAAAGCTATCTGCCAAATAAGCACAAATGGCCGCAACTTCAGTGACAATTTTTCCGTCATGTACAATCGCAGGAACTTTGCCCATTGGGTTGATCGCTAAGTATTCAGGTGTTTTCATCGTCGTACCATAGTCTAAAGCTATGGTGATATAAGTCTCGCCAACTTCTTCCAGCATCCAACGTGCAATCTGTCCACGCGATTGTGGATTGGTGTATAGCGTTAAAGACATCTTCATTTCCTTATAGAGATTAATGATTCCGAGAGTGTTTTATCAGAAATTTTGTGAAAGAAGGTGTGAGAAAATGTTAATGGAGAGAATTAAATTGCCATCATTTGCATGAGTGGTCATTGAGATGTGGCAAGATATGGCATATTTGATTTGAAAGATGAAACGATGATGACTAAACCCTCCAAAATCGTTTGCGTAGGTCGCAATTACGCAGATCATGCCCGAGAACTCGGTAGCGCAGTACCTGATACGCCAATTCTGTTTATTAAACCACCAAGTAGTTTAATTGGTTTGAACGATGGTATTTCATGGAATACGAGTTTAGGTTCATGTCACTATGAATGTGAGCTCTCTATTCAAATTGGCCATACCTTGAAAAATGCCAATGAGCTCGAAGCTTGCGCGGCGATTTCTGGTGTGACGCTTGGTTTGGATTTAACTTTGCGTGATCTGCAAAATAGTCTTAAAGACCAAGGTTATCCGTGGGAGCGCTCGAAAGCATTTGATGGTTCTTGTGTACTCGGTGACTGGCTGGCCCCTGATGTCATCGCAGATTATAAGAATGCTCGCTATACCTTCAAGGTTAACGGTGAAACTCGCCAAGTCGGTGAAACTGAAAAAATGCTGTTTGATATTGTCGGTTTGATTGCACATATCAGTGAAAGCTTCACTTTAGAAAAAGGTGATGTGGTGATGACTGGCACTCCAGCAGGTGTTGGACCATTGAAGTCTGGTGATCAGTTGGAAATGACACTGGATACCGTGTTGGGTGACGTGAGCTGGAAAACGTTTGTTCGTTGATTTTTGCCAAAAAGATCACTGAGTCTGTCGAAGTGAGACGGCACACAGATACCGCACATTTCGACAAACTCAATGAGCTATGTCATTTTTCAATGACAAGAAGCTTTAAGCAGTCTTTGCGAGGAGAGCTTTGGCTTCTGTCATCGCGTCAGCAACGCTACGTGCGTCATAACATGTGGCTGGAATTTCTGGCAAATTCACGGTTTTCAAAATATCTCGAAGCGGATCTTTGACACGAGCAAAGAGCAGTGCAATGTTGCGTTTTTGCATATTGTCAGCGAAATCACGTAAGGCTTCTAAACTTGTACTGTCCAAATCAGGCGATTCTTCAAAGCTGATAATGATGATTTTTGTCGTAGGTGCTGCTTTAATTTTGGCGAGAATAAGTCCAAATACTTTTTCTGCATTGGCAAAGAATAATGCAGATTCTGGACGAGCGATTAATACATCTGGAACAGTAATCGCATTGGAATGTCTCAGGATATCTACATAATCGTGACTATCTCCTAACTCTCCTAGCCATGCCACACGAACTTCAGACATCGTGCGCAACATCATAATCAAACTGACTCCAATTGCTGCCAGTAGACCATCTAGTACACCTAAAACTAAAACTGCCAGAACTGCGGAGACGATAATGATTCGATCACGTTTCCACATGAAATATGGACGAAATGCATCCCACGTAATGCTATGACTTACAGCATGAATGACAATTGCTGCAAGAATGGGTTCAGGCGTATGTTCAATCCAAGGCAAAAGTGTGAGAACCAGTGTCAGGACGACTAATGCTGCAATCCAGCCAGACCAGCGACTTTGTGCTCCAGCTGATTCATTGGCAGAGGTTGCTGAGTAACCTGCGCCGACAGGCATGCCATGAAAGAAACCAGAGAGGATATTGGATACACCCAGTGCCATTAAATCTCGGTTCGGTGCGGAATTATCGCCATGTTTAATCGCAAATGTCCGAATTGCACCATAGGATTCTGCATATAGAATCATGAGTAATGCGATGGCTAATTCACCAAGGCGTAACCATTCAAGACGACTTAGAGACGGCAGTGTAGGCCATTCTAAAGTTAGATTAATCGTTCCCACGGCTGCAACGCCATGTGCTGTGGTAAAGCCAGAAACATCTAAGGCGATCCCGCCAGCAATGACCAATAGTGCACCTGGAATCGTTTTCCAATGCGCAAATATTTTTAGTAAAATCAACGCACCAACTGCGATTGCTAATCCGATAAGATTCCAGTGGGGCAGGCCCAGCGCAAGATCATTGATATAGCGGAAAATATCAGAATGCGTTGGCTTCACATTCACAATATTCGGAAATTGCTTAATCACGATAGTGATGGCAAGCCCAACGGCAAAACCGCGCAGCACTGGTTTGGCAATAAAATTGGAAATTTCACCGAGTTTGGCAAGAGAGGCTAAAACAAAGAAACCGCCCGTCAGAATAATGAGTCCACTGGCAAGCAGCAGACGATTCGCTGGATCAATATCTGACATGCTATAGATGGCGGAATAGAGTACTGCTGCCGATGAGGATGTCGCTGAAACAATCGCAAAACGACTTGTGCCAATCAGTCCATAGCATAACAAGCCTATCAGTAAGCCAATGACCCCTGCTTGTGGTGGCAATCCCGCAATTCCAGAGTAAGCAACGGCTTCTGGAAGTAACAAACCTGCAATCGATAAACCTGCAACGATATCGACGAGGTTGAATCCTTTACTTTGCTGGTGGCCAGTTTGAGCATTGGTTTGAGAACTAATCTGAGCGTTAGAGGCCTCATTCATGATTAATTAGCCCTTTGTTGATGGTGAAAGAGGAACTCCTGTCCATCCCGGTAAATAACGTGCTTCACTCCCACGAGCAAGGCCAACGGCTTGTTCTACAGCTTGTTTTGGAGATTGATTAATCAGGTCTACACTGATTTGAGGTCTAAAAAAATCAGCCCAGAGAAACTCGGTAAACGGTGCTGAATCTTTGGCATAACCGCCTGCGGTACGAACGAATCCAGCCAGACTACGGTATGGATCATTGCGCAGTTGAGTGATGTCTTTCGGAATTGCGGAGTAATCAAGGCGATTGCCATTTTCATCATAAGGATGGGTCAACTGATGAAAATCCATGACACGCCAGAATCGATCTGGATCTAACCATGAGTAATCACGTTGTACCGTGACCCATGCGGATTCAATCCCTTCTTCAAGTAGAGCCAGCCCGAGATGATGATGATCGGTGATGTAATACCGACCTTTGGGGCCGAGTACACTGGGAAACCATTGTTGTTTAAGGCGTTTGTTGCGATCTTTCTTGTTCAACGCATGCCATTCCGCACGTTTTTTTGCGACCTCAGCAATACCAACAGTAACTTGAGTGGGGCGTAGTGTCGCGACATCGACTTCGATGAGATGTTGGTGAGTACTCATTTCTTTTATCCATTTGTGAGTAATACGTGAGTGTCTTGATTTAACTGATCTTAGTATTTGTGCGTACTTAGTGAAAGTCGTTTTGATATAAAAAATAAAAAGAAAAAAATACGCCGACCCAAGTATTGGTATCGGCGTATTTTGTTGTGAAGACTTTGGCTAAGGGTTATTAACCAATGGCATTTCGATTTATGAACATGCCTTACCGTGATCAGGACGTGCGCCTGCCGCTTTTGCTGCGGCTTCCGTCATGTATTGACCAGTTTTGGTTTTACCGTACCATTGGGAATTTTGGCAATGGTAAACTTTGGAGGCAGTATTGACCCATACTTGTCCAGCTCCACCACCTGCCGCAACTGGCGTTGCTGCGTGAGTTTGAGTTGAAGCTGCTGCTGGCGCTGTAGTAGGTGCGGTTGTTGTAGGTGTTGCGGTTTTTTTATTGAGGAATGAGAACATTCCTTTCTTTTCTGGAGCTGGCGTTGCCGCTGGTGCAGCAGGAGCTGCTACGGCTGCTGTTGCAGCTGCGCCTGTTGCTGGACCGTACCAGTCTTTAATTCCTTTGTGACCACGACATGCGCCTTGCTTGTTAGCACCTGTGTAATAGGAACCATCATTACAGAGTCCTGTTGAGCCTGCTGGTGCTGCGCCAGAGGTTGTTGGCGTTGCTGCTGGTGTAGGCGCGCTTTTTTCGGTTTTGGCTGGGGTTGCTGTAGGAGCGGTTGCTGTTGCGGCATACCATTCTTGAACGCCTTTGTGACCACGACATGCGCCTTGTTTATTGGCACCTGTGTAATAGGAGCCGTCTTTACATAAACCTGTTGCGCCCGCAGGAGCTGTTTCTGCATAAACGCCAGCACTTGTGAGCATGCCTAAAATGAGTGCAGTGGAGGTGAGTAGAGCTTTCATAATTTACTCTCGCTTTGATATGGTGGTCAAAAACACAGTGTTTGAACAACTGTGTATTGATATATAGAGCATATATTGGGTAGTCGTCATGACTTAATTTATATATCCGCTTCGATCATAACGCTATGGTTAATATTTGTGCCATATTTTTTTCAGAAGAAATGTTGTTGAGATGTTTATGGTCGATACCAGCGTTCGATCCCCACTTGATGCAGACTCAGGCGTGATAACTCGTCAGGGAGCCATTGTTCATAATCGCCTGTTGCACGCATGAGAAAATCCAAGATCGTCCAATGCTGACGCAGCACGCGCCGCAAACGATGTGGCAGCATCGGATGAAAGAGCCCAAAACGTTGGAAGAACTGACGCGGATTTTTACGTAGCCATAGCCATGATCCCATCTCTAGCGTGTAGGGTAGAAACAATGGTTTACCCGCGCTATTGGCATGATCATAGAGAAAGTCCCACAAATCGCCGTGCGTGGTGTAATGCATACTTTGCGGTTCAATATGATAAAAATCATGTAGTGGATAGTTTTGATTAAACAAGTCACATAGTGCGACCGCTTCGGCGAGATGTGGCGGCGGCATACGATGTGCTGCATACGGAAACCACAGACTGTCGTATTGTCCAAAACCAGAATGCAAATCCATCGCCATCATAAAGCTGGCGTTTTTATGAGATTGCACGACACTATCAATCAATGCTTGGCTTTCTGGCGCAAGACCTTGACCGCGATACCAAGGAAGATGACGACTGATTTTTTGTCCTGCGAGTGGCCAGATGTGTGGTCCGATGGCATTTACAGGCGCATTGCGCATCAGGTCGATGCCTTTAGACGTGGCTCGTGTCCCTAAATGCAATCCTGTGACGTTGATCAATGGAATTGAAACGATGCGCATGGTTTTGAGACGTTGCTGTAGCGCACTATCCCAAGCAAGACAGCTCAAAGTATGCTCTAACCATGCCAATAGCACTTGAGAGCCGATGCGTTCATTGCCATGAATCCCAGCATACAGACCAAGCGTAGGAACATTTGGTTCTTCAGAACCGATCGATAATTCCCAGATCGAGAATCCATCAATTTCTGCCAAAACGCGTGAGCGAACTAATGGATGTGAGCGGATCATCTCTAGGCGAGAGAATTCGGCAATTTCAAACATATTTATTGTGCATCCAGCATTGGGGAAAACTTAGATAGAGCGCCTACATAGAATGTGCAAAGTATTAGGCGAGACTATGCGGATGCAAGATGACAGAACGATGACAGGGAACTTGATGAGAAAATTGAATTTTCTTCTAATCACGCAGAGTGATTAGAAGAAAGAGAAGCAGAAATGGAACGAGAAAATTAGCTCATTTTTAAACCAAAAATATCCATCGCCTGCACTGGGCTGAAGCGATATGCGGTATTACAAAATTGGCAATCCATTTTTATTTCATCATCCGTTGCCAAGATTTCAGTCACTGCATCTTGCCCTACTTGCTTGAGTGCTTCCACACAGCGTTCACGCGAACAGGTACAGCCAAACTTTAAAGGTTCTGCATCAGGTAGGCGAACTTCTTCTTCATGATATAGACGGTGCAGGATTTCGCGCGCTGGTAGCTCAATCAGCTCCTCGGAACCAAGCGTTTGCGTCAACATGGTGAGACGAGGCCATAGATCGTCATCCACATGATCCTGTTCTTCTTCGGTATTGCGCGGAAGTAATTGAACCAGTAGACCCGCCGCTGATTCCAGATCACATGCGAGCGTGAGCTGTGTTGGGATTTGCGCAGACAGAACATAATACTGACTTAAACATCCTGCAATGGTTGGTTCTTCAAGTGGCACAATACCTTGATAACGTTCACCATGTTGGTGTTCAATATTAATGAAAAGCACCGCATCGGTGAGTGCATCTAAAGCATCTGCACTGGTTTTTAGGTGGCTGAAATCAGCATGTTCGTTCCATTCAGCTAAACCACGTAACTCGCCTTGATCGGTACATTCCGCCATCACCCATTTCAAGTCGCCACTGCCTTGAGCTTGTAGACTCAGACGTCCTTTAAATTTAAGCGTTGTCGCCAAAAGTGCTGCCGCAGCCAGCATTTCGCCGAGCATCAATGCAATCGCATGAGGATATTCGCGTTGCTTGAGAATGGTTTGCAGTGTCTGATGAATATGTACGACATCTCCACGGACAGGACTGTTATCAATAAAGAACCGTTGCCGTGTATCGTGGCGGATCGGATTGATGTTGTTTGTTGTTTCAGTCATGTTGGACTCGAGAAAATAGATATGATTTAAACTCTTTAATGGAGATGATGATCTCAATTATCAAGAATAAGCAGAATACTGTATGAGCATTAATTTAAATTTTTGAAATAATTTAATAGGATCAAAGGCTCCGTTCTCTTGGGAGTCTTTTCATTGAGGTTGTTAATGGGAGGATCCGCCTACCGCGGGTCTTACTTTTGTCTTGGCAAAAGTAAGCAAAACCGTGTCCCTCACAAAACTCGCGCACTGGGGGTTACATTTAAAAATAAAATTTAGCTAAAATATTTGGTTATGAAATGTTTTCTTGTTTGGCTCAAACAGTTGTTCGGGACGGGTGATAAGCAAAAAAAGCACTGAACGTCTTTCAATAAAAATGCCCCAATTTAGGGGCATTTTTATGTCAATCAGTCAGCAGATTAGATTATTTCTTTGCTGCTGCAATCGATTTAACGATTTCTTGACGAGCAACTTCAGCACCTTGCCAGCCGCTGATTTTGACCCATTTACCTGGCTCAAGATCTTTGTAGCGTGTGAAGAAATGTTCGATTTGCTTGATCAACAGCTCTGGCAAATCAGTGTATTCTTGAACATGCTTGTAGAGCGGTGTCAATTTGTCATGTGGTACAGCGATGAGTTTAGCGTCGATACCGCCATCATCTTCCATATCCAGTTTACCAACAACACGTGCACGAATCACTGAACCAGCAACTACTGGGTATGGTGTAACGACTAATACGTCTAGCGGGTCACCATCGTCAGACAGAGTGTTTGGAATATAACCATAGTTCGCTGGATAGAACATTGGTGTACCCATGAAGCGATCAACGAACAATGCATCAGAATCTTTATCGATTTCGTATTTGATTGGATCGTTGTTTGCTGGGATTTCGATGACAACGTAGATGTCATGGGGCGCGTCTTTGCCCGGTGGAATGTTGTTGTAGCTCATCACATACACTCTATAGTCGGAAATTGAGGAAAAATTTGCACGCAACATTATAGCGGTAAAACGTCACTTTGTTTTATTTTGCGTGTGTGGAATACGTTAAATATTTCACAGCATCATAAAGTCAAGGATACATTTTCAAATCAACGGCTTTTACAGTCGTGCTGCCATATAAAATAAGTACATAGGACAGAAAAAAGCCATTGTCCAAATGATCGAACGAAAAGTCGCGAGATTCAGAGCATACACCGCAATATATAGAATCCGTAAAAAGACATAAGCCCATGCAAAATAGTTCACCAAAGGCTGTGGAACAACCATATATTCGGCAGTGAGTACGGCTGCAAGAAAAACAGGCAATGTCTCGTAACTATTCAAATGTGCAGCGTGAATTCGTGCAGCAACACCTGTGAGTTGCTGTTGAAACGCACGTGGATTTTGGTTGTCTTTAATCTGAAAACGTCCGACTATTTTTGCAAGTCCAGAGGTAAGTAGTGGCAGAACACTGGCTGTCAGCATTGCATAAATAGCAGTAGAAAGTGGATGCATTATCTTTTAAATGTCGAGATGAAAAGAAAGTTTGAGTATGCCAGTAGTGATGGAGTTTTTCACTACAATGCGATTGCAAATGTCGTGTGTATTTGAAGAAACGAGTAGTGCATTGAGCGGAGTCGAAATGCACGATATTCGAAAAACACTTCGACTCCGCTCAGTGATCTTTTTTATTTACGCCTCATCAAATAATCCAGCGAACAATACCGATGACAAATAGCGTTCACCTGAATCAGGCAGTACGACAACGATGGTTTTGCCTTGCCATTCTGGACGTTCAGCCACTTTGACTGCTGCTGCAATTGCAGCGCCTGATGAAATTCCCGATAAGATGCCTTCTTCTGTTGCAAGTCGGCGTGACCATGCAATCGCTTCATCGCCATTGACAGTTTGCACTTCATCAACGATTGATAAATCTAGGTTTTTAGGGACAAAGTTTGCGCCGATCCCTTGGATTTTATGTGGCGCTGGTTTGAGTTCTTCGCCATTTCGCGTTTGAGTAATCAGTGGAGATTCTGTGGGTTCTACGGCGACACTATGTAATGCTTTGCCTTTGACTTGTTCAAAGTACTGAGAAATACCACTAATCGTTCCCCCAGTTCCAACACCTGCAACCAGCGCATCGACATTGCCACCTGTTGCATTCCAAATTTCAGGGCCTGTCGTTTCACGATGAATTTTTGGATTGGCTGGATTTTCAAATTGTTGCGGCAAGAAATAATGTTCTGGATCGCTATCCTTAATCCGTTGTGCTTCAGCAATTGCACCTTTCATACCGAGTGCAGGATCAGTAAGCACTAATTCAGCGCCCAGTGCTTTCAATACTTTACGACGCTCTAAACTCATGCTGGAAGGCATGGTCAGAATGATTTTGTAACCTTTTGCGGCTGCAACAAATGCCAATGCAATTCCTGTATTGCCACTGGTTGGTTCAATGATCGTAACGCCTGCTTTCAGCACTCCGCGTGCTTCTGCATCAGCGATCAAGCTTGCGCCGATACGATCTTTTACAGATGCAGCAGGATTGCGGCTTTCAATTTTTGCCAGAATTGTGACGCCAGCAGGTCCTAATTTGTTGATACGAATTAAAGGCGTGTTGCCAATTGATTCGGCATTGGATGGATAGATGGCGATACCCGCGTTGCTATTTGATGTGTCTGAGGTTGCTATAGTCATGATCGTGTCTTTTTTAGGTGAATAATACGGGAAAATTGATAACGCTAATCTTGCACTGAAATGCGTTTATTTTTCAATAACAGTTTGTGTAAGTTATAAATTTATAAATCACTAATTTATTTAACTTTGCTAAAGAAAATCAGAGGTTCATCTATTCTTTTCAGAAGAAACTATAAGCGTGATGATCGACAATCATGAATCATTTGATGATTATTCCTTTCTTGGCGGATTGTGTATTTGTATGAGGATTACTTTGAATGAATGTTGATATGCTATTCGTCGAATTATGATGAAATTGTCAGACAGACATTGCTTAAAAGTTCATAAAAATAGGGCGAATGTAATATTTTGCCAAGTAAACAGCGATTTTTGCCAGTTATAGTCGGGACAAGAGATATTTCTGACAATGGGTTATGTCTTGAAGATGATTTTTTTGTAAGTTAAAAGCAGTTTGAGGAGCAAGGTAGATGACTAAAGCCGCTACGAAGGTCATTGCAAATGGCGAACCGTCTTTTATTGATATTTTAAAGCAAGGTATGTCAGGTTCTACTCAAGATGTAGACATCAAAGCGCTCAAAAACTGGAAACTTTCAGGAACATTACTCTCTGTTTTAAATCAGATTCAAGGTTATGCGACGGGGATGCAACGCCGTAGTACCTATGTGAAATCGCAAAAAATTGTGTGGTTCGAGGGTGGAAATCCAAATGGTGAGCCTGTGTTACTTCTGCACGGCTTTGCTTCGAACAAGGAAAATTGGATTTTGATCATGCCATTCTTGATCAAACGCTATCGCTTATTTATTCCTGATCTGCCGGGTTGGGGCGAGAGTGCTTTTGATGTGAATGAACACTACGGGATTGCGACACAAATCGAACGCATTCATTTTTGGGCTGAAAAATATTTGCCTGATGAATTCCATGTCGTCGGTAGCTCAATGGGTGGTGGCTTAGCGTCATTACTGACGATTCAATATCCAGCAAAAATTTTAAGTTTGACGCTGATGAATGCACTGGGTGTATTTGGTGAAGAGCAGACTTTCTTTGAAAAAGAACTTCAGCAAGGTCGTAATCATTTGATTCCAAGTCGCATGATTGGTGTTGTGCAAATGATGAGCACTGTGACGTCTTATCATCGTTGGGCACTCGCTGCACTGTTAGCACCCGTGATGTATCAAGAGTTGATCGCACGTCGTCACGTCAATCAACATTTGTTCCAGCAGTTGGTTCATCACGCGGCGCCTGATACTTTTGATGGGCTCTCTGAGATTAAAGTTCCTACATTTGTATTTTGGGGTGAGGATGATCAGATTTTGCATTCATCATGCGCCGATGTATTTAAAGAGCTGATTCCCCATGCTCATGTCAAAGTTTTACGTGGTGTCGGTCATTTACCAATGCTTGAAATGCCTGCTGTAACTGCAAGAGCATTGCAAAAATTCTGGCTTAATGCTTCATCGAAACGCTCGATTCACGTGAAGGAAAAGCCAGCGAGAAAAGCGCGTAAAGTAGCTTCCAAGGTTGCGACAGATGGGCATATTGATGTATCTTATGCCTAAGATATGTCAGTTAGGTTGATGAAAAAGCACTGTTTTTACAGTGCTTTTTTTATGTGCTTTTAAATTGAGTCTGGTTGTGAAAATTAAACATAAACCCGATGTCAGAATCAATAATTTGAGCTATGGTAGAGATTGATGTGATCGTGATTTCTGATGATAAATTTGTGCGATTAAGTCCTTGTTTAATATTGATTCAATGAGAGAAGATGATTATGCCAACCGTACGCGCTTATGCTGCCCATGCCCCGAATCAGCCATTAGAACCTTATCAATATGAAGCAGGGGAACTTCAAGCTCATGAAGTTGAAGTGAAAGTTGAATATTGTGGAATTTGCCATTCTGACCTTTCGGTCATTGATAATGAATGGGGTAGTACGGTTTATCCTGTGGTCGGAGGACATGAGATCATTGGTAAAATCACCGCTTTAGGCGCTGAAGCGCGGGGATTGAGCATTGGACAAACCGTCGGGATTGGCTGGACGGCAGATAGTTGTCAGCATTGCAATCCATGTATCAATGGCAAACAGAATCTCTGTGCGAACAGTACTGCGACCATTATTAAGCATCATGGTGGATTCGCTGAAACCGTTCGAGCGAGTTGGCAGTGGGCGATTCCTGTTCCTGCTGCTTTAGATCCCGCTAAGACAGGGCCGATGTTATGTGGAGGTATTACAGTTTTTGCACCATTGCTACAACATAACACCTTACCGATTCATAAAGTCGGTGTTGTTGGAATCGGCGGTTTAGGTCATATGGCGATCAAGCTGTTTAAATCGTGGGGCTGCGAAGTGACAGCGTTCAGCTCAAATCCTGATAAGGTCGAAGAAATCAAGGCAATGGGCGCACATCGCGTTGTCTCTAGCCGTGATAAAAAAGAGTTAGCCTCGATTCGTGGCACTTTGGATTTGATTGTGAGCACGGTGAATGTGTCTTTGGAGTGGAATAGTTATCTATCGGCATTAGCACCAGAGGGTAAACTCCATGTGGTTGGTGCGGTCTTAGATCCGATTCCAGTGCCTGCATTTAGTCTGATTGGCGGTGCGAAGAGTGTTTCAGGTTCGCCAACAGGTTCACCTTGGGCACTACGTACGATGCTCGATTTTGCTGCTCGTCATGGCATTGCACCGCAAGTTGAAGAATATCCGATGTCTCAGATTAATGACGCAATTGAGCATCTCAAAAGCGGTAAGGCTCGCTACCGCGTGGTGTTGAAAGCGGATTTTTAATCGAGCAAAGATAGTTTTAGCAACCTATTGAGGCGTATTATGTTCCATTTGCTTCAAGAAATACTTGTCTGCTTGAGCAGTAAAACTTGCTGTTAAATGTTGAGGATCTCGAAATACGACAGTATTGCCCATCATGGCTCTACATGTGCTTTGTGGGCAAACGAAGTTACTCACTTCGATCCAATGCGTATTTTTGGTCTGTTGTGTAGCTGTTCGCAAAATTTGAGCGACATGTCTGTAGTGTTGATTATCCGTATGACTCCCGATACATTTTTCAGGGTGAGTATGGTAATACTTCATCAAGCATTCAGGACCATCGTATCCAAGCGTTGGGTTGGATTCAATCAAGTAGATGTTTGGCACAGTTTGCAATTGGTCTAAAATCCTCAAAGTACCTTGAGTCCATTGTTCGTCTGTAAAAGGTGTAGAGGCGACGCTGCCAATAAATAAGGTATCTATTTTTTGATGATTTAACCAAGTGATGGCTTTTGTTCGCCAACGACTACATTCTGTATATTCGCGTCCGATACGTTGATAGAAAAATGGTTCATCGACGATCGGGCAAGAAGATTTAGTCAGTACGATGATTTTCCATTCTTTGGAATTGTACATGCTTGTAAGAGCTGGGAACCATTGAGCACCAATGCTATCTCCCCATAAAACTGCCGTTTTCGTTGCATTTATATCGCCGTAACTACAAGGGGTTAGCTCATCACTAGAATACCAAGTATCACAGCCATTTTGATAAAAGGAGGGCATATCTCTGGTGGCAAGAATAAACACATTATTCTGATTCTGGGTAATCTGTTTTTGAGAATATATATTCCAACGTAAAAACAGAGAGTTGAGCATAATCATGATAAAAATAGCTAACCCAATTTGCTTCCAGACTTGTATTTGTTTGATTCGACCAAAACGTATTGGATTCTCAATCAGATAATAGGTGAAGATCGCTAATAATAACGAGATAATAATTGCTAAGACAGTATTGAAAAATACGCCGCGTATTGGGAAGAAATGCTCCCCCAAAATCAAAACAGGCCAATGCCATAAATACCAAGAATAAGAAAGTTTACCCAGCCATTGCATGGGTGTGATGGAGAAAGAACGATAGGAAGTTGATTGTTGACAACTTCCCGAATAAATCAATGCACAAGTTGCGACAGTAGGGAGTAACGCCAACCAACTTGGATATAATGTCAACGGGCTGATGGCACATAAACCCGTCACGAGTAGCGTAGCGCCTACTATTCCTGCAATATTACTTCCTTTAACGGTCACTGCTTTTTGATTGGTGATTAACCAAGTTAAGGCTCCAGCGGAGAATTGCCAAGCACGCGTTGGCATCATATAAAAAGAAAATGTTGCCCAATGCTTAACCAGAACAAAACAACCTGTGATAGATAAACAGGCAATGATGAGAAATAATATGAAAAGTATTTTGTCTTGTGCTTTGTTATTTTGAGTCTTAGATAAAAATCTAAGTGATAATAATATCAGCAGTGGCCACACTAAATAAAATTGTTCTTCCACCCCCAAAGACCAAGTATGCAAAAATAAATTGGTGTTGGTTTCTGCTTCAAAATAATTAACATCAGCAAATGTAAAATAAATATTACTGAGCCAAAATATTGCAGATGCTGCACTTTTACTATAAGCAAGATTGACTATATCTGGTAATAACTTCAGAGCTACTATACTGCTAATGATCAGCATCACCGCAAGCGCAGGGAGTAATCGGCGTAAGCGATTTGCATAAAATCTTGCGAAATTGATACTGTGATGATTTTGATATTCTTTTACCAGAATACTGGTAATTAAATAACCTGATATAACAAAGAAAACATCAACGCCAATGAATCCACCTGAAAATCCATAGATTGCGAAGTGGGCAGCAATGACTAAAAAGATAGCAACTGCACGCAACCCTTCAATATCACTTCTAAAGTTTTTTGGGTGGATCATGCTCCAAATTCCTTTTGGTATTCATTTTCTTGCCGAGAATTGTATTAACTTATGGCTTATGAAACAACAAAGTAGCAGAATAAAAAACTAGGGATAAAATATGACAGATAGCTATTCAACTAACCGCTCCTTCGGAAAGCGACACAGAAATGTAGAGCCTTTCTCTCGAACAGATGTGATCTCTAACGTACCATCGTGTTGCAGCATAACGTGCTTCACGATGGCAAGTCCTAAGCCTGTTCCACCTGTTTCACGACTACGATCGCTGTCTATTCGATAGAAGCGTTCAGTCAGGCGCGGCAAGTGGTGAGGTTCAATACCAATACCATTGTCTGATACAGAGAAACAGCTCATCTCACCATCATCAAACCAACGCACGGTAATGACGCCTTCTTTTGGTGTATATTTGATCGCATTGGTAATCAGGTTAGTAAACGCGCTGGTTAATTCTTGTTCCCCGCCACGGAGATTACGATAGCTTTCCATTTCTAGATGCAATTCATGTTTGAATTCAGCATTGTATGCTTGGGCATCGTCAAATATCTTGTTCAGTAAATGCGGCATATCAATGATTTTATGATGTTTTGCGGCATTCGAATTGTTGTTTTCAAGTCGAGAGAGTAAAAGTAAATCATTGACGATATTGGTCATGCGGTTGGTTTGTTGTCGCATTTGCTCAAAACCACGTCGCCAGCGTGGATTGAGATCATCTTGATCAATAAATGTTTCCAAGTAGCCTGATAACACGGTCAACGGAGTGCGTAATTCATGGGATACATTATCGACGAAGTCTTTACGAATCATTTCTAGATTATGTAGTCGGGTGACATCGTAAGCGACTAGTAGTCGGTCATTTTTACCAAATCGTGTGATTTTGCATTGTAGATAATGACCTTGAGTGACCCATGAAGCGAGTTTAATTTCTTGGCTGTAATTGCCTTTTTGGTAATAGTCTATAAATGCAGGTGTGCGGCAGAAGAACATAATATTCCGCCCTTGGTCACCCGATTTTAAGCCTAAAAGTTTTTCTGCGGCTGGATTCCACCATTCAATGAGGGAGTTTTCGTCAATTAATACAATGGCTTCTTCGAGTGCAGCAACAGAATCTTGCGCTCGGCTAATCACACCTAATAATGTCTTACGCGAGCGATCTTCGCTGATTTGAATGCGTCTAATATTATGAATCAATGCGCCCCAGACGCCGCTTAACTCTGGTGGTTCTTGTTCAGGAGTGTTTTCAACCCAGCGAAATAGCCGATAGAGCGAATAGAGCTGAAAAATCAAGAATAAAAACAACCCAAGCAGCATGGCAAACCAAGGCTTTCCGAAATATAGACCAATCAGCGGACAAAACAACATCACTCCCAAGAGCCTTAAAGCGTCTTGGTAGATGAAATTGAGTAATGATGTCGTGGATTTGCTCATTTCCGAAGTTTAGCCTATCTGCTTAGATATTGTTTATATTTATTTTTTTAGTGTTGTCTATTTATGCAGGTTGGCTGTCAATTCTCGTTGAAAAACGATAGCCTGTGCCGCGAACAGTTTGAATAAAGCGATCAAACCCATGCGGCTCAAGTACTTTACGCAAACGACGAATATGGACGTCAATCGTTCTGTCTTCTACATAAACATTACCACCCCAGACCTGATCCAGCATTTGAGTGCGTGTATAAGCACGTTCAGGATGAGTCATAAAGAATGCAAGTAAGCGGTATTCGGTTGGACCCATTTCGACGGTTTGTGAACCGACGCTGATCCGTTGGCTGACTGGATCCAGCGTGAGTCCATCTGCGTTGATGGCGCGTTCAGCATTGAGTGCGCTGGCACGGCGTAGAACAGCTTTAATGCGAGAAACGAGTTCACGTGTTGAGAAAGGTTTGGTCATATAGTCGTCTGCACCAGCATCCAGACCGAGGACTTTGTTGTCTTCTTCGCCACGTGCCGTGAGCATGATGACGGGAATTTCTGACAGCGACTCATCTTTTTTTAGCCGACGGCATAGTTCGATACCACTCATGTTTCCAGGCATCATCCAGTCGAGTAGGATGAGTGCTGGACGTTGATCGACGATCAACGCATGGGCTGTGCGAGCGTCTTCGGCTTCGATACAATCAAAGCCTGCAAGATCCAGCGCGGTATGGATCATCTCACGGATTGGCGCTTCATCATCTACAATTAATATACGATCTGTCATGGTGATACCCACTGGGTGCAATGCCTCAAAGATCGGGGCGATTTGGATAAAGTTAAATTCATGACAATAATATTACAACGAATATTGTGACGGTTTGATTACATCGGTATGTTCGGATCAGTTTTTGAATATTTATGCCAATGACCCTTCATGTATTAGTGATTAGAGTCTAAACGCTGCGAAGTCTAGTTTTGTCATCAGGGTACGAGTATTATATTTTTCTGATTTCTTCAAGACTAACTTTACGGTTCATGCCGATTATGCGAGCTTTATCTATGGCTATTCCTGTCGTTCAACTTCCTTTACTGAATTTATCTACACATCCATTTGACTTGTTGTTGGCAGGAATTGGTCTGCGAATGATGCAGCTAGCGCGTACGAATAAGCCATTTCAAGCCCTTTTGGCTGACCGTAATTTTGTGATGCAGATTGAATCCAGAGATGGTATTGCGCGTAATTTTACGATCGCTAATGGTCAAGTCACAATGGCGAGTGGTCATGCGCATAAAGCTGATTTTACGCTGCGTTTTCGCGATGGTAATCAGGCGATTAAGATTTTGACTCAAGGCAAACCCGCTGCGTTTATGGTCGGAATGCAAGATGGTTCCGTACAAATGGAAGGCGATTTCAGTTTGTTGATGTGGTTCAATCAAGCTTCAAAAATGATTGTCCCTAAAGTTCCAAAACCAGTGATGGAAAAAGCGAAGCCTGTTATACAACACGTGCAGAAATTGCATTCACGCATTCGTCCGCGTCGTCGTGCTTAATCTCGCAAAGATTCGGGGTTTGGTCGTTTAAATTAGGAATACATTATGCTCCGTAATGATTGGTCGCGTGAGGAAATCGCGGCATTATTTGATTTGCCGTTTAATGATCTGATGTTTCAGGCGCAAACGGTTCATCGTCAGAATTTTGATGCCAATGCGATTCAGGTCAGTACATTACTGTCAATCAAAACAGGCAATTGTCCTGAAGATTGTGGTTATTGTTCACAATCCGCCCATCATCAGACTGCGTTGACGCCAGAAAAGAAAATTGCGCTTGAAAAAGTGATTGAAGCCGCGAAAGCAGCGCGTGATTCTGGCGCGTCGCGTTTTTGTATGGGTGCAGCATGGCGTAATCCGCATGAGCGCGATATGCCTTATGTGCTGGATTTGGTCAAAGAAGTTAAAGCCATGGGCTTGGAAACTTGTATGACTTTAGGGATGTTGACCTCGAATCAAGCTGAGCGTCTTGCTGAGGCAGGATTGGATTATTACAACCATAATCTCGATACGTCACGTGAGCATTACGCGCATATCATTCGTACGCGCACCTTTGATGATCGCCTAGATACGCTGGCGCATGTGCGTGCATCAGGCATGAAAGTCTGCAGTGGTGGAATTGTCGGTTTAGGTGAGTCGCGTCATGATCGCGTGGGTTTGTTGCATGAACTAGCAACATTGCCAATACATCCTGAATCTGTCCCGCTCAATCTCTTGGTTGCAGTTGAAGGCACACCACTCGGTGATACGCCGCAGCTTCCTGTGCTGGAATGGATTCGAACGATTGCTGTTGCACGTATTATCATGCCGCGCAGTTATGTTCGTTTGTCCGCAGGCCGTGAAGGTTTAACCGATGCCGAGCAAGCGATGGCATTTTTGGCTGGTGCAAATTCATTATTCTATGGTGAAAAATTGCTGACGACACCGAATGCTGATTCGTCGCGCGATGATCGATTGTTTGAAACATTAGGCTTGCATCGTGAAGCACCGCGTATGGACGTAAAAGCGACTGCAAAAGATGCGATGAGTGCTTAATTAAAAATAACATCCTTATAAAACCATCCCCATCCCGACCTTCCCCTTGAGGGGGAAGGAGTTTAAATTTCTTCCTTTTTCGGACAGCTCTTATGACCCTCAAAGCCTTCAATCTTGCAGAGCAGCTTGCTTCTTTGACAGAGCAATCGTTAAAGCGAACTCCGCGAGCGCTGTCTCATGGTGTTACGCCAAAGATCTGGCGTGATGGGAAAGAATATTTGAACTTTTCCAGTAATGATTATTTGGGTTTAGCGAGTCACTACGCGTTGCGTGATGCGATTATTGAAATATTAAATCAGCATGGCGTAGGGGCTGGCGCAGCGCATTTAATCACAGGACATACTGAGCTGCATGAGCGGTTAGAACAGCGATTGGCGCAGGTCAGTGGTTATCCGCGTGCCTTGCTGTTTTCGGCAGGTTATATGGCAAATATGGGTGTGCTTGATGCGCTTCTCACACCCAAAAGTACTCTTTACCAAGATAAGTTAAATCATGCATCACTGATCGATGGCGCAAGGCTTTCAGGTGCGATTCATCGACGTTATCCGCATCAAGATTTAGAGGCATTAGAGCGGTGGTTAGAGATTGATTCGTCAGAGTTGAAGCTGATTGCGACGGATCAAGTTTTTAGTATGGATGGTACGGAAGCTAATCTGCCGCAGTTACGGTTACTTGCTGAAAAATACCAAGCTGCGCTGATGATTGATGATGCACATGGTTTTGGTGTGCGTGCAGAGCCACTGCCTCAAGTGGATGTCTATATGGCGACTTTGGGTAAAGCTGTTGGGACATTTGGTGCGTTTGTTGCGGGTTCTGATGAGTTAATTGAGTTTCTGCAAAGTCGAGCACGGACATTTTGTTTTACCACGGCAACACCACCAATTTTAGCGGCGGCGACTTTGGCAGCACTTGATGTCATCGAAGCCGAAACTTGGCGGCGAGAGCGTCTGGCTCAGCATGTGGTGCGTCTGCGTGCTGCATTGCAAGCGCAAGGTTGGCAGCTCACTGAAAGCCAAACCGCGATTCAACCCATCATCGTGGGTTCGGCAGAGCAGGCGTTGGCTTTATCCAAAAAGCTTGAAGAGCAGGGGATTCTTGCTGTCGCGATTCGTCCGCCAACTGTGCCTGTAGGAACGAGCCGGCTTCGGGTGACGTTAAGTGCAGCGCATTCAGATGAGGATGTCGGGCAACTGATTGAAGTGTTGGGAAAATTGAATAGCTACGTTTAAGCACTTCATTATTGCTTTTGTTCACTATGGTCAGCGCTCTGATTTTAAAACGCTTTCTTGTTATCAGTGTTGCAGAGTAAGACTGTTTTTTTTGTGAAACGTTAATTAATGATTGAAAAACAACAAATTTTAAGAGTCTTATAAGCACTTTAGGCGTTTAACACAAGTTTTTTGGACGATTTAGTCTGGTTGAGCACGGTGTTTTATAGAATCATAGTCCACGACTATAGATGACAAAGTAACGAGCGAAGCCTCATGAATGCCAATACCCCAATCGAGCTGTTAAAGCAGCAGTCTGAACATGCACCTAAGCATAAAGATCCAAAACGTTATTTGTGGCTGCTCAGTCCAGCATTGCCCTTAATTGGTCTCGCTGCAGCGACTAGTTACGCAATTGCCCCTAAGAAACTACGTGCTATGGCTGCTTTAGGTCCAATCATGTTGCATGGCGTCATTCCATTGATTGACAAGATGGTGGGTGCTGATGCAGAAAACCATCCAGAAGAAGCGATCAAGCAGTTAGAGAATGATCCGTATTACATGCGCATCGTAAAAGCGTATATTCCATTGCAATATCTGACAACGATTGTGGGTGCTTACGCTGCGAGTCGTAAAGGGACTCCATTGGTGGATCAGGTTATTCTGGGGATGTCGGTTGGTGCGGTCAATGGTATAGCGCTCAATACTGCACATGAGTTGAGCCATAAACCAGAAAAAGTCTATCACTACATGTCTCACATGGCATTATTGCCAACAGGTTATATTCATTTCCGTGTTGAGCACCCTTATGGTCATCATAAACGTGTTGCTACACCAGAAGATCCAGCGTCATCACAAATGGGTGAGAGCTTCTGGCAATTCTGGCCACGTACCGTGATTGGTAGCTTTAAATCTGCGATTGAGATTGAGACAGCACGTCTAAAACGTCGTGGCAAAGGTTGGTGGTCCCTCGACAATGAGCTGTTGCAGGGCTGGGCAATGGCTGCTGGTTTTCATGGTGCCATGATTGCTGTGTTTGGTCGTCGTGTCATTCCTTATTTGGCAACTCAGGCGGTTTATGGTTTCACCTTGTTTGAGGTGATCAATTATCTTGAGCACTATGGCCTGAAACGTGACAAAGTGAACGGCAAGTATGTGCGTACCATGCCTGAGCATAGCTGGAACAGCAACAGTATGGTGACGAACTTGTTCTTGTATCAATTACAACGTCATTCGGATCACCATGCATATCCAACGCGTGCATTCCAAGCATTACGTCATTTTGAAGATGTTCCGCAATTGCCAGCAGGTTATGCTTCATTACTCTTGCCTGCAATTATTCCTAGCTGGTGGTACAAGCTAATGGATCAACGCGTTGTGGATAATTATAAAGGTGACTTGAATAAAGCGAACGTATATCCAAAAGCACGTGCTCGCTTATTTGCCAAATATGGTGTTGTTGATCAGCAATTAGCAGAAAAAGTAGAATCAGAAGCGTAATTGCTGTACTTCTAAAGAAAACTCACCGTACGGTGGGTTTTCTTTTTGCGTTTTAAATAGCTGGCTGGAATATATTATTTATTGATTTTTTTATTTGTCCCACAAACCTTCCATCATCACAGGATAGCTCACAGGTCTGAAAGATGTAAACTTGATGTCACGAACATGAGTAAAGTCAGACCATAGTAGCTGACTCCCCTTCATCCAACGAGTAGGGCGAACGCGCTTTTTAATTTGAGCTAGTTCTTCTGTTGTTGCGGGTCGTAGTGCACCAACTGTACCGTATAGGCGAACTCCAGGTGGTGAGCTGAACTGTCCCTTCAATAAAGATTTAAACCAAAATGATGACTTGGTATTCACGGTCATGAGACAAATGTTGGGATTGGTTGCAAGATTCTTTGCGAGAGCATTGGTGTACTGATCAAAATAGAAACCTGTCTGATCATCTCGTAAAAAGACCGTACCGACAGGTGTCACATTAGGACACCCATCTTGATCAACAGATGCAATCGCACAGTGTATTGCGGATTTTTGCCCACGTTCTACGACGCGTTTAACTTCATCCCAATGTGTTCTGAGATCCATCATGGATTCCTTAGAATGACTTAAATTCCCGCCTTAATCATATCTGCCGCTTTCTCCGCAATCATCACGGTTGGTGCATTGGTGTTGCCATTCACTACGGCTGGCATGATTGACGCATCGACAACGCGTAACCCTTGAACGCCATACACTTTAAGCGTTGGGTCGACGACAGCCATATCATCTACGCCCATCTTGCAACTACCTACAGGGTGATAAACCGTATCGGTGCGTTGGCGTAAGACTGCGCGAATGTCATCGTCATTCTGAATGTTTGATGTAAACAGATCTTTGCTAATGACATCCTTAAATGCTTCAGCATCCATCAATTTTTTCGTCATCTTGAAGCCTGCAACCATATCTTCAAGGTCGGCTGGGTCGCCAAAGAAATTTGGATCAATCAGCAGTTTGTCATCCATCGTTGGGCCGCTGAGTTTCACTGTGCCACGACTGCGTGGATTGAGCAGACAAACGTGACAGGAAATCCCATGTCCCATATGCATCGTGCGCGCATGGTTATCCACCAGTGCAACGACAAAATGCAGTTGTACGTTTGGAATGTCGAGTTCAGGTTTGGTTTTCAGGAAGCCGCCACATTCAGCAAAGTTACTGGCAACCATGCCATGATGGTTCTGTCGATATTTCTGGATTTGACCGAGCATATTCACAGAACCACTAATCGAAATTCCGAACGTATCTCGGGTGTTGTTGGATTTATATCCAAAAACAAAATCAGGATGGTCATGTAAATTTTTACCGACACCGGGAAGGTGTTGAGTCACTTGAATGCCATGTTTTTCCAATTCCTGACGATCACCAATACCCGAAACCATGAGCAGTTGAGGTGACTGGAATGCGCCAGCAGAAACAAGCACTTCACGGCGTGCGCGGATGGTTTTTCTCACACCATTTTGTTTGAATTCGACGCCAACAGCACGACCATTTTCGATGATGATGCGTTGGGCCAGCGCATTGATTTCTACATGTAGGTTGCTGCGTTGTCCCATATGCGGAAATAAGTAACCTTTAGCTGCACTCCAGCGCGCGCCGTTTTTTTGAGTGACTTGATATACGCCTAAACCTTCTTGAGTTGCACCGTTGAAGTCGTTGTTAATTGGATAACCGACTTCATGAGCTGCGGCGAGGTAAGTGTTTTGTAGAGGGTTGTCGGATTGCAAATCGCTGACATTCAGAGGGCCGCCCTGACCGTGATATTCATCGTGGATGCGTTCGTTATTTTCTGATTTTTTGAAGTACGGAAGCACTTCGTTATAAGACCAACCTGTATTACCAAGCGCAGCCCAATCGTCATAGTCCTTGCGATTGCCGCGAATATACGCCATAGCATTGATTGCTGATGAGCCGCCTAAACATTTGCCGCGAGGTTGATAGCCTTTACGCCCATTGAGTCCTGCTTGGGGAACAGTTTCAAGTGCCCAGTTGTTTAATTTAGAAGGAATGATAAGTACAGCTCCAACTGGAACATTGACCACCCAGCTATCTCCACCACCGCCAGCTTCAAGAAGACATAGAGATACATTTGGATCTTCTGTGAGTCGACCTGCGAGCACGCTGCCAGCTGATCCGCCGCCAATCACGATGTAGTCAAATTCAGTTACGTTATCAGTGGAGCTTGTCATTTTTCTTTATCCATAGAAGTACAGTTGTATAGCATCGATTATGCCGAAAAATGACACGGTTGCGTATCTTTATTCATCCATAAAATTTAAGCATACGTCTGTGTGATTGTCGTGAGCACGGGTTCCCATTGTGCTTGAATCGGTTGATATAGTTTTTGAGTATGATCAAACACGCTTAAACCTTGTGTCGCAAGCTGCGGATAGGCGCTCCGTTCGGTAATCCATGCAATTGGCTGATGTCCAAGATGGGTGAAAAAGTCTTGCAATTGTTTATTAGTGGATGATTGCGCACGGACGCGGTTTGCCAGTAAATGCACTTGGACTTTACCTTTGCGCACACGCTTAATATCGTCAATATTTTTTAAAAAACGTTGCGTGCTATCAATATCAAAAAACGACGGTTGAATCGGGGTGATGATCGCATGACTTTCTGCAATCAATTGCTCTGCATGATCACTATCCAACGCTCCAGGTGCATCAATCACCAACCATTCGATTTTTTTGGGGACGTCGCCGATGCTTTTGTCATTACGCCAATCCAGACTCAGGATAGGGTGTGCGCTTTCAGGGCGGCGTTTTAGCCATTGCAATGAGGATTTTTGTGGATCAGCGTCCGCCAGAGCGACCTTTTCGCCGCGCTGGGCAAGGGCTGCGGCAAGGGTAATGGCGGTCATGGTCTTGCCACAGCCGCCTTTTTGATTAGCGATTAAGATTGTTTTCATGCAAATATCCGTTTCATAATTCTTATTTGAGCATAACAAAATTTTTTAAGGCAGAATAATGATAGTTTTGTGATTTATGCATCAGATTTGCGCTTGATATGCGATGCAAGAATGAAGATTGCATGCTGTCTGGATTCAAAAGGAGAATAACAAATGGGCAAGGTCAAGGTGGCGGGTTTTTCAGTATCGGTTGATGGCTATGG
Organism: Aquirhabdus sp.; assembly: GCA_030150135.1. Classification (GTDB taxonomy): domain Bacteria; phylum Pseudomonadota; class Gammaproteobacteria; order Pseudomonadales; family Moraxellaceae; genus Aquirhabdus. Next base: position 27,076 of record JASLGO010000049.1, read on the forward strand.
TGCTGGACCTGAACAGAGTTTGCAAAATCCGCTCGGCAAACGTGGCACTGAACTACATCAATGGTTTTTCGACACTCGCTTCTTTCATGAGATGATAGGGCGAGAGGGTGGAGCTGTGGACAGCATTGATCAGACTTACGCGCAGCGTGCGATGGCTGGGTTTGGTGCGTTTATTCTGGGGCGAAATATGTATGGCCCAATCCGTGGTGCTTGGGACGGTACTGATTGGAAGGGTTGGTGGGGTGATAATCCTCCTTATCATGCGCCGACTTTTATCCTTACACATCATGCGCATCCGCCGATTAAGATGGAGGGCGGAACCACTTTTTTCTTTATCACTGACGGGATCAAAAGCGCACTTGATCAGGCAAAAGCCGCGGCGGGCAATCTCGACGTCAAGATCGGAGGTGGGGTATCAACGGTTCGGCAATATCTGGAGGCAGGATTGATCGACGAACTGCATTATGCAGTGAGTCCAGTCATACTGGGGCAGGGTGAAGCAATGTTTGCTGGTCTTGACCTGCCGAGCTTAGGTTATACGGCAGTCGAACAGGTTATGGGCGAGAAGGCTTTACATCTCGTTTTGGCTAAAAGTAAAACCTAAAATCAAATCGACGTTCATAAAAAAAGGACACGCTGAGCATGTCCTTTTTGAATATCGATTGGCGTCTTAATCTAAGTAGTAAGTCGCTAATGGTGGGAAACCATTGAACTCTACAGATGAGTAAGAGTTGGTGTATGCACCTGTGGTCATCCAATAGATCTTGTCGCCAACAGCCAGATTCAATGGCAATTGATAATCAACGTTTTCATACATGATGTCGGTTGAGTCACAAGTTGGGCCAGCAAGTACGACGCCACCTTCTTTTTCCTTGTCTTCCATTTTTTCCGTATAGATTGGATATTTAATGGATTCGCCAAGCGTTTCGATTAGACCTTGGAACAGACCAACATCTAAGTAAACCCAACGTTTGAGATCGGTACGTGATTTACGGGAAATCAATACAACTTCGGAGACCAATACGCCTGATTCGCCAACCAATGAACGACCTGGTTCAAGAATGATTTCAGGAATATCATCGCCATAATCGTCTTGCAAATAGCGCGTAATTTCTTCGGCGTAGGTCTGGATCGGGTTGACTTCAGAGATATAGTTCGCTGGGAAACCGCCACCCATGTTGATCATTTTCAAGCTGACGTTTTCTTCGTATTTCATCCAGTCAAACATGTATTTGACTTTAGATAATGCTGCATCCCAAACGGCGATGTCTTTTTGCTGACTACCGACGTGGAACGAAATCCCGTAAGGAATCAAGCCCAATAATTTAGCTTGTACCAACAGGTCGAGAGCCATATCAGGATGGCAGCCAAACTTACGTGACAGTGGCCATTCCGCAGTTTCACCACCTTCAACCAGAATACGTACGAAAATCTTTGAACCTGGCGCATTTTCAGCAATGCTTTGCAGGTCATTCTTTGAGTCTGTTGCAAACAGACGCACGCCTTTGTCATAAGCGTATTTAACATGTGCTGATTTCTTGATGGTATTGCCATAGGAAATACGCTCAGGATCAACACCACATTCCAATACACGATTCAGCTCAAAAATAGAGGCAATGTCAAAGCTAGAACCAAGCTCATTGAGCAATTTGACGACAGGTGCGCCAGGGTTTGCCTTCAGCGCGTAATGCACTTTAGCTTTAGGGAAGCAAGTAATGAGTTCTTTGTACTTTTGACGAATGATTTCCAGATCGACCACCAGAAACGGCGTTTCCTTGTCTTTGGAAAACTCTTGAATTTTTGTCCACTCTGCTGGGGAGCAATAGTTATTCAGGTTCATGGTGGTTCAACTCAATGAATAAAATGGAAAAATCGTTCTGAGGATTGCTCAGTAACACCACTTTTGCGCCATGTTTGCCATGATGTAAATGGCAGCATTTTGCAGGTGCCAAAGATATAGCCATAGGCGATCAGATTCAAGCATATCTCTATGTCAAATTGATAAAAAAACGACGAACTTCGAGATTATTTACATTGTTTTCACAGATCGAGCCTTTTAAGGCGCAACCTGTGAATTTACACAAGAGGCTAGATCGATTCCGGTGCAGCAAGTAAGCGAGCCTCTAAGTTCGCTGCTTCAAGTTGTTCTGGTTGAGTCAGAGAGAGTTTAAGATCCTTGAGTAGACCATTTTCGAGACTGTATACCCAGCCGTGGACTTGTAAAGACTGGCCGCGAGCCCAAGCATCTTCAACGATTGTTGTTTGTCCAATATTAAGGACTTGTTCGCGGACATTAAGCTCACATAAACGTGCCTGACGTTCGGCATCGCTTGGTAAGTCAGCAAGTACATCGGCATATTTGCGCGCTGTGTCCTGAATATGTTGCAGCCAGTTGTCAATTAATCCAAGGCGGCGATTATGCAGTGCAGCCTGAATGCCGCCACAACCGTAATGACCGACGACGATGATGTGTTCTACTTTCAATACATCTACAGCAAATTGTAGTACCGACAAACAGTTAAAATCGGTACAAATAACTTGATTGGCGACATTGCGATGGACAAACATTTCACCTGGTGCAAGGTCAACTAACTCGGTTGCAGGAACGCGACTGTCGGAGCATCCAATCCATAAATATTTAGGCGCTTGTTGACCGACTAATCGACTAAAAAACTCAGGATCGCGTTTAGCGGTTTCAGCAGCCCAAGCGCGATTACTTTTTAATAAATGATCTAAAGACATGACAATGACAGCTCAGATAATAATTTACGTGAAAAAATGGGTTGCAACGACTTTGCATATCGTGAAATCGTTGCGGTTTAGTTCATGAAAATGTTCACTCTTTGGTTGCCGATTCAGTATTTTCAATGTTTGGTGGTTGATGTCGAGCAAGATCTTCTTGGTGGATATTTTCAATGAGTTTGATAAGTTTTCGTTCGCTATACATTGCTGTATAGATTTGGAAAACAAATCCCCCCAGCAACGCAATGAATCCCCAAAACATGAGACTGCCCAATGCGGCAAGTTGCACAAGTTGATCAGTCGGCATTTTCCCAATTTGAATTTGGTTGGCCAGCATCGCTGGATTGAGATACAGCGGTTTTTGTTGATAGAGCCAATAACACAAGACTGCCAATAATACCCAGAGTAGCCAGCCTGTCATGTTCCATGACCGAATTTGACGTAAGCGACTTTTAATATATGCATCACGTTTTTGAGCATTTTTTACGAGTTGCTCAGCAATTTGGGTGTCAGTGATCGTTGGGTCGGTCAACATTGCAAATCATCCTTGTAAACTGGGGCAAGGGAAGTGGGTCACAAAAAAGATAGTGACATTTAACCAAAAGTCATGAAGCAATGAAATGGCAATGATGCTTGGAAACTTGACTTAAATGTCTCATGCATCAATCTCACCATTTGCATCATTAGCGGACACGGACTTTTTCGCGTTCGCGTTTAACCAGTTTATCTTTGATACGTTGACGTTTGAGCGGTGATAAATAATCAACAAAGAGTTTGCCATTTAAGTGGTCCATCTCATGTTGAATACATACAGCGAGCAAACCATCTGCTTCGAGACTGAACGATTGACCAAAAAGGTCTAATGCGTCAATTCGTACTCGAGCAGGTCTTGCAACCTTGTCAAAGACTTCTGGAACAGATAAACATCCTTCTTCATAAGGAATAGTTTCTGTGCTCAGCGGCGTCACTTTTGGATTAATAAAAATCATCGGCTGACTTTTATCTTCAGTAATATCGATGACAATGAGTTCAATATGTCGATCAACTTGGCTTGCAGCCAAACCGACACCAGGAGCAGCATACATGGTTTCTAACATGTCATTTGCAAGAGTCCGGATGTCATCAGTGACTTTGTCAATCGGCTTTGCTCGCGTCCTGAGTCGCGGGTCAGGAAAGCTTAAAATGGGAAGTAGTGCCATGATGTGGTGATATTCCTTGTATTGCATTAATCATCAAGATTTTGATTAATGGAAATCTATTTTACCGTGTATAGCACAGTGATGAAACGTTGTGCGATATGAAATATTTGCCTTTGAATACGAATATGCTGCTTTATATTCCTGATCGAGTAGGTTAATCTTGGAGATCATACGTTCAAATGCAATTAAGATAGCGTGAATACTAGACTTAAAGTCAATAAACGCTTATTGTAAATGCCAACAGGGGACAGACAGGCAGTATAGCCTGAACGTGTGATCCATTATATTAGGGAAATGATAATGAGCGTGTCTATGTCTAAATGCATGCAGCACCAATTACAGAGTTCATCAGTCGTTTCAGACCAATTGACGCCTCCAAGCGAGCAGACCATGAATAAAAAAAATCGGATGACCACACTTGTGTTGGCGATGGCTATCGGTTTAGGGATGCCAATCCTTGCTTCAGCAACCAATAATCCTCCTCCAGCCGTTCGTGCTGATGCCCCTGATACTTATATCGTTAAAAAAGGCGATACACTTTGGGATATTTCAGGTAAATATCTGAAAGATGCTTGGCGCTGGAAAGAAATCTGGGCAGTGAATCCTCAAGTTAAAAACCCACATTGGATTTATCCAGGTGATCGTTTGATTCTTTGCAGTATCAAAGGTCGTACAGTTGTGGGTGTAGACCAAGGCGATGGCTGCGTGGGTGTTGCTCGTCGTATGGATGCTCCAGCAGATAGTTTAGATAACAATGTTGTTCGTCTATCTCCACAAATTCATGTTGAGGCACTCAACGCAGCAGTACCAGCTATTCCTTTAAAAGATATTAAATCTTGGCTAGTCGATGGTACTGTGGTGTCAGAAGATACCCTGAAAAAATCTCCTTATGTTCTTGCAACTACTGAACGTCATGTTGTCGCAGCTGCTGGTGAGTCTGTATATGTTCGTGGCGGGCGGTTAGTCGCTGGTGATAGCTATGGTATCTATCGTGCGGGGGCACCATTTATTGATCCAGAAACTAAAGAGATTCTGGGTACAGAAGCTCGTCTTGTAGCGCGAGGTACTGCGACTGCTGTAGATAATGATGTTTCTACAGTCGAGTTAACCGAAAATGTCCAGCAGGAAGTACGTGCAGATGATAGAGTAATGCCAGAGGAAGTTGTTCAGAATCCAGGTATTTTCTATCCAACCAATGCAGACAATGTTGCCTCTGGTCGCTTACTTCGAGTCATGGATGGTCTAGATCAAGCATCAACTAATAGTACGATTGCGATCAATCGCGGTGAACGAGATGGCGTAAAAGCAGGTCAGGTATTTGCAATCTATCGTCGTGGTGCATTAGTGATTGATAGCCATGATGGAAAACAAGTTCGATTACCAAGTGAGCGTAGTGGTCTTGCAATGGTTTTCCGTTCATTCAAGAAAATGAGCTATGCGCTCGTTCTTGAGGCGCATGGTTCAATTAAAGTCGGTGATGAGCTACGCCCACCAGCTGGTTCAACTGACCAATAAGTTTTTGTTTTAAGATGATAATAAGATGACACTAGCGTTGTTTACTGAGAGTTTTGATTTTAATGATTCAGTAAATCGTGCCACAAAACAATCATCTTCCCGCGAAGAAAATCCACAAGGCTGGCTCAATGAGCTGGCCTTGTGGCATTTGGTCAATCATTCGATTGTGACGTGGCGTGGCTTAATCAGTCATTTCGGTCATGCTGGGCACGCAATTGACGCATCTACGGATGATTGGAAGTCACTTGCAGTACATGCGAGCCACATTAAACGTCTTAAAAGTTGGTATGAACGTGGTGATGTTTATCGGCATTTTGAACAAACGTTATCAGAATTAGAACGCGGTAGTTTTAATGTGCTCTTTGAGCAGATGCCTGAATATCCCGCCTTACTGAGTAAAACGACGGATTCCCCACCATTTTTATTTTATCGCGGTAATACTCAGTGCCTTCATCAGCCACAATTGGCGATGGTCGGTACACGTAAACCTTCACCTAGCGCACGTAAAATAGCCTTTGAGTTCTCAAAAGAGCTGGCACAGTCGGGTATTTGGATTACCAGTGGATTAGCACAAGGGATTGATGCTGATTGTCATCGTGGAGCACTTGCAGCGGGTGGCGGGCGAACGATTGCTGTGTTGGGTACTGGTATCGATGTTTGCTATCCAGCCGCACATCAACCGCTTTATGATCAGATCGTTGCCGAAGGTGGTTTGGTGCTTACGGAATTTTTACCAAAAACAGAGCCGCTTGCGCATCATTTCCCTAGACGTAATCGAATTGTCAGTGGCATGTCTGTCGGTGTGCTGGTGGTTGAGGCCGCGCTGAAAAGTGGTTCTTTGATTACGGCAAGATTAGCGGCTGAACAAGGTCGAGATGTGTTGGTGATTCCGGGGCATATTGCCAATGAGCAGGTGGCTGGGTGTCATCAGCTCATTCGTGAAGGTGCGCGCTTGGTGACCAGTGTTAAAGATATCTTAGAAGATTTGAATTTATCACGTAACCCACTGCTTGCGAGTGAGTTTGCAGTGAGTCCTCATGAAAGTGAGCTACCAGTGTCTTCTGCTACACCAATAGAACCTCATTTACAGCCATTGATGGTGCATTTGGATTGGACAGGGCAAAGTATGGATACGTTGGTCGAGAGTAGTGGGATGGATGTGGCGACGTTATCTGGACTCCTGATGGAGCTTGAGTTGTCAGGTTTGGTGACGCAGGTGAACGGCTTATATCAGCGGTGTCGGGTATGACAGATTTTCATGAGCAGTTTCAAAAGCAGTTGAATTCGGCTGTTGCTGCATTATGTGATGGTAAAGTGATTGCGTATCCTACCGAGGCTGTATGGGGGCTGGGCTGTGATCCGTGGAATGAACAGGCGGTTTTAGAAATACTGCGTTTGAAGCAACGACCTATTGAAAAAGGTGTGATTCTTATTGCGGCAGATATTGAGCAAATTGAGCCATTTTTAGAAAAATTAACAACTGAGCAGCGACAGCGCGTCATCGCCAGTTGGGTAGATGAGTATGCACCAGCAACAACGTGGCTCGTCCCCTTAACTGATCAGGTGCCTTGTTGGATTTCGGGTGAGCATTCGCAAGTTGCTGTGCGAGTGACGAAGCATCAGCAAACACAAGCCTTATGTCGTGCTTTCGGTAAGCCAATTGTGTCGACGAGTGCAAATCCAAGTAGCGAACCGTCAGCAGTGGATGCGGCGATGGTGCGAACTTATTTTGCAGATCGGGTTTTTGTCTTTGAGGGTGAGACGGGTGGTGCGACCCAGCCGAGTGTGATTCGGGATGTGGGGACTGGGAAGGTACTGCGAGGGTGAAATACGAAAATTTATGTAAATGAAATATAATTTGGTTGTTTAATGATCAAATTATTATAATATTGTTGTCAATGATATCGTCCCATACAAAAAATAGTGACAAAGCATAAAATTTTATTCTAAAAATTAGAGAGGTATAGCGATATGAAACATCGAAGAGTTCTGCCAATTTTTTTAGGAGTTTGTGTGTTTGGTTTTGTTTCTGTTGGTTGGGCGCAACCAGACAGTCTCGCACAAAATGCTCCTCAGGACTCTCATTTGGTTCATTCGAAGACCGCAGTAAACTCACGAAAGCTGCCGAAAGACCAGCTTGCAGAATTAGGTGTGGAGGATCAACTAAAACTTCAACAGCAAATGGATCGTCGGAGTAAGATGCAGCAAAGCATGAGTAATATGATGAAAAAGGAGTCTGATACATCCAGTTCAGTCAGTGGAAATTTAAAATAATTAAACGAAGGTGAGACAACAGGGTGTTGATATTTGAGGGCTGCTGTAAAAACGTTAGTAAATTTTACAATCCATCCAACAACTCCCTAAAATCTCTCGTGATCTGAATGGTCGCTTCATACGCGGCTTTGTTAATCATAGCCATGCTGACAAATCCATGTCCTTGACCTTCCACACGATAAGCAACGCAATGTGAGCCTGCTTCACGCATTTTGAGTGCATAGATTTCAGCTTCATCGCGCAAACTGTCAAATGCGGCTGTGACGATTAATGCGGGCGGTAATTTTGCTAAATTGCCAAATATGGGCGATACGCGTGGGTCAGAGAGAGGCAATAAGCTATTTGCTAAATGCATTTCCTTTGCCAATTCCACATCTACGCGCGAGAGAAATAATCCCTCACCAAAAGCATGGTGTGATGGGTAATCATTGATCAAGTCTACAGATGGATAAATCAAAAGCTGTGCAGCAGGCGCATAGTCTGTACCAACGGTAAGTTGGCTGACGACTGCTGCAAGATTCCCGCCAGCACTATCGCCGCCTACAGCAATTTTGGTCGGGTCAGCACCTAAGCGTGCTGCGTTAGCATGTGCCCATTGAAGTGTATCAACACAATCTTCAATTGCAGCTGGTGAAGGATGATCGGGCATTAAGCGATAAGTGACACTTAAGACCTGCATCTGTCCATGTTGGCAGAGGAGGCGACAAGGATCGTCATGCGTATCGACATCACCGACTATAAAACTACCACCATGAAAGTAAACTAAAAGAGGCAAAGGCTTTCGACTCTTTTTTGCTGAGTGATGCAGTATAGGTGTGTAATGACGAACAGCCAAACGGCCTGAGCGACTTGGTATAGTCCAATCTCTTACTGTAGCGACTGGAATGGGCTTGGCAATCGCTGCCATGTCTCTGCGAAAATGAATCCGACTAGTTTCTGGTGTTGGATTGGATCCGTCTGCTGCACTGATAAATTTGCGTACTGAGAGTAGCATTTGCACATGAGGATCGAGATTTGGAAATTTCTCGTGATTAAAGCCCAAAGAGCGAGCGATAGCGCGTTGACCTGCTGGAGGTATTCGCGTTGATAACCGTAAGACAGTACCTTTTAATTTCTCGATACGAGCAGGTAGGTTTTTGAGGCGACCGATCAAAAGCACGTCCTCAAGATCGAGGATTGATGAGCATTGTCATTGTATAAATGCTCTAAGCTGGTTTGATCGGAGAGGCTCATGTTATTAACTCAAGCTGTCGAGCAAGGCTCTAAAGTCATGCGCGATTTTTACCGTTGCCTCATGCGCAGCGCGGTTAATTGGCGTGATATTGATAAAGCCATGCCCTTGACCTTCTACACGATAGGCATCGCAATGCGTTCCTGCTTCGCGTAGTTTAACGGCGTAGAGTTCACCTTCGTCACGCAACGTATCAAGTTCAGCGGTGACCAGTAGCGCTGGTGCTAATCCTTCTAGTTGACCAAATAAAGGGGATACACGAGGGTCGGTTCGCTTAACGCGAGTGCCGCCAAAATAGGCTATTTTTGCATTATCCATGTCGGTTTGGTCCAAGAATAGCCCTTTGCCATACGCACCATGAGATGGATAGACACCATCCATATCGACCACTGGATAGATTAAGAGTTGTGCCGCAGGTGCATAGGTTTTTCCTGCTGCCAGTTGGCTGACGACCGCAGACAAGTTCCCACCAGCACTGTCGCCACCAACGGCGATTTTGGTTGGGTCAATGCCGAGTTGTTTTGCGTTTTTATGAGCCCATTTCAATGCATCTAGGCAGTCATTGGGTGCAGCTGGTGCTGGGTTTTCTGGTGCGAGGCGATAAGTTACGCTGAGAACTTGAACTTGAGCGTGCTGGCAGAGTAAACGGCACGGCTCATCATGGGTGTCCAAGTCACCCACCACAAAACCACCGCCGTGAAAGAATACCAGTAAAGGCAGTGGTTTAGTATTTTGGCCGTAGACACGTGGAATGTAGTGGCGAACGGCGAGATTGCCTGAGCGAGCAGGAATTTCTAAATTACTGACGCGTTCGACAGTGGTTGGTTTATCAATAATAGATGACATTTCTTTACGGAAATGACGGCGGCTTTTTTCTGGATTTGCGCCGATTAGACCGCCGCCATTCATGTGGCTGCGTACAGCGATCAAAACTTGTAGATGTGAGTCAAGTGCCGAGAATTGATCATCAAAACCGAGTGCTTTAGCGAGAATTCGCTGACCCAATGATGGAATCCGCATCGTTAAACGTGCGGCGGAGCCTTGAAGTTTTTCAATACGTGCGGTCAAGTTCTTAACGAGTGCTGCCACAACATGTCCTCATTGCAGTTGAAGTTTGGTGCTATTAAAGCATGTATTTGTGACAATTAGTATTGTCAGGATATTCTTTTCGAATGGGTCGCATTCGCCATCATCGAAGATTATAGTAGGCAAATTGTGCTTATTTGCCTTGAATTATGCCAATCAAACCCAATTCATTTTTCATGATTTTATATCACCGAGTGCGGACTGCACTGTTTCGCTGCTTTTATTATTGTTGTTATTTATTAAAGAGGTCTGTTATGTCTCAGTCAGAAGTGAATGAATTATCCGAAAACAATGGCGAAGTGAATGCTGCGTCAGCAGAAAATGTAAGCGTGGAAGGTGCAATTGAAACTGAAGTTTCTCCAGAGCAAGCGCGCATTGCAGAACTCGAAGCACAAGTAAAAGATATTCAGGCTCGTGCCAATGCAGATATGTATAACTTCCAAAAACGTGTCGAACGTGAAACGGATAATGCCAAGAAATTTGCCTTGGAAAAATTTGCAGGTAGCTTGCTAGATGTGGTTGATAACTTAGAACGCGCGATTGCTGCAGCACCAGCCGATAGTAATCAAGGTTTGCTGGACGGTGTGCAATTGACGCATAAAGCATTATTGACTGCGTTGGAAAAGCATCACATTCGCGTGATCGATCCAACGGGTCAGGCATTTGATGCGGAACAGCATCAAGCTGTGGGTATTGATCCAAATACCCCAGAAGGTCAAGTCGCAAATGTATTGCAAAAAGGCTACAGCTTGTCAGGTCGTTTGTTGCGTCCTGCAATGGTTACCGTAGGGCAGTAAGTATTTTTTTCAAATCTCCCCTCGATAAATATATGTCGAGCCTCTTTTTCTAAAGAGGGGAACTTCTGAGGGGGTGATGAAGTTTTTTGATTCGTTGAAAGTCCCTCTTTAGAGAAAGAGGGATTTAGGGAGATTTGAAAGACTTTAAGAAAATATACGGATTAACTTATTCAATATAGACATTTTTTTAATAATATTTTTTGTTACACCTTGAAAATTTATACATCAGTCGCATATTGAATAGCACATGCAGAATTACTGCTAAACATATCATTTTTGAATGAACGTGCTGAAGTTTGATGTTTGAGTGCAGGTTAAGCCCCACATTCAATCAAAGCTTCAAGCACTCTTAGATAAGGAGTTATAACGTGGGTAGAATTATAGGTATTGACTTAGGTACAACCAATTCATGTGTTGCCGTGATGGAAGGCGACAAAGTTAAAGTGATTGATAACGTTGAAGGCGCGCGCACTACGCCGTCGATCGTTGCGTATAAAGATTCAGAAATTTTGGTCGGTCAAAGCGCGAAACGCCAAGCAGTGACCAACCCAAAAAACACCTTGTTTGCGATCAAACGTTTGATCGGTCGTCGTTATAGCGATGACGTAGTACAAAAAGACATCGGCATGGTGCCATACAAAATCGTGCAAGCTGACAACGGCGACGCATGGGTTGAAGTCAATGGCAAAAAACTCGCTGCACAGCAAGTTTCTGCTGAAATCCTGAAAAAGATGAAGAAAACTGCAGAAGAGTATTTGGGCGAGCCAGTCACCGAAGCGGTGATTACTGTACCTGCATACTTCAACGACGCACAACGTCAAGCGACTAAAGACGCTGGTTTGATCGCAGGTTTGGATGTTAAACGTATCATCAACGAGCCAACTGCTGCTGCACTTGCGTTCGGTATGGACAAGAAAGAAGGCGACCGTAAAATCGCTGTGTACGACTTGGGTGGTGGTACATTCGACGTATCGATCATTGAAATTGCTGATGTCGATGGCGACCAACAGTTTGAAGTATTGTCAACCAACGGTGACACATTCTTGGGTGGTGAAGACTTTGACTTGCGTCTGATTGATTTCTTGGTTGAAACCTTCAAATCAGAACAAGGCGTGAATCTGAAAAACGATCCACTCGCATTGCAACGTCTGAAAGAAGCAGCTGAAAAAGCGAAGATCGAGTTGTCTTCTGCACAAAGCACTGAAGTGAACTTGCCTTACATCACTGCTGATGCGACTGGTCCTAAGCATTTGGTCGTGACTATTACTCGTGCAAAATTGGAAGGTCTGGTTGAAGATTTGATCGCACGCACCATCGAGCCATGTAAGATTGCATTGAAAGATGCTGGTTTGTCGGCAAGCGATATTTCTGACGTGATTTTGGTTGGCGGTCAAACCCGTATGCCTAAAGTCATGGACAAAGTGAAAGAATTCTTCGGCAAAGAGCCGCGTAAAGACGTGAACCCAGACGAAGCAGTTGCGATTGGTGCGGCGATTCAAGGTGCGGTTCTGTCAGGTGACAAGAAAGACGTATTGCTGCTCGACGTGACACCATTGACGCTTGGTATCGAAACAATGGGTGGTGTGTTGACGCCAATCATTGAAAAGAACACCATGATTCCAACCAAGAAATCACAAGTGTTCTCAACTGCCGATGACAACCAACCTGCGGTAACCATTCAGGTTTACCAAGGTGAACGTAAAATGGCTGCGCAGAACAAATCACTCGGTCGTTTTGACCTGACTGACATTCCGCCAGCACCACGCGGTATGCCACAAATCGAAGTGACATTTGACATCGATGCGAACGGTATTTTGAACGTGTCTGCAAAAGATAAAGGTACTGGCAAAGCGCAAAGTATCCAAATCAAAGCGAACTCAGGTTTGTCGGATGAAGAAATCCAACAAATGATTCGTGATGCAGAAGCGAACGCTGAAGAAGACAAGAAGTTTGTCGATCTCGCTGCAGCGCGTAACGAAGCTGACCAATTGGTTCATGGCACACAAAAAGCTGTGAAAGATTTAGGCGACAAAGCGACTGAAGAAGAGAAGAAAGCAATCGACGCGGCGATTGATGAGCTTGAAGCAGCAACTAAAGAAAGTGATGTTGATGCAATCAAAGCGAAAATCGAAGCATTGTCAGCAGTTTCTATGCCTTTGATGCAACGTGTTTATCAGGAAACTGAAGCAGCACAACAAGCTCAAGGTGGCGATGCAGGCCAAGCGCATGCAGGTCAGGCGCACGATGACGGTGTTGTAGATGCTGAGTTCACAGAAGTGAAAGATGATAAGAAGTAATTCTTAGGGTCTAGTTTCTGAATAAAGAGAGCGAACCGAAGGGTTCGCTTTTTTTATGCGTATTTTTTGCTCACATATAGGTTCACTGAGCTTGTCGAAGTGGACATCTCAGACTTCATCCGTTTGCGCCGCACATTTCGACAAGCTCAATGAGCTATAGTTTTAGGCTATTCTCTGGAATAGAATTGCAAATATTAGAATGCGTAGTTATAGCAAAACTTAGGAAATAAGATGAGTAAACACGACCGTCTAGGTGAGCCAACACCACTGTATTTTAAAACCACTTATGTTGTTCAAGAAAGTGACATTGATGGTTTGGGTCATATGAATAATACGGTCTACCTTCGATTGATGGAAAATCTCGCTTGGGCGCATTCTGAGCATTTGGGTTTAGGTGTTGAGGATTTCCAGCGGATTGGTTCTGCGATGGTTGCTCGTGAACATCGGATGACTTACTTAGGTGCGTTGTTTGCAGGCGAGACTGTACAATTTGAGACATGGTTAGATCATATTGATGCGCTGAATATGCACCGTTATTATCGGTTTAGGCGTGTTTCAGACCAGAAAGTTGCGTTTGAGGCGCATACGCATTGGGTGTGTATTTCGATTGCGACAGGACGACCGCAGCGGATGCCGCCCGAGTTTAAGGTGGTGTATCAGGCAGGATAGTTTCAGTACCGAATCATACAAACTATGAAACGTAAACCTTCTATAATGCGCACCTAATCGCATTTTTAAGTTTTATATTTAATGAATAAAATAACTGATTTAAACCGCAAAACGCTGATGTTTCCGCTTGCGGTGGTTCTCTTTGAATTCTGTGTGTATATCGCCAACGATATGATTCAACCAGGCATGATTTCAGTGATTACTGATTTTCATGTCGGGACTGAATGGGTGGCGCGTTCACTGACGGCTTATCTGATTGGCGGAACGCTACTGACTTGGTTACTTGGACCTTTATCTGATCGGTTGGGTCGGCGACCTGTTATGTTGTTTGGTGCGGTGATGTTTGCGGTGTCGTTGCTGCTGATTTTGTTTTCTTGGAATATTGAAACTTTTATGCTCATGCGAATTGTGCAGGGCGTTGGGTTGTGTTACATCATGGCAGTTGGCTATGCAGCAATCCAAGAGGCGTTTGAGGAAAAAGCCGCGATTAAGGTGATGGCAATGATGGCAAATGTTGCTTTGCTTGCGCCGCTGATTGGGCCTGTTGCAGGTGCGGCGGTGATTTCGGTTTGGCCGTGGCAGGTGAGTTTTGTATTGATTGCGGTGGTTGCGGTACTGAGCGTGGCTGGCTTGTATTTCAATATGCCTGAAACGCTTGTTGTGAATAAAGCTGAACCTAAACCGTCATTGTCGCTTAAAGCTGTTCTTGGAGATTATTGGGCGTTGTTGCAAGAAGCGCCTTTTGTCAAAGCTGCGATTTGTATGTCGTTATTTGGCGTGCCGTTGATTGTTTGGATTGGTTTGTCACCTGTGATTTTGATTAAAGATTCAGGCATGACGCCGATGGAATATGGTTTGTGTCAGTTGCCTGTGATTGGGGCGTTGATCATTGGCAATATCTTACTGATGAAAGTCACGGATAAATGGCCATTAGATCGTCCGATGAAGTTTTCGCCTGCGATTACGGTGTTGGGTTTATTGCTGATGTTGCCTGTGCTTTATTTTCCTCAGTCTATGGCGTTATTTATTATTTTGGGGATGAGCTGTTTTGCATTTGCGCAAGGGTTGGCGTTTGCGGTGACGTATCGCATCGTGATGACTGCGGCACCACATGGTGCAGGTGTGATGGGTGCTGCGGTTGGAATGCTATTGATGGCGGGCTATGCACTGGAGCTAGAGTTTGCGGCGTGGTTGTATCAGCGGTATTCGGCGACAGGTTTGTTTGTGATGTTGACGATTTTTGCTGTGCTTTATTTTATGTTGTTGCCGGGGGTGTTGAGAAGGGCGATGGCGCAGAGAGAAACTGAGGCAGGGTAATGCTTTGAAGTCTTCCCCTGAGGGGGAAGATTTAGATGGGGGTGCTTTTAGTTTCAAAAGTCAAAAGCGCCCCCATCCCGACCTTCCCCCTCAGGGGAAGGAGAAAGAATAGCTGGTTAATTCAATTGACTTCACCACTTAAACACCCTAACCTTCGCGGCGAGTAATTGAGCCGACTCGTCTATTCTAATTCTGCGTAAAGCAGCCGAGGATCTTTGCTAGGGTAGGTGACTGCTACACTTAGACGATTAGAATGCAAAAAAGCCGAACAGAAATGTTCGGCTTTTTTGCGTTTGAACTTTGAAAATTAAGACTTGTTCGCCAATTGTTTCGCTTGTTTTTTTGCAATTGCACGACTTTGCAGTTTAGTAACAGTGCCGAAAATCTTTTGATAGCCTTGTGGTAAAACACGTTGGATGGCATCAAGGAATTTAGCATCGTTACCGATCAATAGACGGCGCTGGTCATGACGGATAGCGTCAATAATTTGACGTGCAGCTTCTTCTGGTGGTGTGCGTAATAGCTTGTTGAATTCGGCAATACTCTTTTCTGCATTCATGCCCAAAGAGTTGACGCTATCACTCATACGTGCAGCATTTGCAATATTTGTACGGATGCCACCTGGGTGTACGCAAGTTGAGCTTACGCCGCATTTTTGCATGTCGAGTTCTTGGCGAAGTGATTCAGTGAAGCCGCGAACCGCAAATTTACTCGCGTTATAAGCACTTTGTGTTGGTTGTGACGTGAGACCGAACAGACTAGAAATGTTGACGATATGTCCTTCGCCTGCTTTCTTCAGCAGTGGCAAGAATTCTTTAGTGCCGTAGACCACACCCCAGAAGTTGATACCCATCATCCATTCAAGATCAGCGTAGCTCATGCCTTCAACGGTGCTACCCATTGCAACGCCCGCATTGTTGATGATGATGTTGACTTTGCCATGTTGTTTTTCTGCATCTTTGGCCCATGCAGAAACTTGTTCAAGTTTGGATACGTCAACTTTTTGGGTGGTGACTTTCACATTTGATGCTTTCACGAGATCAACTGTTGCTGCTAAGCCTTTTTCATTGACATCAGAAAGTGCAAGGTTGCAGCCTTCTTTAGCTAATAAAACTGCTAATTGTTGACCAATACCCGAACCAGCACCTGTAATTGCCGCAACTTTGCCTTTCAAAACTTTCATTGTTAATTCCTCAAGGAACATCTTATGGGAGAGTAGTTCAGCCGCTACTATAGTTTTGACAATGTGTGTTGTCAATATTAATATCTAACCCATATTGGCATTTGTGCTCAAATTTAGTTTTTTTGGAAATTAAGATTGCCTGCGTGACCTTTTCATCACAAAGACCGCACATCTACACGCTCTAGGGATAATTTTTGCGTGATACAATGACTTAAGCATCAATAATATTCGACAACAACGATAGCGTGTTCCGTCGATAAAGATAAAGGGTTGGACTATGGGAAGTGAAGCGGAAAGTGTAGTGCTTGAAAGTGAGATCATTGACGGAAATGATTTGACCGCGCAAGAAGCGTCAACTGATGCGAAGCCTGCTGGCGTTAAGCGTCGTAGTTTTAAAGGCATGAGCTTGGAGGTTCGTCAGGCGGAGCGTCGTGAGCGGTTGATGGAAGCAGGCTTGCAGGCCTACGGCACTTTGGGGTTTTTCTCAGTGACTGTGCGCGATGTATGTGTCGAAGCGAAGCTGACGGAACGTTATTTTTATGAATCTTTTAAAAATAGTGGTGCGTTGTTTGATGCGATTTATATGCGTTTAGTTGAGGATTTACAAAAGCATATTATGACTGCGGTGATGCAAGGTGCGCCTGATCCCAAACAAATGGTTCAGTTAGGATTGACGGCATTCTTTCAGCATTTAAGTGATGATCAGCGAGTCACGAGAATTTTGTTCATTGATGCGATTTTGGTTCATGAAAATGGAGGAAAGAGCATTCATAAAGCAGTGAAACGTTTTGATTTGATGACTCAATCTTTTATTACCTTGATGATTCCTCAAGCTCAAGAAAATATGGCAATGATTTCTTTAATTTCAACAGGTTTGACGGGTTATGTTTCTCATCTGTCGACACGCTGGGCAATCAGTGGATTTAAGGAGTCTGTGGATGAGTTAATGGCAGCATGTATGGTGTTGTATGAGGCGTTACTTTCACATTTTCAGGCTACAGGCTTTAGTGAAAAAGGAGCGTCACTGATCAAGTCAGCTCCAAAAGAGTCATGAATGTCAATTGAGATGAGTGAGTTAAATCATTGATCTACACGATTGATGCTTTGCGAATGTGTCTGATGGCAAGTGCTGAAAGTCCAGCGACCAATCCCCAAAATGCAGCACCTAATCCAAAGAGTGTGATGTTCGAAGCGGTGACTAAAAAGGTGATCAACGCAGCTTCACGCTCTGATTCTTGAGTGAGCGCAGTTGCTAAACCATTTCCAATGGTCCCAAACAGTGCCAATCCAGCAATGGTCAATATGAGCTCTTTTGGAAAAGCTAAAAATAATGATGTGATTGTTGCGCCAAATATGCCGATTAGACAATAAAAGAATCCTGCAGTGATTGCCGCGGTGTAGCGTTTTTTGGGATTTTCATGTGCTTCACGACCTGTACAAATTGCAGCAGTGATTGCAGCTAAATTTAAGGCATAGCCTCCAAATGGTGCTAGTGCAGCGTTTGCTGTACCAATCCAACCAATCACGGGAGATAGAGGAACGTTGTAGCCAGAGCCACGAAGTACAGAAACTCCAGGAATGTTTTGTGATGCCATGGTGACGATAAATAATGGAATCGCAATAGCGAGTGAGCCCGTGCTCAATACAGGTGTTGTCCAAAGTGGTTTTGCGAATTGGAATTGCATGAGATTGAATGTCAATTGCTGAGAGATCGCTGCGTAAGCAATGCCAAATGCTAGTGTGACGATTACTGCATAACGTGGTGAAAGACGTCGCATCACTAAGTACAGTATGAACATACCTAACACCATCGCAAGTTGGGTTTGCATGGCGACAAAGACATTCATACCAAATTTGAGAAGTACGCCTGCGAGCATAGCTGACGCAAGTGAGATGGGGATTTTGCGCATAGCGCGCTCAAACACGCCAGAGAAGCCTGTTAGCATAATAAGCCCCGCTGAAATGATAAATCCACCTACGGCTTCAGCCAATGATAAGCCTGTGCTACTGCCGATCAAAAGCGCAGCACCTGGTGTAGACCATGCGGTGACGATCGGCATACGGTAATAAAGTGATAATCCAAGTGTGGTCAAACCCATGCCTAGGCCAAGTGCCCAAATCCATGATGCGATTTCTGCGGGTGATGCACCGAGAGATTGCGCTGCCTGAAAGATCAAGACGCCTGAACTGGTGAAGCCCACTAAGACGGTGACGAAACCTGCGACGATTGTAGAAATAGAAAAATCTTGGAGTATACGCATCGTATGGAGTCTTTTTTATGTGGTATGAAATCGCCCTAAAAATACTAGAAATAGCCTGCTATTTCCATGAATAACAGGCTGTCTTTTTGGGGAGAGTGATCTAGGTTTTGGACTTGGCTTGGTGCATATTGGGCAGGAATATTGCCAATAATCCGAGCAATGGTAAGAACGCACAGAGATGATAGACATAGCCAATGCCATACATATCTGCAAATTGACCCAGTACGGCTGCACCAATCCCACCCATGCCAAAGGCAAAACCGAAGAACAATCCAGATACCATACCAACTTTGTTCGGCATCACTTCCTGAGCAAACACGACAATCGCAGGGAAAGCCGATGCTAATGTAAAGCCAATGATGACACTTAAAATACTCGTCCACATCAGATCAACATAAGGCAGCGCAAGTGTAAATGGTGCGATCCCTAAAATAGAAAACCAGATCACCTGCTTACGTCCGATGCGATCCCCAATTGGACCACCCAAGATTGTTCCAGCGGCGACAGCGCCCAAGAAAATAAACAAATATACCTGTGCCGATTGAATCGATAAGTGGAATTTATCCATCAAATAAAACGTGTAATAACTGGTCAGACTGGTCAAATAAAAGTATTTGGAAAACACTAAAAACATGAGTACTGTCATCGCCATGATCACTTGGCGCTGGGATAATGCATTCGGTTGCGTAGGCACTTTGGGTTTTGCTGCCATCATTCGTTGTTGGTCTTTATACCAGCCACCAATTTTCCACAGCACAGTAATGCCCGTGAGCGCGGCAAGGGCAAACCATGCTGTACTATTCTGTCCATGCGGAACAATAAAAATAGCCGCAAGTAACGGTCCTATCGCACTGCCAACATTACCACCCACTTGGAAAATAGATTGCGCTAAACCATGCTTTCCGCCTGATGCGAGACGTGCGACGCGTGAAGATTCAGGATGAAAAATCGATGAGCCTGTTCCCATGAATAACGCTGCAACGAGCAGCATGGCGTAATTCTGTGCAAAGGCAAGCAGAATGATTCCTGTCATTGTGGAAGTCATCCCAAAGACCAGAGAATAGGGTTTTGGATGCTTGTCCGTATATGAGCCGACAATTGGCTGTAATAACGAAGCAGTGACTTGATAGGTAAACGTCACTAAACCAATTTGCGCAAAAGTTAAGTTGAAGCCGCCTTTGAGAATCGGGTAAATGGCGAGCAGCAGAGATTGCAGCATATCATTGATAAAATGACTAAAACTAATCGCACCCAGCACACGAAAGCGTGTGGTTTCACTGGTGGTGTTTGCTGGTGGAGTTTTCATCTGTGCAGTGTCTACTGATTCCATAACAACCTCGTTTGTCAGTGAGTGACAACATATCAATTGAAGATCAATGTCGATCTTATGGGCTGATCATACGCCACAATGAAACGACATTCCTGCGAGAATATGGCAATATATATCGTAAAAGTGACATGATTTTTATGTGTTGAAAATGCACGATGTTGATGGAGTCATACGATGTCTCTCTCGAAACAAAAAACAAGCCATGAATGTTTGCACTACACCCAGTTTGATCAGCGTGATATGCCTGTGACTGCATTGGCTAAAAATTATGCGCATGGTCATACGACGGGAAGGCATTCACATCCGCATGCACAGCTGATTTATGCGGTGCGCGGCGTGATGCTCGTTGGAACTGATCAAGGGCAATGGATAGTGCCTCCTTCGCGTGGAATTTGGATGCCAGCACATATCGAGCATTGGGTACGGATGATCGGCGAGGTGCATATGCGCACCGCATACATTCGCCCAGACGCCGCACCTGATTTGTTGACGTCCTGTCGTGTTGTGGGCGTAACAGCCTTATTGCGTGAATTATTGCTTGCCGCGATCGATGTCGAGCATCCTTATACAGTGGGTACGCGAGATGGGCATTTGATGCAGTTGTTGCTCGATGAAATTAAAAGTGTTCAGCCGTTTTCGTTGCAACTCCCCAATCCTCACGATTCTCGTTTGATGCAGATTACTCAGACGTTGAGTCAGAATCCTGAAGACAATACCACGGTTGAAATGTGGGCGGAGCGATTAAGCATCACCCCAAAAACAATTCATCGTTTGTTTTTGAAAGAAACAGGCATGACCTTTGGGCAATGGCGACAACAAGCGCGATTGTTGACTGCATTGGAGAAGCTGGCGCAAGGAGAAAAAGTACTGAGTGTGGCACTTGGACTTGGATATAACAGCCCCAGTGCTTTTGCAACGATGTTCAAGCGGCAGTTTGGTGTATCACCCAGTCGATTTTTTGATTAGCAGCGTCTTTTATTTAATGTCTGCGAACCATTTACTCAATATGAGTCATATTGAGTGGTTGGCTGGCGATGATTTAATTTCAGGTAGTTTTATATTTCAATGTTGCTTCAGGGTCGCAGAGTTTTCTAAGCATATTTAATGGCATATTGCTTTGAGCCGCGAGATTACTGAAATCAGTATAAAGTTGTAAAACTTCTTCATCTGCGTGATCCGCATGACCTTTCAGCATGAGGTGTACCAGCTTAAATCGAAATAAGACAAATAAGGTCAACTGAATAAAAAACTTAGGTACGAGTAGATCTAATAAACGTAAATTAAATGGTGTTGGTGTGATATGGGCTTGATGGAGCAGTTGAAAACCCTCAACGATGGCACCTGCAATGATGTTGCTATCCGACCAACTCAGTGTGAAAGATTGGTTCATCTTGAGTTTGCGTACACCATTAGCGATCAAGGGAAGCATTAACGCGCTATGTGTTTTTAACCATGCCTCCATGTGCTCAACACCTTTTGAAGCAATCCCTGCTTGATTAAATAAGTCGACTAAAGCTTGTCTGGTGGCAATGATTTGGCGAGAAGAGGTTGGTTGAATATTGCCAATGGTCGTGATTTGAAGAAAACTTAATGCACGCGGTAAAATGAAATGATGGGAAACACCCGAATCAGGATCGAATCCAGCGAGCATAGCTGGAAATGCCCAAAATAAGCGTTCGCCAAACTTTTGACGTAAATCTGAAAAGTCCCCCGCGTAATTAAACATGCATACAATTTTGGAGCAGGGATGCGCTTCTAAAGCAGGCAATAATGTGCCGAGATGGTGTCGCTGAACAGTGAGAATAATAACATCGGCAGGCATGCTCTGTAATAATTCAGGTACAACATCTACTTTAAAATGTTGTGTTTTTATCTTCGCGAATGGATTTAATGAGAGTTTTTTAAACAGCATTCCTTGTTGCTGTAATTGAATGAAACGCTTGTTGCGTGCAACAATTTTGACATCATGCCCTGCTTCAAGTAATTGGCTAGCAACTGCACCTCCAATACTTCCAGCACCAATAATGATAATGTTCATATATTTTTCCTTTGTCTATAAAATCAATAACTCTTAGGATTTTGGATAAAGAACTTAATTAGATTTTCACCCAAATTGAATGTGTCTTGGCAGACCAGCCACTGTGCTGGTGTCGTTACAGGCAGGCAATGCCCAGCAAGAGGGTAGCTCGCTCCACTATGCTTTACATTTTCTAGAACAAGAGAGCCTTGCGTGTAGCGGATATGCGATTGTTTTCCGACAGGAACCCAGCCTGATGATGTGTAGGTCAGGCGAGGTGTTTGCCATGATGGATCTTCGGCGACAACACTGGTCACCGTTTGTCGATTTGCGGCAAATGCTGCCGTCACTAATGCTGCAAGGGTAATGTTAGGATCTGTCAGTCCATTGGTCATCATGAGCGGTTTAGTGATAGCACAAGTCGTACCTCCACCTGTCATGGCGTAACTTGCGTATAAGTTACTATGATTGCAATAGAAAACGTTTGCAGTTTGTGCACCGCGCGAAAATCCGTGTACATGAATCCGGTGGTTATCTACATGAAGTGCTTGGATAACATTGTTGACGAATTGATCAATAATAGGGATTTCGTTGTTATAAGCACCACCGACAACAGACAGTGGATCAAGCGTGTCATTTTGTGTATCGAATAAATGTGTAAGATTTGGCTGAATCACGATGTATGGTGTACTTGCACCGTACTGGGCGGCTTTCCAGCCGTAATATTGTAAATTAGTTCCTGCATTTTCCTCGGCAGCATTCATCGTTGCGCCATGGATGTCTAAAATCAGACCACACGACACAGTCTTACATGCTTTGGGAATGGAGACTGTAAAAACGACATAATGTGTACCTGAGTTGCATCCGTATTGGCGTACACCCAACATGGTTCCATCGGTACTTTCAGTCGGACTGCTATTGCTGACATCACAACGATCTGTTGCAGTAGGTTGATTGTTGACTAAGGGAATATTTGAAGCTGCTGATGCATGATGGGCATAGAGTATGGTCAAACTTATGACCGAGCTTTTTAAAATAGATCGAAGAAATGTGAATGGACCAGTCATTATCGTAATCCTCTTCTAGTTGTGTGAACTTTGTATTTAACGAGATAGTTCGTTTAAAGTTTTTAGTAAGCTTGCGTAGTTAATTTGATTAATAATTAATCAAATTAACTGTGCAAGCATAATCAACTATCTGTGTTGGATCTTGATGGTTTGTTGAAATAATTTGACTTAATGCCTCAGTCTGAGGCTCTCCCCTCAATGGTTTTGTTTGGGGGAGAGCTTTTTTGTGACTTGCAATCATCTGTTATGTGAGGATGTTTTTTATGATGAATTGCATTTTTATCATGCGGACTATCTCAACCTGATATGAATCAAATGTGTTGCAGAGGTAGTCGTTAAATAATCGCTTCGCTGATCAAAATAACGTTCATTTTGCGCAGAGCCTGACAAGTCTTCTAATACATCAAAACCAATTTCATTCAATGCCGCATGAAGTTCAGCTGGAATAAACTGCCCAATTAATGGCTCACTCATATACTTGGTAAAACGAGATAGAGCAAAACTACCCAAGCGTTCAGCACCTGCAAGCTGTTGATATGGAATTGAATAATCGAACACGACTTCACTGCCAGACGCTGCGACTTTTGCAATTGCACATAGCGTATTCAAAGTTGTTTCAGGTTGAAGGTAATGTGTTGTTCCTAGCCACGAAAAGAAAGCGACTTTATCGCGTTGAAAGCTGCTACGAATGAGTGCGTCAAATAAAGATTCTTGTTCAAAATTGATCGGAACCAGCTCGACGTTCTCAGGAATGCTCCCGAATCGTTCAAGTTGTTGTTTCTTAGAGGCTTGTGTATCGGGATGATCGACTTCAAATATTTTTAGGAAAGCCTGATCAGGGTTTTGGCGTAAGGAAAACGAGTCTAGTCCCGCGCCGACGAGGACATATTGATCAACACCGTGAGCAATTGCATCAGTGAGCTTATCTTCAGCATAGCGCGAGCGCCCAACAACCTGCCCAATCAGTAGACCAATCGGACTAAATGCACGCGGCAGAAGAAAGTGATGCCATTTTCTGCTTTTTAAAATGCGTTGCCAGCCAGAACTGGTGAATTTAATGGCGTATGGATCAGAAAATAAAGGATTTTCTGCATAGATCGTATGGCTTGCACGTAATGCTGCGGCACCTTCGGCTGTACGACTGCGTTGTCCTGGCTTCATCTGTGTGATTCTCTTTTTATCAAAAAGGGTTTCTCGTGATCTGAGGATACGAGTTGGATCGAATATTTGCGCTTTGTTTTGTACAGGAGAGTATCAGACTTGTACATTGCATTATTGACCAAAAATACGGAAATATTTCGTGAATTTGATGCGATCGTATGTTCAAGTTAAATGATTACAGTCGATAAAACATTCAATTACTTAAAGTCAGGCTTTTTTATTGTTGCACATTTCTATATTTCGATGGGCCTAATGACCGCAAGATCAATATTATATGTTTGTTAAAAATTACGAAAATCACATGATGTCCGCAGATCATACTCATCTTAATCCAACAAGCTCTTGAGCGCGATTTGCATAAAATCTTCGCCGAGATCATGAGGTGAAGGCAGTGTCTGATCATCAAGCCATTGTCTGGCGTAGGTATGTACTGGGCCAATCAGCACAGGTAAATACATGGCTTTGGGCAATACGCGTAGACGTTTAAAATCAGGCAGAGCCTCTAATTGGCTTAAAAAAATACGATGCGAACTGGTGATTTCTTCACGAAACGCTCGTTCTTGATCAGCGTCTTTAAGAACACGACGATGACGAAACACAAAACGTGCCCAATCGGGCTGAGTCACAATCCAATCAATATTGCTTTGAATGATGCGACGAATAGCATTTTCAAGATTGGTTGCATTTTTAAGTGACTGATGTAATTGACGGCTGAATTGTCTTAATCCTTCTTTGTAGAGTGCAGCCGCAATTTTTTCTTTATTGCCAAAGTGATGGTAAATACTGCCCACGCTTGCACCAGATTGCTCACGAATCATCTCTATCGTTGTTGCTTCAATACCTTGATGAATAAAGCAATTCAAGGCTGCTTTCAAGATATCGAGCTGCCTTGTGCTGGACGATGAACTGCTTGGCGTTTCTTCCAAATTGGAGGCAGTTTGTACTGTATTTGACTGAGTGGTCATCATTAGAACTATATTCTAGAATAATATTCTAATAGTGTAAGGCTTCTGCTTCATAAAAGCGACTCTTTAGGGGAATGAAATGCAAATTATTGACTTGTTTAATAAGCTCAAAAGCTTACCTGCTGGAACTCAGCTCTTTAGCTGTGCGGTCTGTTTAAAAGCACCTTATTTCAGTAGTATTCATCCGCTGGTTGAGGAGGTCAAACCTTCTTATGTGCGCGTCAAATTACGCAAGCGTCGTAGTGTTGAAAATCATTTAAAAACCGTTCATGCGATTGCGATGTGCAATATGGCGGAGCTTGCAGGTGGGTTGATGACTGATGTGTCAATTCCTAAAGGCGCGCGTTGGATTCCATCTGGCATGACAGTGAAATATCTCAAAAAAGCCAAGACAGATTTGATTGCTGTAGCGGATGGTTCGCAGATTGATTGGAGTCAGGAAGGCGAGGTGATCGTTCCCGTGTTGGTATCAGATACTCATAATGAGATCGTTTTTTCTGCTGAGATCACGATGAATGTGAAGCATGGTAAGGCTTAACCAGCGTTGATTGAATGAGCCTCCTGTTGAGGAGGCTTGTTTTGATTACAGATTTATTTGAAGATTGGTGCTACTTTGAGCCATCGCAATAGCCATGGGCTGAAGGTTTGATTGCTTTAGATCGCTGTATGGCGTGGATTAAAATAATTTGAAGCCTAAACGGTCTATAGTAGATTTCTAAATTTTGATTTGTTGATCAATCTTTAATTTATTGAATATAAATAATATATTTTATTTTATGTCAATTGTGACCGACGAGTCGCGCAAATCATCCATAAACTGCAAAATAGTTTTTGACTTAATAGTTACATTTGGTACTATTTCTGAATGAATAAATCTAAACGCCTTAAATACGACGAAGTCCGTGAGCGGGTCGAACGATCCCACCAGATGGTGCTGGGTGATACTCAGGCGCTCGGGACAATCCAGATCAATTTATTGGTCAAGTACAACGCTTGGCTGATGCAAGAGTTGCTCAACAGAGGACTTGCAGATTTCGGTCTGAGTGCGCCTGCCTATATCGCGATGACGATGATCAATAGCTCGACGGATCAGACTGTCAATCCTTCTGATCTGTCGCTATGTACAGGGGAGACGCGTGCCAATATGACGCGCATCTGTGATGACTTGGTGGCTCAAGGACTTTTGCAACGGGTAACGAGTGCTGTTGATCGTCGCCGTATTGATTTGTCGCTGACTTCGGCTGGTTTGGATTTGCTGAAACAGGTTGTTCCGAAAATGCGTGAAAAGAATCGCAAGATTTTTAGTGTGTTTAGTGATGAGGAGCGTGACGTACTCGAAAAGTCACTCTTTAAGCTCTTGAATGCCATGGAATCGAATGTCTAAACGCAATTGAAATCCTGACTGAATGGTTGGGGTTTTAATGAGTGAACGTTAAATCTCTACACCGAAAAATATTACTGTTTCATACATATATCGTGAGGTTTGCGATATAAAAAAGGTGGCGACATCATGAATAACCCGCTTCGTACTCAACATATTTTTCTAACACCTGTCGCGCTGGCCGTGATGCTGGTGACAGGCTGTGCATCGTTGCCTCATGCGGATTCCGCACCCAAATTGCGTGCTGCTCAAAACACTGATTTTGTTTCGGGTTCAACAGGTCAATGGCCAGCAGCAACATGGTGGCAGGATTTGCATGATGCACAACTAGATCAGCTCATTACTCAAGCACTGAAAGATTCTCCAAGCATTGAGGTTGCACAGGCACGTGTGCTGCAAGCACAAGCTGTGACGGATAGTGCTGCTGCAAATCGCGGCATGAAACTGGATGCCAATGGATCATTAAGCCGCAATAAATACAGTTCCAATAGTTTCTATCCACCGCCGATTGGTGGCAAGAGTTATTACGATGGTGAGTTGTCGCTGAATTTTTCCTATGACTTTGATTTTTGGGGACATAACCGTAAAGCATTGCAAGCGGCTTTAGGTCGTGAAACAGCAAGTCGTGCGGATGCGGCAGGCGCGGCGGCAGCTTTATCTGCCAGCGTTGCAAGTACTTATTATCAATGGCAAGTACTGAATCAGCGGATCGCAATTCAAGAACAGATTGCAGGTGAGCAGCGTCATTTGCTGGATATTGAGTTAAAACGTATGAAAGCGGGATTGTCTTCGGGTAACAATGTTGCGCCATTACGCGCGAGTGTGGCTTTGCCTGAACAGACTTTGGTTCAACTGAAGTCTCAGCGTGATCAAGTGCTTTCACAATTAAAATCTTTGGTGGCGAGTGGTGCAGATTTCCCTGTATTACAAGCGCAGCCTTTACCGCAATTGAATGGTGAATTGCCTGCATCATTACCGCTTGATCTGATTGCTCGTCGTGCTGATACGGCAGCAGCGCGTGATCGAGTGCAGGCATCGTTGAAGGATGTCGAGTCGGCGCGGGCGGCATTTTATCCTGACGTGAATTTATTGGCATCTGTGGGACTGTCGAGTCTGTCGATGGGTCGTTTATTTTCATCCACCAGTGAGCAGGCTGGCGTGATGCCTGCGATTCATTTGCCGCTATTTGATTCAGGTCGCTTACATGCAAATCTGGATAGTAATCGTGCAGAAGTAGCACTTGCTGTCGCGCAATACAACCAGTCTGTGCAGAACGCGGTTACTGAGGTCAATGACGCTGAATTACGTGTGCAAAGTGCAAACAACGAGTTGTCACCACTGCAAAACCAAATTCAGGCGCGTCAGCATTCTCTTGAAAATACACAGAAACTGGTCAAGGCAGGTTTGCAAGATGGGAGTGCTTTAGCCACAGCCAAATTGCTCAAAACCAATCTGGAAGATCAGGAAATTGCACGACAAGGGCGTGCTTTGCAGGCGCATATTGATTTGATTAAAGCGTTAGGCGGTGGTTTTACCGATCAAAGCCAAGATGATGTCAAACAGTCGTCAGGTCAAGAAACCGTTGCAAGCAATCAGCGACATTCATCTACTTAATCAAAAAGCATAAGCCAAATTCATCAGCAAAAGCTCGACCCAAATTCTGGAGTACATCATGGCTGAACAACAAAATACTCAAGCAGCAACGACGACCGAACCTGCTGCACCAAACGGTAAACGTAAGCGCGTTCTCTTTGTGATGGCGACAATTTTTATCCTGATTGCCGTGCTATATGCGCTGTATTACTTCCTCTATGCTCAATTTCGTGAAGAAACTGACGATGCCTATGTGAATGGCAATTTGGTCTATATCAATTCACAAGTGAGCGGTACAGTGGTTGCACTCGGTGCGGATGATACTCAGCCTGTCAAAGCAGGGCAGTCGCTCATTACTTTGGAAGGTTCGGACAGTACGGTTGCACTGGCAAATTCGGAAGCCAAACTCGCGCAAACTGTACGTCAAATCCGTCAACAGTATCGTTCAACCGATGAAGCCAGTGCGGTCGTTGCTCAACGTCAGACTGAACTTAATCGTGCGACAGATGACCTGAATCGTCGCCAACAATTGGTTGGCTCAGATGCGATTACTGCGGAAGATTTGGCTCATGCGAAAGCAGCAGTTGCGACTGCAAAAGACGCTTTGACGGTTGCTCAGAAACAATTAGAGTCTTCTCAAGCATCGGTTGAGGGAACCACGCTTAGTCAACATCCTGCTGTATTGCAGGCACGCGCTGAATTTACTCAAGCGTATCTGGCAGAACAGCGTAATGTGATTCCATCGCCAATTGACGGTTATGTGGCACGTCGTTCTGTGCAGATCGGTCAGCGTGTTGCTCCAGGAAATAATCTCATGGCAATCGTGCCGCTCCATGCGCTGTGGGTTGATGCCAATCTGAAAGAAATGCAATTACAGAATGTCCGTATTGGTCAACCTGCGACGGTGATTGCTGATATTTACGGTAGTCATGTGGAATATCATGGCAAAGTCGTTGGGATTGCGGCAGGGACAGGCGGTGCGTTCTCGTTACTCCCACCACAAAATGCTGTCGGGAACTGGATTAAAGTTGTTCAGCGTATTCCTGTGCGTATCGCGCTGGATGCCAATGATTTAAACAAATATCCATTGCGAATTGGCATGTCGACTACGGTCAAAATTGATACTCACGATCGTCAAGGTTCTGTGTTGAGCGCTCTGCCAATTGCCAATGCACCGATGACAACGCCTGTGTTTGATGCACAATTAAAAGATGCAGAAACGAAAGCTAATGCCATTATTGCGCGTGAAGCGGGCAGTGATCAAAAAGGTAGCAGCCAAACAGGTAATGCGCCATGAGTACCTCTGCGGCGGCAGCGCAATCTCAGCCTGAGCCACAGTATTTTAAAGGTGCATCGCTCATTATTCTGACGATTGCCATGGCGGTCGCAACCTTTATGGAAGTGTTGGATACAGCGATTGCCAATGTGTCTGTACCGACAATTGCTGGGAATCTGGCAACCAGTCCCAATCAGGGGACTTGGGTCGTGTCATCTTATGGTCTGGCTGCGGCGATCGCCGTGCCGCTGACAGGCTGGATTGCCAATCGTTTTGGGCAAGTCCGTGTGTTTTTGATTTCGATTATTTTATTTACACTGACTTCAGCGTTGTGTGGTCTGGCAGATAGCTTGCCGATGCTGGTGAGTTTTCGGTTTCTACAAGGTTTAGTTTCTGGACCCATGGTGCCTTTGTCACAAACCTTATTGTTAGCAAACTATCCGCCGCATCGCCGCGGCGTTGCGATGGCGATCTGGGCAATGACTGTCGTGGTTGCGCCAATCTTTGGACCATTGCTCGGTGGTTATATCACCGACAATATGACTTGGCCATGGATTTTTTATATCAATGTGCCGATTGGTTTGCTGGCAGCATTTATTACCTATACATTCTTAAGAAAAAGAGAAACTCCAACCCAAAAATTACCGATTGATATTGTGGGTATTGTGTTGCTTGTCCTCGGTGTGGGCAGCCTACAACTCATGCTGGATAATGGTAATGATCTGGATTGGTTTAGCTCTAATATCATTGTTGCACTGTGCGTGACATCGATTACCGCGTTAGCGTTCTTTGTGGCGTGGGAGTTGACGGATAAACATCCGATTGTTGATCTGACACTGTTGAAACATCGTAATTTCCGTTACGGTGTTCTGGCATTGTCGTTCGGGTTTATGGCGTTTTTTGGTCTGAATGTAATGTTTCCGCTGTGGTTACAGACCGTGATGAATTACACGCCGACATGGGCGGGGATTGCGACTGCACCTGTGGGAATCTTTGCACTCTTGTTCTCACCTGTGGTGGGTAAAAACATTAATCGCCTAGATTTGCGATTGGTAGCGACTGCGTCTTTCATCATTTTTGGTGGAACAGCGTATTGGTTTTCCAAGTTTAATTTGGATACCTCGTTGAGTCATTTGATTCCGCCTCGGATGATTCAGGGCTTTGCCATTGCGTGTTTCTTTGTGCCGATTAATACCATCATTCTTTCAGGGATTACTCCAGACAAAATGGCTGCGGCATCAGGTCTGGCGAACTTCTTTCGCACCATTTCAGGAAGTTTTGGAACAGCGTTGGTGGTGATGATTTTGTCACATCGTTCCGAGGAGCATCAGATTCGCCTTGGAGAATATATCTCACCAACGAATCAGCAGTTTACGGAGTACATGGATAAGTTGAAATCCTTTGGTATGTCAACAGATACTGCCTATGCCCAAGTACAAAATCTGATTACTCAGCAGAGTTTGATGATGGCAACTCGTGATATTTTCTGGCTATGCTCGGTGTTGTTTATTTGTTTGATCGGTGTGATCTGGCTGACCAAACCGCCATTTGCCACGGGTGGTGGTGGGGGTGGGCATTGAGGTCATTTGATCTCAAGATGTGCGCGGACTTTATTACAATCTTGATTTGACCACTGGTGGTAAATTCAGTAATGTTCGCGCCATGAAAAGTGTCCTAGTCGCCTTACTGATGATTTTACTGCCACTTCAGCTATGCTGGAGTGCAGCAGCGATGTTTTGTCAGCATGAAACAGGAATGCAGGCGCGTTGGCATTGGGGACATCATTTGCATGTACTGGATGCTTCATGTCGCTATGAAATAGGATTTGCTGATCAATCAAAACCGCATTTAGATCAGCAGCAGTCATCAACCCAACAAGAATCAGCCCAGCAAAAAGCAGATAGTCAGAGCTTATTTGCAAAGGATGAACATTCCAAAAAACAATCTGAGCAAACTCAAAATAATAAACATGTCGTCATGTTGATCCATCATGGCGATCATATTCCAGAAAATTTACCGATCATTAAACCAATTCCGCTATGGGCAGATGAGGCATTGGATATTGTTGATCTGACAAAACAATTTGCTGTATTCCACAATTTTTATCAATCTCCAATACTGGAACAACCAGATCCTCCCTTATGGATTGCCGCCTAAACCAGATAGGTTAAGGTCGGTTCATTAGTTTCATAGATTACAACGTCGCCTACAAATTGGCTGTCATATTGCTATGTATGCGTTAACAGTTGAACTTGAACAATCCTGAATGCTTGTCTTCTTTCCTTTCAAGGCATGTATCTACAAATTTTAATAGGTTGATTTTGCTGATGCTTTCAAATCTCCCCTTGCCCCTCTTTTTCTAAAGAGGGGCAAGGGCTCCTTCCTTTAGAAAAGGAAGGTTGGGATGGATTTGATAGGCATACGATCAATAAACCTTAGAAAATGTGTAGATACATGCCTTGAAGAGGAAGACTGCAAAGCAAAATCAATGAATTAACGCTTAGTCCTATCTGATGATTTGTATGTTTTTTCATCATTTCTAATTTGGGATTAGGCAAATATTATGATTCTACGATCAACGGGTGTATGTACACCGATGGTGCTATGGAGCGTATTAATCGCTCCGCAAGTGGCATGGGCTGAACCGACCATATCAAAATCGGTAATCTCGCCCGCAATGTTAAAATCAACCACGTTGGCATCAACCTTATTAACCCCGCCACTTCCAGCGCATTCTGCGGATACTTCCGAAGTTTTGCTCAGCTTGCAGCAAGCGCAGATGTGGGCGCAGCAATCTCAGACTTTACAATCGTTTTGGCAGCAGCGACAGGCAGTCGCACAAGCCAACGTGACACAAAGTCTTGTATGGCAAAACCCAGAGTTATCAATCGGCCAAACGGGATTTCATCGTAATACTGAGCTTGAGTTCAGTGTCAGCATTTCTCAAAAATTGGATGTATTTGGCGAACGTGCTGCCAGAGAGCAGCTGGCACGTATTCAGCTCCAGCAGTCAGACCTTGCTCAATTGAGTGATACCGCACAGTTACAGCTCGCGGTGACGGCAGAATATTGGCAACTAGCGCAAGCTGAGTGGGTGTTACAACTGGGCAACCATCAAGCGCAACTCAGCCAGCAGGCGTTAAATGTGGCACAAAAACGACTCGATGCTGGGCGTATTGCTGCACTTGATTACGATAAAATTCTGATTGCGCATCAGCAACAGCAACGTGATTTACAGCGGATGAACTCCGACCAACAAATCGCGCACGATCAACTCGCTCAATTCTGGGAAGCGGTACAGCCATTTTCAGGGACAGGGCAACCGTTACAGTTTCCCATTCTTGATCAATCACTGTCCAAAATTGATGACAACAATGATTTATTTCAGCAACAACTGAGACAGCAACAACAGCTTGCTCAGGCTGAACTTTCTCTCGCAAAAATTCGCACCAAACCGCAGCCGACGGTGAGCCTTGGCTATGTCGAACGGCGTGAGGCAGTCTTGCAGAGCGATCAAAAAACGCAACGGATTATGCTGGGTGTGTCTATACCTTTGCCATTATTCAATCGTCATCAGGGCGTGGTGCAGGCGCAACAGGCCTTGCAGCAGATGAGTATGTCGCAACGTGAATTGGAGCTGCGTTTACGTCAGCAGCGGATGCAGCAGACATGGCGAACTTTGCAGGCATTACAGCAGCAATATCAGATTCTGACGACCCAACAAATGCCTCTTGCAGAGCAAATTCAGCAAAAAACTTTGACTGGATTTGAAGTGGGTAAATTGTCCGTGTTGGATGTGCAGCAGGCGATGCGGGACTATCAGCAATTGCAGGCTGAACAATTACAAATACTGGCACAAGCATGGCAAGGCATGCTGACGTTACAGGCGATACGCTTAGGTGTGTCGAATCCAGAATCATTGATCACGCCCAATAGTCGGTATGCGCTGAATAATCAAATTCTGCAATCGGGCAAAGCGCTCGTTTTACCTGTAACTGGAGAGTGATCATGATTAAAAATATTTCAAAGCTTTCAAAATTTCCTAAGCAAGGATTAATGGTCTGTATCGTGGTTGTGGTGACGTTGATTCTCGCAGTGATCATTTTGCGTGATCAATCGTCTGGATCAACTGAAAAAACGGATGCAGCTAAAAAACCGTCAACACCATCTGAACAGGCTCAATCTTCACAAGCCCAGTCCGCACAAGATGCTCATGGAGATGATCATTCGCAAACAGAAAAACAGGAACTGACCTTTACGCCTCAACAATGGTCTGAACAACCACTGACTGTCGAAAAAGCGAGCCTTGGACAGATCAATTCATCCATGACATTGCCTGCACGAATTACGGTAAATACTGATCAGCAAGCGCATGTCTCCGCAGGGTTTTCAGGACGTGTAGATGCCGTCTATGTTCATAGCGGACAGCAGGTGAAACATGGGCAGCCATTAGCCAGTTTGCTGGTGCCAGAGCTGGTTGATTTACAAAGCACGATGCAAATTCTGCAAAGCAAACAAGCCTTGGCAGAAGATAGCTACCAGCGTGAGAAGCAGTTGTGGCAACAAGGGATTTCTGCCAAACAGGATTATTTGAGTGCACAAAGTACTTATCGTCAGGCGCAGATTGAAGTACAAGCTGCTAACTTTCGCTTAAAGGCATATGGCGCTGCGTCAAATAGTCAGGGGCGGTTTATTTTGAAATCACCGATTAATGGCGTCATCAGTAGTAAAGATTTAGTGATTGGAGAAACCATTCAGGCGGCGCAGCAAATATTTGTTATAGACCAACTTAATCAACTGTGGCTTGAGTTTCCTGTCCCTGATCAACTGGTCAATGGATTTAATGTGCAATCGACTGTACAAGTTGATTTACCTGATCTAATGCATACCTCGACAACTGCCAAGATCATGAGTCTGACACCGACAGCGGATGCACAAACAGGACGAGTCATTGCAAGAGCAATTCTGCGGAATGACAACCTACAGTTCCGTCCCAATATGCTGGTCAATGTACAAGTGCCGCAGACAGATGGGACAAAGCCAACTCTCATGGTTGATGCACAATCCATACAGAATTATCAGCAACAATCGGTGGTCTTTGTTGTGGAGCACAAAGCCAATCAAATTCATGTGATCCCGCGTCCTGTACGCGTGGGACGATTCAGTCATGATCAGAAACAGGCTGAGTTATTGGAAGGGTTACAGGTTGGTGAGCAATATGTGGGGCAGGGCAGTTTTTTATTGAAATCTGAACTGGAAAAAGGGGAGGCTGGTCATGATCACTAATAAAGATCAACAGGCTGCCACTCAAGATCATTTGTCGCTGCAAAAGGGCTGGTTTGACCAACTGATTGGGTGGTCTATCCAAATGCGAGTCTGGATCATGTTGGCAATGTGTGGGCTCATTGGATTAGGCATTTACAGCTATCAGCAATTGCCTATCGATGCTGTGCCTGACATTACTAATGTCCAAGTGCAAATTAATACACAAGCGGGAGGGTTTACGGCGCAGGAAGTCGAACAGCGGATTACGTATCCGATTGAAACCGCAATGGCAGGGCTCCCTACGCTAGAACAAACTCGCTCGTTATCACGTTATGGATTGTCTCAGGTTACGGTGATTTTTAAGGAAGGGACAGACATTTATTGGGCGCGTCAGTTGATTAACCAGCGTTTACAGGAGGCAGTCAGTCAATTGCCGAA
Source organism: Aquirhabdus sp. (assembly GCA_030150135.1). Taxonomy (GTDB): domain Bacteria; phylum Pseudomonadota; class Gammaproteobacteria; order Pseudomonadales; family Moraxellaceae; genus Aquirhabdus. Next base: position 62,140 of record JASLGO010000049.1, read on the forward strand.
TGAGATTAAGCCTAGTCTGGCTCCGATCTCGACTGGATTAGGTGAAATCTATCAGTGGGTGTTGACGACACAACCCGATGCCAAAAAGCCCGATGGCACACCGTACCAATCAACGGATTTACGGGAATTACAGGATTGGGTTGTGCGTCCACAAATTCAGCAAGTCTCAGGCGTTGCAGAGGTGAATAGTATCGGCGGCTACCAGAAACAATATGTGGTTTCTCCCGACTTTCAGGCTCTCCAGCGTTATGGTCTGACGCTGGAGGATTTAGAGCAGGCGTTGGTCAATAACAACGACAATCGTGGGGCGGGATTATTGGCTCGTAATGGCCAGCAATTCGCGGTGCGTGTGCCTGCACAATTGAACACAGTGAATGATATTGCCAATGTCGTGGTACAAAATCGCAGTGGTGCGGTCATTCGTCTGGGGGATTTGGCACAGGTCGAAATTGGGCAGGAAATTCGCACGGGCGCAGCAACGCTGAACGGTCAGGAAACGGTATTGGGCACTGCCATGATGCTGACAGGCGCTAACAGTCGGATTGTGGCACACGCTGTCGATCAGAAGATCAAACAGGTACGGCAAAGTTTACCGAAAGGTGTGGTGTTGGAAACAGTGTATAACCGCACAACATTGGTCGATAAAGCCATTGCTACTGTGCAAAAAAACTTGCTTGAGGGTGCGCTATTGGTGGTTGCGGTTTTATTTCTGTTTCTGGGAAATATTCGCGCGGCACTGATTACGGCGTGTGTCATTCCATTGTCGATGTTATTGACGTTCATTGGTATGGTGCAGCAAGGCATTAGTGCGAATCTGATGAGTTTGGGGGCGCTTGATTTTGGCATTATCATCGATGGTGCGGTGGTGATTGTTGAGAACTGTATTCGTCGTCTGGCGCATGAGCAAGAGCAGCGTGGGCGCCTACTGACTAGGCAAGAACGGTTTCAACAGGTTTTTCTCGCAGCGCAGCAAGCACGTCGCCCGTTGATTTTTGGACAATTGATTATTCTGGTGGTGTATCTGCCGATATTTGCGCTGACAGGAGTGGAAGCAAAGCTTTTTCATCCAATGGCAGCGACGGTCGTGATTGCGCTGATCAGTGCAATGATTTTGTCGGTAACCTTTGTGCCAGCGGCAGTCGCATTATGGGTGACAGGCAAAGTACAGGAAAAAGAAAATCATCTGATGCAACGCGCTAAACAAGCCTATCTGCATGTGTTGGATGCGGCGTATGCCTATCGCACAGTTCTTGTGACGTTAGCAATAGCTATGCTGATCCTCACTGGATTACTCGCTAGCAAAATGGGCAGTGAGTTTGCTCCGACATTAAGCGAAGGTGACTTTGCCTTAGAAATTAAGCGTGCTCCAGGGGCTGATGTTGAGCAATCTGTGGCGATGCAGCAGTGGATGGAGCGTTCATTGCGTGCACAGTTTCCTGAAATTAAGAATATTTTTTCTAGAATTGGCACCGCTGAGGTGGCTAATGATCCGATGCCTCCCAATAGTTCTGACGGTTATATTTTGCTGAAACCTGCGTCAGAGTGGCCAAATCCACAGGAGACATTGGCTGATCTCAAGACGCGTTTACAGCAAGTGGTTGAACATCAACTGGGAACAGTAAGTGAATTTTCTCAGCCGATTGAACTGCGTTTTAATGAACTGATTTCAGGGGTGCGCAGTGATGTCGGCATTAAAGTCTATGGTGATGATCTGGATGTTTTGAATCAAACTGCTCAGAGCATTGCGGCTCGTGTGCGACAAGTGCGTGGTGCAAGTGAGGTTCAGGTTGAACAAACCAGTGGATTGCCGTTATTGAGTGTGCAGATTAACCCTACGGCAGCGGCGATGTATGGGTTAAGCGCGCAAACGATTCAAGATGTGGTTGCCACTGCGATCGGTGGGCGAAATGTCGGAAAAATTCTACAGGGAGATCGTCGTTTTGATTTAGTGATTCGTCAGAATCAGCAGTCACAGTCTCCAGAATACATTGCGCAACTGCCAATTCGTCTGGCAAATGGTGGTGTGATTCCTTTGGCTCAAGTCGCAACAGTCAAAACCGTTTTGGGTGTGAACCAAATGACCCGAGAAAATGGCAAGCGCCGCGTTGTAGTGACTGCGAATGTCAAAGATCGTGATCTAGGCTCATTTGTTCAGGATATTCAACAAGCAATGTCTGATATGGATTTACCCGCAGGCTATTGGTTGGGATATGGTGGGCAATTTGAAAATCTACAATCCGCCAAAGCACGGATGCTCTGGGTGGTGCCAATCGCATTATTGCTGGTGTTGGCATTGCTGGTTGCCGTGTTCAATAATGTGCGTGATAGCCTTCTTGTCTTTAGCGGTGTGCCATTGGCATTGACTGGTGGGGTGGTCGCGTTATGGTTGCGCGATATTCCATTTTCCATGTCGGCTGGGGTGGGGTTTATTGCCTTGTCTGGAGTCGCGGTACTCAATGGTCTGGTGATGCTGACATTTATCCGTGAGTTACGTGAGCAGATGGATGTGGTGAGCGCCACATGGCAAGGTGCAGTACTTCGCTTGCGTCCTGTATTGATGACTGCTTGTGTGGCATCGCTGGGCTTTATTCCTATGGCTCTTGCTACGGGAACAGGCGCAGAGGTGCAGCGACCTTTAGCGACAGTCGTGATCGGTGGGATATTATCCTCGACGCTGCTGACCTTGATTTTACTCCCTGTTCTGTATCGTTGGTTAAACGTGTGGCAGGCGAGTCGTCAGGCAAAGGCTGCTCCGACGGTTGATCCTTCATTGCAATCAAAATGATAATGGATCTTTTCGTGCAACTTAGACCTTCATAAAATCCTCAGAAGTCCCTCTTTAGAAAAAGAGGGACTAATGAAAAGAGAGTCAAGGGAGATTTGACAAGGGTATAAGATCAATAAACTTCGATTTTAATAACCATAAAAAAACACAGTGCTTCTTACTTATAAAAATGTTAATAATATTCAGTTATATTGCTTTATTTTTATAAAAACCATCATTTTAAATGCAAGGAATGCAATGAGTTCTCCAAATCAATTTAGTTTGCTTAAACAACGCCGTTTTGCGCCATTTTTTTGGACGATGTTTTTGGGTGCGTTCAATGACAATATCTATAAAAACGCTCTTGTCATTCTGGTGGCATTTCAAGGCGTGCAATTGTTCGGGTTAGGTTCAAGTGATTTGGTCAATCTAGCGGGTGCAATTTTTATTGCGCCATATATTGTACTGTCTGCAACCGCAGGTCAGATTGCTGATAAATATGAAAAATCTGTCTTGATTCAGCGCATTAAACTCTTAGAAATTAGCCTGATGGTTTTGGGGGCAGCAGGGTTTTATTGGCATAGTGTGCCGTTACTTTTTGCCATGTTATTTGGTTTAGGGTGCCAAGCGGCACTGATGGGCCCTGTTAAATACAGCTTTATGCCTCAACATCTCAACGATACTGAGCTCACAGGCGGGAATGGTTTAGTTGAGACAGGGATGTATGTCGCGATTCTCAGCGGGACATTGCTCGGTGGTTTGCTCATGGAAGATCACGTCCATGGTGCAATGTTAGTCGCTTTGGGCACACTGGCATGTGCAGTGATGGGATATCTGCTGAGTCGGTTTATTCCCAAGTCACCATCGGATGATGCAAATCTGAAAATCAACTGGAACTTTTTGACCGAAACTGCTCGCAATTGGCGGATGTTGCAAGACCAACGTACCTTACGTCTGGCGATTTTAGGCAACTCGTGGTTCTGGTTTTATGGTGCGATTATTCTGGCGCAGATTCCAGCGTACACACAAACTGTTTTGCATGGTGATGAAAGTGTGACGACGCTGCTGTTAGCGGTGTTTTCTGTGGGAATTGGTTTTGGTTCATTACTCTGTGAAAGATTATCGCGTGGACGAGTTGAGATTGGTCTCGTGCCTTTTGGTGCGTTTGGTTTAACAATTTTTGCGCTGTTATTGGTTTGGATCAACGCGCCGAGCGTGGCGGCGGGAACAGTTTTGACGGCAACACAATTACTGCATGATCCGCAAAGCTGGAAAATTCTCGTGACTTTGGCGTTGATCGGCATGTTTGGTGGTTTTTATATCGTGCCGCTTTATGCGATGTTACAAGCCGATGCAAAACCCAGTGAACGCGCCCGCGTCATTGCTGCCAACAACATCATGAATGCGATTTTTATCGTGGTCTCCGCTGTGTTTGCGATCGTTCTTTATCAATTACATTTCTCGATTCTGCAACTGATCTGTGCTGTTGCAGTACTGAATGCGTTGGTGGCGATTTATATTTTTACGATTGTTCCGCAGTTTTTGGTGCGTTTTGTGTTGTGGTTATTGATTAATACCATTTATCGCGTGCGTTCAGAAGGTTTACAGCATATTCCTGAAACTGGACCTGCGCTATTGATTTGTAATCATGTTTCTTATGTCGATGCGTTGATTATTGGCACTGAAATCCATCGACCGCCGCGCTTTATCATGGATCATTTGATTTTTAAGACACCTGTGTTGGGCGGATTTTTTCGTACGATGAAAGCGATTCCGATTGCCTCAGTGAAAGACGATCCCACCATGAAAGAGAAGGCATTTGATACCGCCGCACAAGCCTTACGTGACGGTGAGCTTGTGATGATCTTTCCTGAAGGTACGCTGACTAAAACTGGTGATTTCAATACTTTTCGCAACGGCATGTTAGAGATTCTTGCGCGCGAACCTGCGCCTGTTGTTCCGATGGCGTTGCGAGGCTTATGGGGCAGTTTCTTTTCTCGAATTGAAGGCGGCACGGCAATGATTCGACCGTTTCGTCGTGGCTTCTTTAACCGTGTCGAACTGGTGGTTGCTGCACCGATTGCGCCGACTGAGGTGACGATGGAAAAGTTACAGCAGCAGGTTGCAGAGTTACGAGGGGATTTTAAATAGATCTGTGACCATGTTTATTCTTATGAAAACTGATAATACGCTGAATCACAAAAAATAAACGTCATTGTATTGGCAAATCATTCTGGTTCGGCTCAATATCATTGATAGAGCAAGGAAATCGTTTCTTGTGATCTGAGGCGACGCTCATTTATCAAGGACTGAGATCATGACGATAAAAATAGGAATTAATGGCTTTGGTCGTATTGGACGTTTGGCGTTACGCGCTGGATGGGATCGACCTGATTTTGAATTCATCCAGATCAATGACCCGTCAGGCAGCACAGCAACCCATGCGCATCTGCTGAATTTTGATTCGGTGCATGGACGATTTAAACATGAAGCACATGCTGAAGGTGATTTCATTGTTATTGATAAAAAACGTATTCAGGTCACGCATCATCATACGATTGCGGATACGGATTGGTCGGCATGTGATGTGGTCATTGAAACCAGTGGCAGAGTAAAAAATGCCGCAGCCGTTCAAGATTACCTGAGCCAAGGTGTTAAGCGTGTTGTTGTCTCCGCGCCCGTACAAGATCAAGGGGTGTTGAATGTGGTGATGGGGGTTAATGATCATCTATTTGATCCTGCCAAACATCATGTTTTAACCGCTGCATCGTGCACGACCAATTGCCTTGCGCCTGTGGTGAAAGTCATTCACGAACATTTCAAAATTCGTCATGGTTCGATGACAACCATCCATGATCTGACCAATACCCAAAGTTTACTTGATCAAGCTAATGATGATTTACGTCTGGCGCGTGCTGCGGGAATCAGTCTGATTCCAAGTACGACAGGCTCAGCCAAAGCCATTGCCGAGATTTTCCCCGAACTCAAAGGTCGCTTAAATGGTCACTCAGTCCGAGTACCGCTTGCCAATTCTTCTCTGACGGATTGCGTCTTTGAGGTTGAACGCACAACGACGGTCGAAGAAGTGAATCAACTTCTCAAAGATGCAGCGAATGGTAAGTTGCAAGGGATTTTGGGTTATGAGGAGAGACCACTAGTCTCTGTAGACTATCTTAGCGATCCGCGTTCGTCGATTATTGATGCGTTGTCTACGATGGTTGTAAATGGTACACATGTAAAAATCTATGCGTGGTATGACAATGAATGGGGTTACTCAAACCGCTTGATTGAACTGGTTAAATTAGTTGGTACAAAGCATTAAATCGATAAATCAATGACAAGGATATTTGAAATGAATACTGAAAATACCGTTCGTTCGCAAGTCAGTGAAGCTGAATGGGAGGCACGCGTTAATCTCGCAGCGTGTTATCGATTGGTGGCGCATTTTCATTGGGATGATTTAATTTTTACCCATATTTCTGCGCGTGTGCCTGGGCCTGAGCATCATTTTTTGATCAATCCTTATGGGATGTTGTTTGATGAAATCACGGCATCCAGTCTGGTCAAAGTCAATTTGGCGGGCGAGAAAGTCATGGACAGCCCATATAACATCAATCCCGCAGGCTTTACGATTCACAGTGCGATTCATGCGGCTAGAGAAGATGCCAAATGTGTCTTGCATGTCCATAGCATCAATGGTGTCGCGGTGTCGGCACAAAAAGAAGGTTTATTACCCCTGTCACAGCAGTCGATTTTTGTCTTGGCGTCGCTGGCGTATCACAATTATGAAGGCGTGGCGCTGCGTGATGATGAGAAGCCGCGATTGGTGAATGATCTAGGCGATAAGAATTTCTTTATGCTGCGTAATCATGGCTTATTAACACTTGCCGAGACGATTCCTGATGCGTTTTTGTTTATGTATTTGTTTGAAGCAGCGTGCATGATTCAGGTTCGGGCGCAGGCGGGTGGTGGTGAGCTGATTCCGATTGATCAGCGGATTATTGATGGGGCGATGGCGCAAGCGGCGGCGGTAACGCGTGGGGCAGGCGGGGCGTTGGCGTGGCCTGCGTTGCTGCGGAGGTTGGATCGGATTGATCCAAGTTTTAGGGATTAAGGTTAGGTTATAAGAGGCTAAAAGTTCATTTGTAGCTTATTTAAGAAGATATTAAGGAGTTTAATTTTGGCTGCATACGATAAAGTAGATTGGCATTGTGGTGGTAATTATCCTAGTGATTTACCGATGGAAAATGGAGGTACGCATATTGGAATGTTCCTTGCGTGGGTCATAAGTCGTGGATTAGAAGGAGAATTCTTGCGTTCAAAAGCAGCGGTAGAGGTGCAGGCGGTTCGTAATCGTCAGATGACAGGACGGGAATTCTTATTTGAGGTATGCGATGGAAAGTTTTGGGAGGACACGCTTAGTGCTGAGGGTAACGCTTTCGCCAAAAACTATTACGAAGGCAACATTTACTTTAGCGACTATGATAAGTATGTCGGCAAAGAACTTTTGAGTCTTTACCATGTAGAAGATAGTTGGGAAAATTTTGATCAGATTTCTGTTGTAATTGATAAAAGATTTGCTGATTGGCAGACTATTCACAATCGGTCTTGATTGCCAATCACCGTGACCTATGAATGAAAGAGTTACATCTTTACCGTCAATCCTTTGCTTACGTGGTGTATCAAAATGTAGAGTACGCACTGCGCACCCTACTGAATTCAATTAAAATGACTCGTTAGCTAGCATTTTTCTCTGGATTAAATCCATCCCAACTTTGAAAAACATCCATAAAGCCAGGAACTGTTTTTTCGCGTGCCCAATCACGTTGCAGTTCACAATAGAGTTGTGTCTTGCTGATTAGCTTACCACCAGCTTGCTCAATACGACGCAGAGCAGCCTCATGCGCTGCGACTGATGTGCCACCGACTGCATCAACGACAACATAAACTTCAAAGCCTTCTCTGATTGCATCGAGCGCAGGAAATGTAAGACATGCTTCTGTCCACAGCGCGGTCATGATCAGTTTTTTGCGGCCTGTTGCGATGACGGCTTGTTTAAATTCAACGTCTTCCCAACTGTTGATCGTTGTGCGGTCATAGGTTGGATATTTGCTTAAAACATCCATAAGAGGCTGAATTGGTGGTTTATTTCTACCAGTTTTGACATTGACCGTGGAGTGTACGATTGGAAGATCGTAATTCACGGCTGCCATAGCGGTGTGAACGATGTTAAACACCAGTTCATCGTGGTTCATCGAACGAATTGAACTGACTTGAATGGGCTGGTAATCAATGATGATCAATGCCGAGTTTTGTGGGGTGAGTAAATGGTCGGTATGTGGATTGCGAATGACTTCACTGGTCATGATATTGTCCTTAATTTGATTGTTTGGTAAAGGTAACAACAACTTAGGGGGATCAAAAACGCCTACAACGTATTAATCATTTTATAATCGACGTTTTTATTGATCTTGCTCCAAAATCATACCGATCTCAATGCTGGGTCAATGTGTAAATTTTTATTTAATAGATTATTCGCTGTTTTATCTATTTGTATTTATTAGTGAAAAATATTTTATTTTTTACGCGGGCAATATTAAGGTCATTAAAAATTGTTGCTTTTATGTTGGGGCATGGAACACTTGTTACACGCCCTCATTTTTTCTACTTACGCCACCACCGACTTCATCTCAAGCGGACGCGCAGCCTTCGACGGTAGCGCATGACGCAGAATCCGCCAGCCGACTTGGGCAAATTGTTTGACGAATGAACCTTCGTTGTAGTGTTGACCATAACGTTTGCAAATATCTTTGATCTCAACCGACAAGCCTTTATAGCGCCATGCAGGAATATCAGGGAACAGATGATGTTCGATCTGATGACTCAAGTTGCCTGACAGGATGTCAAACAGCTTGCCGCCTGTGAGATTTGATGAACCACGGATCTGACGCATGTACCAATGCCCACGGCTTTCATCTTTCAATACACTCTTTGGAAAAATCTCTGCGTCTTGTGTGAAGTGACCGCAGAAAATAATCGAGAATGTCCAGATATTGCGCATCCCATTTGCGATAAAGTTCCCCGCAAAAACAGGCAAAAACATTGGACCTGCGATCAATGGGAAAAATACGTAATCTTTGATCAACTGCTTGGTGATTTTCTTTTTGGTGGGTTCAAATTCGACTTTGAACTCTTCCATGGATTTTTTACCATTAAATAATAATCCCAAGCGTAATTCCTGAATCGCCACGCCCCATTGAAAGAGTAGGGCAAAAATCACGGCGTAAATTGGTTGACCCAAGAAAAAGGGTTTCCAGCGTTGTTCTGGAAACAGACGAAGTAAGCCATAACCAATGTCGTCATCGACACCTTTGATGTTGGTATAGGTATGGTGCATGTAGTTATGTGTTTTACGCCAATGATCGCTTGTGCCAACAGTGTCCCACTCATAGGTTTTGCCGCTCAGCGTCGGATCGCCCATCCAGTCATATTGACCATGCATGACGTTATGACCGAGTTCCATATTTTCCAGAATTTTGGAGACACCCAGTAATGCAGTGCCTGCGACCCACGCAGGTGGGAACAAACTTGCCATCAGCAGGCCGCGACCAAGGGCGTTGGTATAGCGGACAGATTTCACAATTCGACGGATATAGGTGGCATCTTTTTCGCCTAAATCAGCGATAACACGCGCACGGACGGCATCAATTTCTGCAGCAAATTGATCCAGTTCTTCTTGGCTTAGGCTACGACTTAATGGACTGTTCATGTTGAGTTTACTCAATTTAATTTTAGAAAATAAATGTCTAGTTGGTATTGGTTATAGGTCGAGGGTCAGATCGGAACGTGCGCTACTGACACAGATACGTACGCTAGAACCTGTCTCAGTGTCGCGATCTTTGGTCAATACGTGTTCCGTAGTTCCTGTCTGTTTAGTGCACACGCAGGTATTGCAAATTCCCATGCGACAGCCTGAAGCAGGTTTGATGCCTTGAGCTTCTAGTGCGGTCAGAATGGATTGTCCAACGGGAATACTGATACGGCGATTGCTTTTGGTGAGCTGAATGTTGACGTGTTCGGTCGTCTCGAAATCAAGCTGGGGAATACTAAAAGCTTCGCCATGAAAGTCTTTGGCTGTGTGCTGAGTGAATTGACGTGCTTGTTCAACAAAGTCGGCAGGACCACAAGAATAAACGGCATGTTGATCCAGATCAGAGATCAGTGTTTGCAGAATTTTAGAGCTAATCCGTTCACTAAATTGCTGATTTTCTGTTTTTTCCTGAGTCAGAATATAGTGAACTTTAATGTTTGAATGAGCATTGGTAAGCTGAGTAAATTCATTGACAAAACACAGTTCAGCTTGTGTTTTTGCCCAATAGATCAATGTTACTTGACCGTGTGCGCCTTGTTTGACCCATTCACGAATTAGGCTAATAAATGGCGTAATCCCGCTTCCAGCAGCTAAAAACAAATGCTTCTGATGAGACTCTGAAAGAGTCATTTCACCAAAAGGTTCATCAAGCTCAACTACCTGCCCGACTTTGGCGTATTCGGTGAACCATGTACTGGCTTTGCCGCCACGGATACGTTTGATCGTGATATTAAAGACACCTTTTTGCTGTGGCACAAGAGTAGGGCTATAGCTACGTGTCACGCGACTGCCATTAATTTCGGTTGTAATGTTGATGTGTTGACCCGCTAAGAAAGGTTTGGCATGACGATTCGGTTTTAATGTAAGTGTGACGCTGTCTCGTCCTTCGATTTGGCGTGCGACGATGCGTGCCAAGGGACGTTGCCAAGACCAAGTTGGATGAATGTGACGTGCCCAAAAGTCGAAATAATCAGGAGAAAAAATAGATTTAACAACGGTTTGTAGTGGTGATTCTTGTTGCAGGACAATTGAATTCATTGTTGTATTCCAAGCCACACGAAGTTTGATTGGAAGTAATTATACACTTGTCTATACAAGTGTAAAGTATCTTTACACTTTGTCACATATCTCTTTATAATCGTCAATGCTTATTGATTAACAGTTGACCCACTTATGTTGAATCCTGCACTGTCATTGACAGAACAAACCACTGAAGTTGTGGAAGATATTTCTGCTCATCCGCCACGTGTCCCACAAGGTCGTAAAGCTGTTATTTCAAGTGAAGAACTGATTGCAGCCGCATTAAAGCTTGTTGGACCTCATCGTAGTATCTCTACATTAAGCTTGCGTGAAATTGCACGTGAGGCTGGTATTGCGCCAAATAGTTTTTATCGGCATTTTCGGGATATTGATGAGTTAGCAATTGCTTTAATTGAACTGGCAGGAACGTCATTGCGCAAAGTGCTGAGCGAGGCGCGCCAACGTGCAACGACGACGCGTAGTGTTGTGCAAACCTCCATTGAAGTGTTTATGGAGCAGTTGAGTATTGATGATGGCTTTTTGCCGATCTTATTGCGTGAGGGACGTGCGGGTTCGACAGCATTTAAGCAGGCAGTCGATCGCCAACTTTGTTTTTTTGAAGAAGAATTACAGCAAGATCTGGTACGCCTTGCGGCATTACGCGGTCAGACATTACATGAACCCGCCTTGGCAGCACGAGCAATCACACGACTGGTGTTTGCGATGGCACCTGTAGCGATGGATCTTCCTCCTGAGGGACAGGAAAAAATGATGGCTGAAATGATGACCATGATTCGGATGATTTTGGCAGGTGCCCAAACGATTATTAATGATGAAAGGTAATTAAGCTGTAAGATTCAATATGTCATCACAATGTGCAATAACAACAGAAGCCAACGTTCACTATTCCGACAAATAATGCTCTAAATCTTGGATCTCATTTTCCAGAAAAAGGTGATATTTGAGGCTCAATCTCTTTTGATAGAGTGAGTAAATGAGGTTTTATAATTTTTGCTCACATAAAAAAGCGCCTTACAATATTTTGTAAGGCGCTTTTTGCTTTTACATCACTGTTTTTTAAATAGCAGCTTGGCACTTTTAATGAACAGGAGGTGTTTGTAACGACTCCGATTCTTCGTGGTTTACAGCTGAGTGATTAGATGCCAAGAGCATGTACATTGCAGGGACGACAAACAATGTAAACAGACTGCCAATCGATAGGCCTGCAAAAATCACTAATCCCATCGCAAAGCGACCCGCAGCACCCGCACCCGATGCAAGCACCAGTGGAATCACACCGAACACCATCGCTGCTGTCGTCATGAGAATTGGACGCAAACGTTGATGAGTTGCAGCCATAATCGCTTCGAGCTTGGTTTTACCCAAAGACCGTTCATGGTTAGCAACTTCGACAATCAAAATCCCATGCTTACTGATCAACCCTGCCAAGGTAAATAAGCCGACCTTGGTGTAAATGTTGACCGATGTAAAGCCCCAGAAAATAAAGATCATTGCACCAAACAGTGCAAGTGGTACAGACATCAGAATAATCACAGGGTCTCGGAAGCTATTAAACAATGCTGCCAAGACGAGGAAAACAATGACGATTGCAAACGCAAACGTTGCAGCAAAACCACCTGATTCTTGCATGAACTGACGTGATGAACCTGCATAGTCCACGTTATAACCCACAGGAGCAACCTGCTTGACCGTATCGCGTAGCATTTTCAGGAGGTCACCTTGAGAACCAGCACCGACACCCATGATGGTTGCTGAGTTTTGTTGCTGGAAGCGCGAGATGGCTTCAGGGACAACTTCATGCGTAAGAGAAGCAATATTGCGCACCTGAATCAAGCTACCACTCGGAGTTTTGATGTAGTAGTCCAAGATTTGCTGAGGATTCAGACGATTTTTTTGCAAGACTTGCGGCATGACTTTATATGAGCGACCGTCAATCGAGAAATAATTGACATAACCACCACCCAAAGCTGCACTTAATGCATTTCCTACATCTTGTTGCGTCATGCCAAGCGCAGCAATCTTGTTGCGATCCACCACGAGGTTGGCTTGAGGTGCGTCAACCTTCAGATCCGTATCGATAAAGTAAAATTTACCAGAAGCCTTCACTTTATCCATCACTTGCTGGGTGACCGTATTCAATTGATCAAACGAGTTGGTCGTATTGATCACGAATTGAATAGGCAAACCAGATGATCCTGGCAGGGGAGGGAATTGGAACGCGGCGACTCGTGCGCCTGCGATTTTATTCCAGCGCTCTTGTAGGTCTTGCTGAATTTCATGTGCGCTACGTGTACGTTGTTCCCAAGGTTTAAGCAGTACACCACCAATCCCTTGACTGACGACAGGTACGCCAGTGATCTGGAACATCTGTGCATATTCTGGGGTCGCTTTTGAAACCTTGAAGACCTGATCTGCATAGGTTTGCATCTGATCTGAGGTTGCGGTTGGTGATCCCATGACCTGAGATAGTACAAGACCTTGATCTTCTTCTGGCGCTAACTCCTGTTGTGACATCGAGAACATGACAACCAACAAGGCGAGCATGATTGCGCCCATGACGATCAGGACAGGCCACGTCTTGAGCATGCTACCGAGCAGTCGTTGATAACCATCACGCACTGAGTCGAACACACGATTAATCGCAACAACAAATTTTCCCTCGTCCTGATGCGGATTAAAGAATTTACCGCACATGACAGGAGATAGCGTCAGCGCAACGATTCCAGATACGGTAACTGCTGCTGCAAGACTAAAGGCGAACTCACTAAATAATGCGCCAGTCAGCCCACCTTGGAACCCAATTGGCACATAAACAGCAACGAGGACCACAGTCATCGCCAAAATCGGCCCACCCAATTCGCGTGCCGCAATGATCGCGGCATCAATCGGTTTCATGCCTGCTCGCATATGTCGGTCAACGTTTTCTACCACGATAATGGCATCGTCCACCACCAAACCAATGGCCAGCACCATCGCGAGCAAGGTGAGCAGGTTAATCGAATAACCCAGCATCAACATGACAAAGAAAGTACCAATCAAGGACAATGGCATGGCAATGACAGGGACGAGAACGGCGCGGAAACTTCCCAAAAAGAGGAAAATCACCACAGTCACAATCACCAATGCTTCGACTAATGTTTTGACCACTTCATCAATTGACGAATTAATGAAGTCAGTTGAGTCGTAAACAATTTCTCCTGTTAAACCTTGTGGCAATTGCGAGTGAATTTCAGGGAACGCTTCACGCACAGTATTCGCGACGCTGAGAATATTTGCTTCAGGCGCAATTTTGATCCCGATAAACACTGAACGCACGCCACCAAAAGCAACGTTAAAGTCATAGTTTTCGGAACCTAGCGTGACATTAGCAACGTCTTGTAGACGAACAATCGCATCGCCGTTGTGTTTGACGACAAGCTGTTTGAATTCATCAACGCTGTGTAGATCTGTTTTGGCAGTTAATGGCACAGTCACCATTTGACCTTTAGTCACGCCAAGCGGTGCGAGCAGGTTGTTGCTGGCTAATGCTGTATTCACATCAGCAGCCGTGATGCCATAAGCCGCCATTTTGTCGACATCTAGCCATGCACGTAGCGCAAACTGACGCGCCCCCAGAATTTCTGCGGTTTGTACACCAGGAATCGAGTCGAGCTTAGGCTTAACCACACGAATTAGGTAATCCGTCACATTGTTAGTTGGCAATGTATCGCTGTAGAAACCCATGTACATCGCATCGACAGTTTGTCCAGTTTGCACGGTCAATACAGGAGTTTGTGCTTGTGGCGGCAACTGATTTTTGACTGAATTAATCTGTGTATTAATCTGAGTCAATGCACGGTTAGCATCGTAATTTAGACGCAAGGTCGCGGTAATGACCGAAACCCCATTACTACTGGACGATGATAAATAATCGATCCCCTGCGCTTGCGCAATCGCAGCTTCCAGAGGCTGAGTAATAAAACCCGCTACGGTTTGTGCGTCAGCGCCATAGTAAGTTGTTGAAATCGTCACGGTCGCGTTCTGTGTTTGCGGATACTGGTTGATCGGTAAGCTAAACAGTGAGCGAAGTCCGAGAATCAGGATCAGCAAACTGACCGTCGCGGCAAGCACGGGTCGTCGAATAAAGATATCGGTAAATTTCATGGCGATACCTCAATGCTCTTGCGGGGTTGGGTTTTGGTCATTCGTAGGTTGCACAGAGTTATCGACAACTACGGGCGAGCCATTTTTCAGTTTAATCTGACCACTGGTAATGATTTGCTGACCTTCTTTAATACCACTCAAGATTGCGACCTGATCACCGCGTGTTTCACCTGTGGTGATCAACACTTGCTGAGCTTCTAAGCCATTTGCAGGCGCAGGTTGCATAACGCCTTTGGCATCTTTCTTGGCTTGTGCTTTCTGAATGACGAAGACAGTTGAACCATATGGATTAAAGGTAATCACGGTTTGCGGCAAGGTCAGGTAGCTTTCGACATGACCTGCTTCCACACTGACATTGGCAAACATGCCTGGTAAAAGCTGACGTTCTGGATTGGCAATCGTGGCTTCCACTTGTACGTTGCGTGAAGTTGGATCAATTTTTGGATTGATCGCGGTCACTGTGCCGTGGAAAACTTTATTCGGGAAGGCATCACTGGTGAGGTTAACTTTCTGTCCTGTTGCGACTTGACCCAGTTGACGCTGAGGCAAGTAGAAATCCACATGGATTGGGTCAATCGTTTGTAAGGTGACGATTTTGTCGCCTGGGTTGAGGTATTGACCCGCATTAATCGAACTAATACCTAAGCGACCTGAAAATGGTGCACGGATGGTTTTTTTAGCGACAATGGCTGCCTGCTGCTCGACCAGAGCAGTTTTGTTTTTCAGATCGGCTTTGTCATTATCTAATTGTGCTTGGCTGATCGCTTGTACCGCAAACTGTGCTTGATCGCGTTTGAGTACAGTTGTTGCTAGATCAACGGCAGTTTGCAAGGCTTTGAGTTGGGCAATGTCGGAATCGGCATTTAACTGAACCAAGATACTGCCAGCTTCTACGTCATCGCCAGACTTAAACTTGACTTCACGGACAAGCCCCGAGATTTCGCTGCTGAGATCGACGCCATGCACAGCCAATAAAGTACCGACTGAGTTTAATTGAGGCTGCCAGCTGGCTTTTTGTGCCGTGATGGCTGTGACAACTGACGGAGTTGGTTTAGGCATGCTTGCCATCATTTTTTTGATGTGTAGCGCAAAACCACCAGCCAATAGAACAACGAGCAGTACGACACAGCCCAGCATAATTAGCATTCGTTTAGTCATAGCTTTCTTAGTCATATAGTTTTCTCTCAAACATCCAGTTTCGATATGAGGCCATGCATGACATTGTGATCAATGCAGTCTCTTAAATTCATCTATTAGTTAATGATTACTCGCTGTGTCTTTAGGCGTAGACTGAGTCCACCAACCACCGCCTAATGCTTGGAATAGCGCAGCAGTATCTGTATAGCGAGCTGCTTGCGCCTGTACTAAATTGATGTGTGCTTGTTGATAAGTTCGCTGGGCATCCAGTAACGTCAAATAGCTAATCGCACCAATGTTGTATTGTTGGGTTGCCAAGTCCAATGATGTTTTTGCGAGTGATTCAGCATTGGCTTGGGCTTGTAATGTCACGGCATCAGAATCTATTGCCCGCAAGCTATCAGCAACGTTCTGGAATGCGGTGAGAACAGTTGAGCGATAGTTTGCATTGGCTTGGTCATACGCAGCGATTGCTGCGCGACGTTTAGCTGTCAGGGCTCCGCCATTAAAAATCGGTTGGGTGAGACCTGCACCAATGTTCCAAAGCGTACTGCTCGCACTGAGGCCACCCGATTGAACACGGCTTGCGCCATAGCTACCTGTCAGATTGATTTGTGGATATAAGTTTGCTGTCGCAACACCGACCTGAGCACTTGCTTGATGTAAGAGTGCTTCACTTGCACGAATATCTGGTCGCTGACTGACTAACGATGAGGGCAATGAAACAGGCAGCTCTTGCGGGAGTTCAAGAGAATCTAAGTCAAACTCTGGGAGACCAGCTTCGCTTGGCAACTTGCCGACATAAACTGCGAGTTGATTGCGAGTCAACTCTAATGCTTTTTCAAGTGGTGCAATCAGTGCTTGTGTTTGTGCGAGCTGCGTGCTTTGGGTAAGCTGAACTGAGCGAGCAACCCCCCCTAAGGCGAGTTGTTTGTTGATGACGTCGAGTTGCTTCTGTTGTGAATTCAGGACTTCGCGTGTGGCTTTGAGTTGTGCGCGGAGTGCAGCTTCAGTGATGGCGGTGGTCACCACATTTGCCACTAAAGTCTGATAAGCCGCTTCAACTTGAAAACGCTCATAATCAACACCAGCCATTAAACCTTCGAGTTGTCGTTTATTGCCACCAAAAAGATCTAAGTTATAAGATACATTGACCGATGCGTTATATAAGTTAAATGTGCTGGGTGTCGTGCCATAAAGTTGTGCACGTTCGCGATTTGCACCAAGTTGGCCAGCAACGGTTGGATATTTCAGCGAACCCGATTCTGCATTGTAATTCTCTTGTGCTTGACGTAACGAGGCTTCCGCAGCGGCTAAAGATGGGTTGTGCTCTAGGGCGCTTCGAATCAGTTGATCAAGCTGTGCAGAATGGAATAGCGTCCACCATTGTTGAGGAAGCGCTTGTCCATAATTGGTATGTTGGGCAATCCCTGTATGACCTGCATCTTTGGTTTCTACCGTCGTTGTCGGTAGTGCTGTTGCAGTGTAGCGATCATTTGATAATTGTGGTGCGGCTGGAGATTTGAAATCTGGGCCGACCACGCAACCGCCGAGCACTAAGCTAATTGCAATTGACAGGCTGGTTTGCATCGAGAATTTAGGCAAATATGCCGAAATACTTGAATGCAAAGCCTGTTTTGTTCTTGCTTGGCCTATAGAGGCTTGATGTAAGTGCACCATGTGTTCCTCAATAAAATAACCTGTGGCTAGTCAAACGATTGAGCAAACGGCGATCTGTTTTGAGACCTGATTTGCTAAGTTTGGCTAACACGCTTTCCTTATCCTTAGTCGCATGTCATGAATCGCGCCATAAAAATGCAGGCGAATGTTTCGTTGCAAGCTTTGACATTCATTCGTGTGAAAGATTCATGATTCTTGAGAGTGTCCATCCGATCTTTTTAGCATCGTCATCGCGACATGAACATTGTAGTAAATGAACGTTTGTCTCCCATTCTTATTGATCCGAATGCCATCAACAAGATTTTGATTAATGTCGCACAAATTCAAAAAATAAAACAAAATAACAATGTACGCATTTTGTTCACAAACAAAACTCTTGCGTTTACTAAGTGTATACCAGTCAGTACAAATAAAATATATTAGCCAGTATGAAAAAATGAAAAATTCATATTCTGCGCTCTGTGGTTTAATGATTTTAAAAGTCCATTCGCTGACATAAAAGGAAACATGATGCTTGTTAGAATCCTGATCGCAATTGGGCTGCTCGCACTGCTCAATAGTTATGCCGCATCTCGAATCATTGCGCGTTGGCCTTGGGCTGAACACCATGTCATCGTGATTTGCTTGCTGTTTTTTGGATTCTTTCTATTGCAGCTTGTGGGACCTTTTGGCGATATCATTCTTTTTCCGCGATTAA
Organism: Aquirhabdus sp.; assembly: GCA_030150135.1. Taxonomy (GTDB): domain Bacteria; phylum Pseudomonadota; class Gammaproteobacteria; order Pseudomonadales; family Moraxellaceae; genus Aquirhabdus. The sequence continues at coordinate 80,473 of JASLGO010000049.1, forward strand.
AAAAAGAATATGACGCAGACTTACTTGTGTTTGTTTTGGATTGGCTGTCTTATGCCGCTTTTGGTGTCATGTCGGTTTTGGTGTTTTACTGTTTATTAACTGATATTGGCAGCATGGTCTGGAAGTGGATTGCGATGCCATCTGATCCGATTGATTTTGATCGTCGAGTTCTTTTGGGTTTGGGTACGGCGACAGTCATTACGACGATCTTCGGGATTCGACAGGCAAATGCTGGCCCAGCGGTGAGAAAAGTTGATGTTCCGCTGCGTGATCTTCCTCAAAGTTTTGATGGCTTTAAAATTGTTCAGATTTCGGATTTGCATGTTGGACCAACGATTGGCATTGAATACACGCAAAATGTGGTCAATATCGCCAAATCGCTGAATGCAGATTTAATTGCACTGACAGGCGATTTTATCGACGGCACGGTTGAAGATTTGATTGATGATTTAGCACCGATTGCCCAGTTAAGTGCGCCACATGGCATGTTCTTTGTGACGGGCAATCATGAGTATTACTGGAATGCGCCTGCATGGATGGCGGAGTTTACGCGGTTAGGGGCAAAGGTTTTGGTCAATGAACATCATGTGATTCAGCGTGATCGTGATGCCATCATTGTGGCGGGAGTGACGGATTATTCAACGCGGGGACGCGGGGGAGCGCATGCCTCTGATCCGAAGAAAGCATTGGAAGGTGCGCCAGCAGGATTAACCAACATATTGTTAGCGCATCAACCTGCAAGTTATGAAATGGCACATGAAGCTGGATTCCATTTGCAACTTTCGGGGCATACGCATGCAGGACAGTATTTTCCTTTTAGTCTCATGATTCGATTTTTTCAGAAATTCTATAAAGGTTTGAATCGACATGAAGGGATGTGGGTATATGTCAATAGCGGTACAGGCTATTGGGGGCCGCCTTTACGAACAGGTGTTCCTTCTGAGATTACATTGATCACATTACGAACAGAAAATGTTTAAATAGAGGGAGTTATTGGCTATTTTTTGCTTTAAAAGTTGCTCCTAAGTTTATTCTAAGTATTTAATAAATAATAATTTATTTTTAACATGTAATCGAATTGTAATTAAAATTATATGAAACTGTAATCCTCTGTCTGTAGTTTGTCGGTCTTCAAGGCGATATCTTCATCCTCCAGACAGAAGGTTACATTAATGAGTGCTTCAAACACATTTAAAGAAGTTCGGAACGAACATCGGGGTACGACACAAGGTTTTAAATTATCCGTTTTGGCATGCTGTGTCAGTGCGGCGATTAGTGGCAGTGCATTTGCGGATGATGTAATTGATCTGGGTACGGTCAGTGCATCGCGGACTACAACACCAGCAGCGCCAGAACAACCACAAACTCGCCTCAAGCAAGTTGATCCTCTGAAAGACCTTCCAGCTGCAGCACAAGCTGCAATGTCGCAAGGTTCTTTACAGGCAAGTTCTGCACAATCATATGTGGGCGATAAATTTATTAAAAATTTGCTCACACCAAGTGCTGATTTTAGCCAAGTCATTGCGATGACCCCAGGAACATTTAGTTTTAGTCCAAATGGCCCAAGCCTCGGTCAATCCAGTACTTATTTCCGTGGTTTCTCAGACGGCAACTACAGTATGACTTATGATGGTATCCCGTTTCAGGATACCAACTCACCAACGCATCACTCTTGGGCGTTTTTTCCAGCACAGATTATTGGCGGTACGGTTGTAGATCGTAGTCCTGGTACAGCATCAACTATTGGGCCTGCAAACTTTGGCGGTTCGATTAATCTCTTATCACCTGTAATGACAGCGAATCCAAGCGGTAGTGTGACTGCGTCTTATGGGACTTGGGATACCCGTTTGTTTGCAGCACAAGTGGATACAGGTAATTTTGGACCAGATGGCTCATCTAATCTCATGATCAATGCTAACCAGATGAACTCTGATGGCTATCAAAGATTGAATGATCAACAACGTCAGAATCTAACTGTAAAATATCAGTATGCATTGACTGATAAAACTATTTTGACGCTGTTCGGCACAACTGAAGAAGTCAAAGCAAACACTGCAAATGGTTCACCGACGCGTGCTCAGATTGCTCAATACGGCAAAAATTATTATCTCGTCGATGATCCAACACAGCCGAATTATCAAGGTTACAACTTCTATCGCGTTCATACAGATTTTGAATACTTAGGGCTAGTCTCTGATCTGGGCGGTGGTTGGAAGTTAGATAACAAGTTGTATGACTATGATTATCACAACTACCAATACTACGACAGTGCTTTGCCTGCTATTCCAGCGACAAACAATCCAAGTTTGATTGGTGCAACCAGCGCGATTGACAAGCTGAATGCTTATCATACCTTTGGTGATATTTTACGCATTAGCCAAGACTCAAAATTAGGTACGCTGCGTTTAGGTCTATGGGCTGAACAGGCGGATACTAACCGTCATCAGATTCCATCAAATCCTGTGACACAAGTGGATACCTACCCATCGAAGTTTGATCAGGCATTTATCACGAAGACTCTACAGCCATATTTAGAGTATCAATTTGATGTGACTGATGCGCTGCAAATCACACCTGGTGTGAAGTATGCGCACTACGATCAATCATTCACTCAGTATCCAAGTAAGCTGACTTATCCTGCGACGACAGCAAAATGTACAGCAACGGGTAGGACGGTGAAGATTGCAGCTGGCAACATGTTTAATCCAGCGACTTGCCAATCCGTACCAGGCGTAGCAGTTGACTCTGCGGCAACATATAGCGATTGGCAGCCTTCGATTGACGTGCATTACATGCTGCAAAAAGATTGGGCAATCTATGCACAGTATGCTTATGGCGACGTGATTCCGTTGTCGAGCGTCTATGACGTCTCTGTCAAGAATGGCGCGCAATTGGTGACTAATCCAAAACCTACTTTGAGCAAAACTGCGCAAATTGGTTCGGTGTGGAAATCTGATCGCTTCACATTCGATGTCGATGCTTATCACATCAATTTTGATAATGCATACACTTCGTCAGTTGATCCAACAACCGGTGAGACAAACTACTATTCAGCGGGTACTTCAACTGCTCAAGGTGTTGAAGCAGAAAGTAATATCCTGTTTGATGGTGGTATTAGTCTCTATCTAAACGCAACTTACGGTACAAACAAGTACAACAGTGGTTCGATCAAAGGTCAAACCGCTGCAAACTCACCAACCAATACAGAAGCGATTGGCTTGAACTACGCAAAAGATCGCTGGAATGTGGGCGTCTTGAGTAAGTGGATTGGTTCGCAGTGGAATGCAAATGGCAATGTGCCTGATGCAGTTAAGATTTCAGCATTTAACATGACCAATGTTTATGTGAATTACACCATGCCTTGGGCATCTAAACCATCCATGAGCACTAAGTTCCAGTTTGCGATCAATAACTTGTTCAGTAATCAGAATGTGGTTGATGTAAGCCCTGCAAATGGCCCAACCGCAACATCAGTATTCACGCCATCAGGCAATGACCAACTGAAGTTGAACGCGCCACGTAGCTTTACTCTCACCATTACTCAAAACTTCTAAGCAGTTTTTTAGATGATTAGAAGAATTAGTTAATCCATCACAAAGGGAGTGGCTGAATGGCAATTCCCTTTGTTCATTTTTATGAAGTAATTAAACAAAAGTGATCTTATGAATATTTCTCATTTAATTCAGTTGGCAAATGATTCGGGCGGCACGTTGTATGTCATGGTTATCTTATTGCTCATTGCTCTAACCGTGATTATTGAGCGTACACGTTATTTATCTTCCATGCTGCATGGTGGCGAGCAAATCATTGAGATGCTGAAAAAGAATCAAGGGCAGGGAGAGTTAAAAGCTTTTGTAGACAAAAAGAAGAATCTGCCGCATGTCGAGTTGATCAGTGTATTGGATCATGAGCCTGCGAATGTCAGTTCTGCGGTCTTGGGCGACCATCTAGAAGAGGCATTGATGCATCAAGTGCCAAAGCTGGATCGTTCATTGTGGGTATTAGATACGGTAATTACATTGGCTCCGCTCTTGGGGTTGTTCGGTACGATTGTGGGCATGTTTAATGCCTTCAATGTGATGGGTGATATTCAAAATAATACTGCACAAGTGACTGGTGGTATTGCAGAGGCTTTGATTGCCACTGCATCAGGTTTGATGATTGCGATTATTGGCTTGGTCTTTTTCAATGGTTTGCACACTCGCGTTCGTGAAGTTTTGCATCAGTTAGAAACGATCAAGATCATGCTGGTCAATCGCCACGACCAACATCAGTGGGTCACGACAAAAAACGCTGCTGGACATGCAAATCATAGTCACGCGATCCCGTCACAACACGTTCGTGCAGGAATCTGATATGCGTTACCTTGAAACCAAAAAGGCGCGCATTGAGATCATTCCGATGATCGACATTATGCTGTTTTTGCTGGTGTTCTTTGCCATGATGGTCTTGAAGATGATTCCGACTTCAGGTCATGTGACGAAGTTGCCAACCAGCTCAACGGCGGTGACGATTCCGCCGATCAAACTACTGGTTGAGATTACGCCAGAGCATACGATTATGGTGGAAAACCATGTGGTCACGTTGCAGCAGCTCACCGATTTGCTGCGTCAGCGCGATAGCAAAAAAACGGTGGTGACGATTGCTGGTGATCAGAATGCTTCGCTGCAAACCGTGATGAGCGTCATTGATGCGATTAAAAAAGGCGGAGCGACGGAAGTTGCGTTGTCTGCGCGCAGCATGAACAACGAGCAAGATAGCCAGAAGACTGCGCCATGACCGTAGAATTTAGAAAGGAATTGAAAAATCCAATCCAAAATCGATCATTGCAGGCGTTTGGTCTGGCGGTTCTGGTTGAGGCATTATTGTTCTTGGGTGCAATGGGATACGGCATGATGCATGTGCGGACTGAAGGCGTTGTCGCACAAGAGGTGATTACTCTGACACCAGATGCACCACCTGAGCCTAAGCATGAGGTTGCCAAGCCGAAGCCCACACCGCCGAAGCCTAAAAAAGAAATCGAGCCGAAGCCAGTCAAGCAAAAAGTGGTTGAGCCGAAGCCAACATTGCCGCCTTTGCCGAAGCCTGCGATTGATAAAACGCCTCCGACACCTGTTGCAACGCCAACAGCAGCCACTGAGCCAGCTCCGCCACCTGTTCCACAGCCTGTGGTGAAAAGTGAAGTAGATCCACATGTGGTCAATACTTATGCTGCTAAGCTTTTAGCTGCTGTGCAGGCCGCAACACATTGCCCGAATGATGTGCAATTTACTGGACGTGTCCGAGTGGCATTCAGTCTCAAAGATACTGATCCGCGTAATGTTCATGTGTTAAGTGGGAGCGGCGTGCCTGCGATTGATGATGCTGCACGACATGCCGTGGTGGATGCAACGATTCCTGAGCCGCCTGCGGAAATGAAAGGGACTGAGCGGAATTATCAGACATGGGTCAATTTAACGTGTCAGTAGCGCGTTGATCAAGCAGCACTTAAATATCGTTATGAAGGAAATATTATGAAGTCATTGTCTAGATCGTTCATTTCATTTATGCCGATCGTATTCATTCCACTGACGATGTTTGGGTGTGCATTGATGTCACCAAATCATCTTCAGGCTAGTGATACATCACAACATTATCCGATTACTTATGTAGTTCTAGGGAGTAACGGTATTCCAGTCGTTCGGGCGCTGACTCATCATGCAGCATGTCCTATGTTGACTGTGGATGGTAAAGAAATGGCAATGGATGTGCGTGCCAAATCCGCAACGATTCCACAGCGACCAACCATGTCTGATCCTAGTGAGTCGAAACCATCTGAATTTCAGGTACTCACGTGTGAAAAAACACTGCCGATTGAAACGCATTCAGCGAGCATTGCAGGACAAGCGTTGCCTTTGCCGAAGCGTGACGTACAGCGAATTGTAGTTATTGGTGATACAGGATGTCGCTTGAAAAAATCAGATCATGCCTTCCAAGACTGTAATGATCCTGAGCAATATCCTTTTGCCCAAGTGGCTCAGCAAGCTGCTGCGTGGAAGCCTGATCTCGTGATCCATGTCGGTGATTTACTTTATCGTGAGAATAGATGTCCTGAAGGCAATGCAGGTTGCAAAAACAGTCCATGGGGTTATGGTTTTGATGCGTGGAACGCGGATTTCTTTAAACCGGGTCATGTGCTGATGCAGGCTGCACCGTGGGCGATGGCACGCGGTAACCACGAATCTTGTGCACGTGCAGGTCAAGGCTGGTGGCGTTTTATGGATCCAAGTCCATTCGTAGCTGGACGAGATTGTAACGATGCCGCGAATGACAACATCGGTGATTATACAGATCCGTATGCGATTCCATTGGGCGGCGATGAGCAACTGATCATGTTGGATACGGCAAATACGATCGGTAAACCTATTCCAGAAGGCGATATTCGCGAGACGAAATATCGCGAGATGTATCAGAAACTGGATGCCTTATCTCAGAATGCCTCATACAACATCGGTGTAAATCATCATCCGATTTTGGGTTTCACTGCAAAAAAAGATAAGCAGGGTAACGTCAAACTCTTATCTGGTAACGAAGGCTTGCAATCAGTTTTTTCTAAGATTAATCCTCTGATGCTGCCACCACGTGTCAATGCGATGCTGTCAGGTCATGTGCATCTGTGGCAAGAAGTCAGTTTTTCTTCACCTCATCCAACCCAGTTTGTTGCTGGATTTTCGGGAACAGAAGAAGATACCGTTCCACTGCCTGCGACTTTACCAGAGGGTGCAACACCCGCAGTTGGCGCTGTTGTCGATCACTTTAGTTCATGGGTCAGTGGCTTTGGTTATATGACGATGGAACGTATCAATACGACAAGCATGACCAGCAATCAATGGTTAGTTAAAGTCTGGGATCGCAACGGCAAACAAGTCAATACTTGTCATATCGAAGGTAAAAATTCAGTTTGTGATATTGGACAAGTGCAGTAGATGTTGAGTTCTTGTAAAGGTTTCGTGGCTAGAGACTTTTACTAAGGAAGCACTAATTCGTTCCCTGTAAATTACCTCTCAAATAAGTTTCTAGCTCGCCAGTTCATTGTGGTGAGCTGGAGAGTTATTACTTATTTTTAAGGAAAATAAAGTCATGACATTTCCAAAAAACGCGCTGTATGTTGCGACCGCAATGGTGATCGCGATGTCCATGCAAGAAACTGCTTTTGCTAAAGAAACTCAAGAAGTTAAAGCACAGAAGTTTGAAGTATTACAGCATTGGACAATTGGCGATTCAAGTAAATGGGATTTTGTATCGATTGATTCTGTTCGCAACCGTTTGTTTGTGACGAGAGGCGAGAGTGTCTCTGTCGTGGATTTAACGACTGGGAAGGTGGTCAGTGAAATTCCTGCACATGGCGCACATGGTGTTGTCTTTGCA
>JASLGO010000173.1 GCA_030150135.1 Aquirhabdus sp.
TCTTTGGAACAGCCTAGGCGGACGCCCATGGCAATTATTTTTTGGACGAGGTGCGATGCTAGAAGATATTCGGAAGCTCGCCACAATCCGTCATAAGATGAAAAATCCCTGATTTAAACTGAAACACAAGCCTATTCAACATCCTATTATTTTGCACTTGGAATAGATCGATATGTTAAACACTCTCACCGCCCTCTCCCCACTCGACGGTCGCTATGCCAATAAATGCGATGCACTCCGCCCTTATCTCTCTGAATTTGGCCTGATTGCTGCTCGCGTCAAAGTCGAAGTTCGTTGGCTACAGTCTTTGGCCAATCATCCACAAATCTCTGAGCTTGCACCATTCTCTGCTGACACAAATGCAGCACTTGATGCAATTGTGACTAATTTCAGTGAAGCGGATGCAGAACGTATTAAAACGCTTGAAGCGACCACCAATCATGATGTAAAAGCGGTTGAATATTTCCTCAAAGAAAAAATCACACCTATCGCAGCACTGAAAGATGCAGGCGAATTTATCCATTTCGCATGTACCAGTGAAGACATCAACAACTTGTCTCACGCCCTCATGCTAAAAAGCGGTCGCGATATTTTGCTCGCCTCAATGCGCCAACTCCGTGATGCCATTGCTGCACTCGCAGAAAAATACGCCGACCAACCGATGTTGTCACGTACACACGGTCAAACCGCCAGCCCAACTACTTTGGGTAAAGAGTTTGCCAACGTCGCTTATCGCCTCGCTCGTCAGATCAAACAATTTGAACAAGTTGAATTATTGGGCAAAATCAACGGTGCAGTCGGTAACTACAACGCGCATCTGTCGGCTTACCCAGAAATTAATTGGGCTGCACATGCTGAAGGCTTTATCGGTTCACTCGGCTTGACGTTTAATCCATACACCACACAGATCGAACCACATGATTACATGGCAGAATTGTTTGATGCGTTAAAACGTTTCAATACCATTCTCATCGACTTTAACCGCGATGTGTGGGGTTATATCTCCCTCGGTTTCTTCAAACAAAAACTTAAAGCTGGCGAAGTTGGTTCATCAACCATGCCACATAAAGTTAATCCAATCGACTTTGAAAACAGCGAAGGTAACTTAGGTTTAGCGAATGCCGTACTCGCTCATCTCGGTGAAAAACTGCCAATTTCTCGCTGGCAACGTGACTTAACAGACTCAACTGTACTCCGCAACATGGGAGTTGGTCTGGCGCAGAGCTTGATTGCATTTGAAGCATGTTTAAAAGGAATTGGCAAATTAGAACTCAATGCCGACCGAATCAACGCTGACTTGGACAATGCACAAGAAGTGTTGGCTGAACCGATTCAAACTGTGATGCGCCGTTACAACGTTGAACAACCTTACGAAAAACTCAAAGCACTGACACGCGGTCAAGCGATGACACGTCAAATGATGCTCGACTTTATCGCAGGTAATGAATTGACGGCTGTACCTGAAGCAGATCGCGCTCGTTTGGCACAATTGACACCTGCAAGCTATACAGGCAATGCAGCAGATCAGGCGAAGGCATTGCCTGAGTTGTTGAAGAAGTTGGGATAATCGTTATTCGCAAAACGGCGCATCGGGAAACCATTCGATGCGCCAATTAAAATAATATGAGAGGTTTTAATGGACGCTTTAAAAAATAGAATTCTCGAAGGAATGTTAGATTACATTGAAGGTGATGACGACGCTGATTACACGGCAAAAGATGTTGCTGAATGTGGAAACGATTTATCAGAATTTTTGAGTAACTTAAAAACAGAAAATATAGATCATAATTCTGCTCTGAATCATGTCAGAAACCTAGTGCTCAAATTAAATGCGCTAAATGATCGCTGCAAAGGCTCTCTTATTGAAACCGATCAAAGAGAAGACATTTGCGAATTAATTTTCTCATCACTAACACAAGCAGGCATTCCATTTGAGGATGATGTCACCGAAGAATGGCGTGAGTGGTAAAAATCCATAGGTTAGCTTTAACTCAACTAATAAGAAAATCTAAGCCAAACTCTCAATTCACCTTGCGAATAAGAAATCAAAATATATTTGGCTTAGTACAAACGTTAGATAAAAAACTCAGGAATATAAAAGAAATGCGAAAGAACATAACCTTACTAACCATTTTACTGTTGATTAGTGGGTGTCATGACTCAGCTCATACCGAAAAAAATGCACGTATTAAAACACTTGAGCAATTCACCATGGAGGATCTCGAAAAGCTAGGTTGCAAAATCGAGGCAACACCAAAAATATCAAGCATCGATATCCCTATGCTTGGGCATATTGACGGCTATAGCATAAGAAGCAACTCTGAGTGTGCCACAAAATTATTTAGCACCATTCAAACATACGAACACAATATCGCAGGAATTGAAGAAGGGGTTTGGGCAGGAAAAAAAGCTTCTGCCATGAATTTTGCGGAGAATCATGGCTATGATTTATCTAGTCAGGATGGAAACATAGGTGAACGCAGCAAAATCGAACTTTTCACTAAAAATGGACGTCAAGCAGGTTTTCAATACAGTGTACTAGCAAATGGATACCTACACTCTGTCCTTATTGAATCCGACAGTATCGAACCAAATGGCACATTTGAAGCAATCCTGAAAGAAAAACTATAACTATAAACTTGATCAAACAAAATTCAGATAATGAAGCTAAAAAAGGTCAGCTACTCTCATAGCTGACCATTTTTAAACTCTACAAATAACTAACGCGCCAACTTCTCAAGCAGGATCGACTGTGCCATGTGCAACTCCGCACCCTCTTTTGGCACTACACGATTCCAAACACCAGTCTTATCCAACTCCCAAGCCTGCTGATTATCATCCAAATAATTCTGCAAACCTTGTTGAATGATGCGACGACGCAAATGGCCATTATCTATTGGAAAACACACCTCTACGCGTGAGAACAAATTACGATCCATCCAGTCTGCACTCGCGCAATAGACTTTTGGCTCACCGCCATTGCCAAAGTAATACACACGAGTATGTTCCAGAAAACGGCCTACGATTGAACGAACTCTGATATTTTCAGATAAACCTTTGACTTGCGGACGTAGACAGCACGTGGAGCGGATAATCAAATCAACTTTCACACCAGCATTAGATGCCTTATACAATGCATCAATCAAATGACGTTCAGTCAGTGCGTTGACTTTAACAATGATATGCCCGCCTTTACCTGCTTTCGCAAACTCAATCTCTTCATTGATCAATGCAATCAATTGCGGATGTAGCGTAAATGGTGCATGTAGCAATTTTTGCAACTTCGCAGCTTTACCCATTCCAGTGAGTTCTTGGAAAATTTTATGCACATCTTCCGAAAGCTGCGGATTCGCAGACAATAAACCATAATCGGTATACATCCGCGCATTACCCGCATGATAGTTACCTGTGCCTAAATGCACATAGCGCGTCAACTTATCCCCTTCACGACGTACAACCAGAATCATCTTCGCGTGTGTTTTATAACCAACTATACCGTATACAACAACCGCGCCTGCTTCTTGCAGAATATTTGCCACTTCCATATTGGACTCTTCATCGAAACGCGCACGGAGTTCGATGATTGCGGTGACTTCTTTTCCTTGACGTGCTGCATCCGCGAGAATCTGTACAATTTCAGAATCTGCACCGCTACGATACAAAGTTTGTTTGATTGCTAATACTTGTGGATCACGTGCGGCTTCACGCAGGAAATTGATGACTGGGGCAAATGATTCAAACGGATGATGGATCAGAATATCTTGTTTTTTAATCGATGCAAAAATGTCTTCCGAGCTACGCAGCGCGGCTGGCATCGCAGGAATGAAAGACTTATAACGCATTTTTGGACGATTAAAGTTCGACAGCAAACGTGCCAAATTAACAGGTCCATTGACGCGATAAAGTTGTGTTTGGTTTAAACCAAAACGACGCAATAAATAATCAATAATATTATCTGGGCAATGATTCGTCACTTCCAAACGAACGGCACGACCAAAACGACGTGAACTCAAACCACCTTTCAGCGCTTTCGCAACGTCTTCGGCATCTTCATCAAACTCTAAATCCGCATTACGCGTGACACGGAATTGGTGACATCCTGTCGCAGACATGCCCGGGAACAGATCACTGACATGCTCATGGATAATTGCAGACAACATCACATGATGCTCAAAACCGTCCGTCAAATGGTCAGGCAAACGCACAACACGCGGTAATGAACGTGGCGCAGGGACAATTGCAAATTTAATATCACGACCAAACGCGTCTTTGCCATCCAAGGTCACGATAAAGTTAAGGCTTTTATTGACCAGACGTGGGAATGGATGCGCTGGATCTAAACTAATCGGCGTTAAAACTGGCAGAACTTGCTCACGGAAATATTGATGTACCCAATTGGCTTGATCAGGTGTCAACTCCTCACGGCGCAAGAAACGGATATTTTCTTCAGCTAACGCAGGTAAAACTTCTTCATTCAGAATGCGATATTGGCGCTCAATTGCGGTATGTGCAATTTCTGAAATTTTGGCAAGCACTTCTGAAGGATGCATACCATCAGGCGTCGTACTGTCATCACTATAGCTCAATTGCTGCATCAAACCCGCGACACGAACTTCAAAAAACTCATCCATGTTGCGAGAAAAAATTAGCAGGAATACCAAACGCTCAATCACAGGATTGAGTGGATCAACAGCCTGTTCAAGTACACGTAAATGAAAATCCAATAGCGACAAATCACGGTTTAGATAACGGACACTAGGTTCAAATTCAATAATGTCAGTGGGTGCTTGAGCTGCTTGGTTCATGATATTCCTAAATTCTTGAAAAGAATAAATAATGAGCTAGTCATTCTATTGGTCTACCTCATTCTGACGATGAAATATGACAGTTTATTGAATGATGCTGATTAATTTGATCTTAATCGCTAAACCATTACCTAGACAAGTTTTTTAGGTGCGTTAGCGCATAAACTATGGTATTGCAGAATACCCCATATAACGTCGAATAACTGCGACACGGCGTAGCATCTTACGATCATGTTGATGCATTTCATAATAGACGGGATTCGGCACTAGTCCTGCTAATTTTGCAGCTTCATTTGCACTAATTTCAGCCGCAGATTTGCCATAATAAAATTGTGAAGCAGCTTCTATGCCATAAATGCCATCACCAAATTCGATCACATTCAAATAGACGTCCAAAATGCGCTCTTTGCTCCACATCCGCTCCATCATCCATGTAATGATCGCCTCTTCGCCTTTGCGTAAATAAGACCGCTCATTGGATAGAAATAGATTTTTGGCGAGCTGCTGACTGATCGTAGAACCACCTGCAACAACATGTCCTTTCTTATCATTTTTTTCTAAAGCTGCACGAATGCCATCCCAGTCAAAACCATGATGATACATAAACTTGGCATCTTCACCTGCAATCAATGCACGCTTCACATGAACGCTAATTTGATCATATTGCACGGTACGATGCTCAATCGTCGTCGTATTATCTCCACTCCAGAGGTACTCACGCATAAACATGGAGCGATTAACATCATGATGCTTCCACCACAATAAGCTTGCAAAAACAAAAAGCTGCACCGCTAAAAATAAAGATAATAGGATTAACGAAATACGTGCAAAAAAAGCTTTCATGTACGCCTAATGTCTATAAAAAAGATAAGATAGCCTAAGCATAGCCGATTTTCAGTCAATCCACTGTGTTGAATAATAACTCTGTAGTTAATCTACAGTTAAAGCGAATATTTTTCAGTCAGTTTGAGAAGGAACCCTTCACGCATGTTTTCAACGCTACGCATCTGGAAACTCACAGGACTCTTGTTACTGATCAACATCTCCATGTTTGCAATCGAAGTTCTCAATGGGGTCAGCCTATTTAGCCCAAGAATGGGTGATTTATTGCTATGGGGCGCGAATTATGCGCCTCTCACCTTAACAGGCGATTGGTGGCGATTACTCAGTAGTATGTTTCTACATATCGGATTGATTCACCTTGCTGTGAACTGTTGGGCACTTTATATCTGGGGCGTTTACGCAGAGTTTTATTATGGTCGCCGCTTCTATCTTGCCATGTATTTAAGTGCTGGTTTAGTTGGTAGCCTGATGAGCGTGCTGCACAATGTGTTCAATCAACAAATACTCAATGACGCGAATGCTTTTGTGGTCAGTGCAGGTGCATCGGGTGCAATTATGGGCTTAGGTGGAGCGCTTATTGTTGCAGCATGGCGACCTAAAGCCAGTCTACATCCCGAGCAAGCATTACAGCTCAAACCGCTCCTCGTTATTATGGCGATTAACTTTGGATTAGGTTTAAGCATCGCAGGAATTGATAATGCAGCGCATTTGGGTGGCATCATCACGGGCGCGCTATTAGGATTGGTATTCTCATTGACAGAAAGTATGAGTCAAAAGCAGCGACAGATCATTCGTATCAGTAGTTTTATCGTGTTGGCAATCATGGGTTGGTTGACGTTTTATCAATTACAACTTGCGGAAAGTCATTTGCAGCCTTTACGCGCAGGGATAGTTGCCCAACTGGACAACTTTCACTGAATAAACGCTCAGTAAATAAATATGAAACCCATATTTTCAACAAAATAGCGTGACATTCTGCGGATGTTTGATTGCATTTTCGAGTCAAACATTTTGGAATTATGCGTTTTAGCGATACAATAGAGATGATCTCAAGATAAATTGATTTCGCGCATTTCCTTTATGCGCATCATAGTTTTATGAAGGATAGCTTGATGTCTATACACCCAGATCCATTGATCAATACCCGTAATGTCTTGGGTGAACGTTTGGCAAGTTGCTGTTTTAGCCCAATTACTGGCTATTATCGCGACGGTTTTTGTCATACAGGCATACAAGATTTTGGTTTGCATACCGTATGTGTGCAAGTCACCTCAGAATTTCTGAGCTTTTCACAGCAAATGGGCAATGATCTCACTACACCGCTGCCGCAATTTGAATTTCAAGGTTTAGTGCCAGGTGATTTTTGGTGTTTATGCGTTACGCGTTGGAAAGAAGCGCTGGATGCAGGTGTTGCGCCCAAAGTGAAATTAGAAGCCTGTCATGAAGCTGCACTAGCCGTTGTCAGTTTAGAAGATTTAATGGCTTATGCCTTGTAATAGAAACTGTTAATTCATTTCATGAATAGATTTTAATAGTTTCATGTAACACTGCAAATAGATCAGATTGAATACATTGTCGCTGTTGTTTGCTGTTATTTTAGGCGATTCAGCGATGCTCATGATCACAGTTTATTTCCATAACCATTTTTAATAATCATCGAGTAGCCTTATGTCTGCGATTACCTTAAATCAATATCTTTTGACACGCCAAGTCACCAGCAACTCACCTCAACGCATCAATCACCTGACCCCTGATTTGACTCAATTGATTTTGCAAACAGCAATTGCATGTAAGGGTATCAGTTCAGCATTGCATAAAGGTGCGCTAGCAGGTGTTTTAGGCAGTGCCAATACAGATAATGTTCAAGGTGAAACACAAAAGAAACTCGACATCATTTCTAATGTGTTGATGGTCGATACCTTGCTGGGCGGTGGTATTGCAGCTGCGCTGGCATCAGAAGAAATGGATGAAATGATCGTCGCAAGCGAATCAGGTAAATATCTGATTTTGTTTGATCCACTCGATGGGTCAAGCAACATTGATGTGAATATGAGCGTCGGAACAATTTTCTCGATTCTTGAACGTCCAAATACCAACTCGATTGAAACCAGTGATTTCTATCAAGCAGGTCAACATCAAGTTGCCGCAGGATATGCACTATACGGCCCATCAACCCTACTCGTTTTAACGTTGGGTAATGGCGTTGACATCTTCACCCTCGACCGTGATCTTGGTGAGTTTATCCTCACGTCTGAAAAAATCAGTATCCCAACAGATACCCAAGAATTTGCAATCAATATGTCCAACCAGCGTCATTGGGAAAAACCAATGCAACGCTATGTCAATGAATGTCTAGAAGGCAAAGAGGGCGTTCGTGGTAAAGACTTTAATATGCGCTGGGTTGCATCTATGGTTGGCGATGTACATCGTATCTTGATGCGTGGCGGTATTTTCATGTATCCATACGACCTGAAAGACCCGAAAAAAGCTGGCAAATTACGCCTTATGTATGAAGCAAATCCAATGAGCTTCTTGATTGAGCAAGCTGGTGGCGCATCAACTACAGGACGCCAACGCATTATGGACGTTGATCCAACTGGACTTCATCAACGTATTCCTGTTGTGCTGGGTTCGCGCAATGAAGTGTTACGTGTAACGCATTATCATGTCCAGCCTGATGCTGATTTTCTTGAATAATTAAGGTATTACCTGACTCTTATGCTTTCTGAAAAAATGCCTTTGGCAATCACTTCTCGCGACAATCCGCGTCTGAAACATCTACGTGGATTGCTTGAACAAGCCAATGCACGTAGAAAATCAGGACAAACTGTCTTGGAAGGCGCTCATCTTCTGGACGCTTACCAACGTGCAGGTTTCACACCTGAAAGTATTTTTTTCAGTGAAAGCATGCTGACTCATCCAGAAGTGAATGATCTTCTGGACGGTTGGAAGCAGGTTCCTCGTTTCGTCCTACCCGATGCCTTATACAAAGAGCTGCGTACTCTTGGTCAAGGCATTGATATTATGGCGCTGATTAATAGCGTTCATGCAGCGTTACCAGAACGCCTCACTGCGGATGTCCTCATTCTTGAGGACGTACAAGATGCGGGTAATGTAGGCACATTGCTACGTACCGCCGCTGCCGCTGGCATTAAGCAGGTCATCTGTACCACAGGCACAGCATCTGTGTGGTCACCTCGTGTATTACGAGCTGGCATGGGTGCACAATTTGGTTTGGAAATCATTGAACAAGCAGATATTTCTGACATTATTTCACGATTGGACATTCCGTTACATGCAACAAGTTCACATGCCAGCCAAAGTCTATATGCACTTAACCTGAAGTCACCTACTGCATGGTTAATGGGTAATGAAGGTCAAGGCGCAACTGACATTGCATTGTCGAATGCAATTGCCGTCACGATTCCTCAGCCGGGTGGTCAAGAGTCACTCAATGTCGCGATTGCAGGTGCAATTTGTATATTTGAGATGGTGAGACAGCGATTGGTCTAAAACTGCCTATCGAGTGAAAGACAGAATCACGCGCCATGCCTCCAGTTTCTCTGCAAATGACAGTGTCGCATGGGCTGGACTAGTCGATGGTAATCGTTGGTAGCTCAATGGATATTCAACTAATGATGGTGCAATATAACGCTTAAAATAACTTTCTGCTTTGCCGCCATTAAAGAAGACATGTTTGATC
>JASLGO010000158.1 GCA_030150135.1 Aquirhabdus sp.
CTGCATGACCTTCGAACGTGGTGTGCCGATCAACAGCGCAGTCATGTTGTCACTCCCTCAATCGCGTCGTAATAAACTCGGATCAGCATCGATTGAAATTGCTATCCGCGAATTATTTGAATGGGGTGAGATGCAAACTGATCCGAACTTTGGTAACTATCTCGTTCGTTTAGGCAATGGCAAAGACACTCCTGACAAAATCATTTTGCTCGACTTCGGCGCGATTCGCGGATTCGATACAAATTTGCTTCATGTTGCACGAGCACTCATCCGCGCGGGCTATCATCATGACAAAGACGAAATGATTTCAGCAATGCAAGGCTACACTTTCTTTGACCAAATGCCGTTGGGTACGAAACCAGCCATGGCTGATGTTTTCTTGATGGCAACCGAGCCTTTTACAACGCTATTAAATAACCCTGATGCGCCTGCCAATGCATTTGATGCCGAAGGAAAATATGTCTGGAAGCAAAGCTTGCTGCACTCACGTGTGATGAAACAGGCTGCGGAATCCATGACTTCTCGTTTCTTCAGTGTCCCACCAAAAGAATTTATGTTTATTAGCCGTAAATTTATTGGTGCATATACATTTATGACAGTCATTGACGCGCATACTGATGTCCGCGCCATGGTTACGCCATATATCAAATAAGCCACATATCAAAATCATGGCAACAAACCATCAATCAGACCTAATTATCCAGCATTTTGATGGTCTGATTGATTATGCAACCAGTTTTCAAGCCATGAAAACGTTGACTGAAAACCGCGATGAATCCACACCTGATGAACTCTGGTTATTACAACATCAGGATGTGCTGACGCAAGGTCAAGCTGGCAAACCAGAACATCTCCTCCACGCAACACACTTACCCATCGTACAATCTGATCGCGGCGGTCAAATCACTTGGCATGGTCAAGGGCAACTTATCGCCTATCTCCTTTACGATCTCAATCGATTGCATTGGAATGTGCGCCAACTCGTCACTAATACCGAAACTGCCCTGATTGAACTACTCCAGCTTTACAACATTGACGCTTATGCCAAAAAAGACGCGCCTGGCGTTTATGTCAACGAAGCAAAAATCGGATCATTAGGATTCAAAATTCGTCGGGGACGCAGTTATCATGGCTTATCATTAAATATTGATTGCGAGCTAGATGGCTTTAGCCATATCAATCCATGTGGCTATGCAGGGCTAAAAATGACACGGTTAGTTGATGAGCTAAACAAGCAAAAACAGCAACAATCGACGCCGACATTTCAACAAATTACCGACCAGTTGAGCGCTATTCTGCGCGAACAACACCAGCAAGAAAAATAGTCACTCACACACGACGATGCATTCTTATCAACAATGATGAAAAGACAGCTTTATAGACTATCGCTACAACAAGTTTCTAGGGTATACTCATTAAATTAGAGCAATTACTCTAACTTTATTTTATCTGAACATTTATTTCATACATACGAAAAACAGCTTCAGGAAGTTTCTTTATTCCTGTAGGCAAAATCCTTATAGTATGGAATAAATAGGGAACTCTGAGTTTCTCAACAATTCATCATGATCTTTATGGTTTGACCTTTATGGATAGCCCAGCTATGAACAATCTGGCAATACAACAATCCCCGACTTCACCCATCCAACGCACCATGAAGACTGCGCAAAAAGCCTATGTCGCACTCATGATGGATACCATCGCCCGCGCCCTAGTATTTGCCAGCCAAGTCGATGGTGAGCTTAAAAATGAGTTCGCAGGATTTCCAGCAAATTTCGTCATTCAAATGATTGTACTCCCGAACGGTTCTCACTTTAATCTACGCGTACAAGCCGATAAAAGTCTTGTCCGCCTTGATCACTTTGAAGGAAAACCAGATCTATCAATCAAGTTCAAACATCTCAGTCATGCATTCCTCGTATTCTCATTCCAAGAAAGTACATCACGCGCATTCGCCAACGATCGCATGATTGCAGATGGAGAAGTCAGTTACGCCATTCGTCTAGTACGTTGTCTCAATAAACTGGAAGCTCTAATCCTGCCAAAACCAGTTGCTGAACTTGCAGTAAAACGTTATCCAACGACACTCGCTCTAGGTGAAAAAATCACCAAAGCCGCAAAAATCTACGCCAATGTCGTATCGAGTTATACAGACCTCATCCCACGCCTGAATAAAACAGCAAAACGGAGCTAAGCCACCATGTCATCGATTCAACCTAAGTCATATTACGAATTTTTCTGTCCTGTTAAAGTGATTGCAGGTCACATGGCATTGGAACACATTCCGTTTGAACTGGCTGCACTCGGTGCGAAGCGCCCGATGATCATCACTGATAAAGGCGTACGCAGCAATAATTTGCTCGTGCCACTCGAAGCAACATTTGCCGATGCAGATAGCCAAATCGCTGTCATTTTTGATGAAGTTCCACCAGATAGCAGCTTGCAAACAGTCCGTGCAGCAGCAAAGCTATATCGTGACAATAAGTGCGATGCGATCATTGCTGTTGGCGGCGGTTCCGTCATCGACACCAGCAAAGGCGTGAATATCCTCGTCTCTGAAGGTGGTGATGATCTGATGAAATATTCAGGTGCACACAACCTACCAAAACCACTGAAACCATTTTTTGTTGTCCCAACTACAGCAGGTACAGGCTCAGAAGTGACCATGGTTGCAGTCATTGCAGATCCTGAAAAAAATATCAAAATGCCGTTCACGTCATATCATTTGATGCCGAACGCAGCAGTTCTGGATCCACGCATGACACAAACCTTGCCACCTCATATCACCGCAATGACAGCAATGGATGCAATGACGCACGCTGTCGAAGCCTACACTTGCTTAGGTCACAATCCAATCAGCGATGCTTATGCCACGGCTGCGATTCGTAAAATTAGTGAAAACCTAATTTTCGTTCTCGATAATCCAAAAGATGCCAATGGTCGTCTTGAGCTTGCTCAAGCATCAACCATGGCTGGCATTGCATTCTCAAACTCTATGGTGGGTCTAGTTCACTCCATCGGTCATGCTGCTGGTGCAGTGGCTCACGTACCACATGGTTTGGCAATGAGCTTATTCCTACCTTATGTTCTCGAATACAACCTCGATACCAATGGTGATCGTACCGCTGACTTGCTGTTACACCTCGCAGGTGCGGACGTTTACGCCGCAACGCCAGCATCACAACGCGCGCAGAAAGCGATCCAGTTTATTCGTGAATTGCGTGACACTTTGTACGAACGCACCAAGCTGCCACGTACTTTGCAGGAAACTGGCAAAGTTCAAAAATCACAGCTTGATGAAATTGCTCAGAAGGCTTTGGATGATGGCTCGATTATCTACAATCCAAAAGAAGCCAGCTTGGCTGATATTAAATCTGTATTAGAAAAAGCTTGGGCATAAGCTTCAAAAGCACAAGCCTGAAAAACAAAAAGCTAGTCCGAAATACGGGCTAGCTTTTTTTATGATCGATAGATATTCAAAAACAATCAATGGTGGTTTTACTGGTCTTGATGCATTCGCTCAAGAATATAATCCGCCGCATAATTCTCCCCGGCCGAATAAGCTGCGATCTTACTCAAATGACTATACGGAATATCGGTTTCATGATGCCACTCGGTAAAGCAAGATTGAATCGCTTTCAAATCTTTCAAACTGGTTGGTTGATCTGCAATTTCTAGCCCTGCATGCTGCAAAGCAAGTACAACATCACGACTCAACAAATAAATATCTTTACCCATTCGGCGCAAAAAAATCATGCCCGTCATGCCGCCCAGACGACAACCATTTTTCTTTAAATATTGAGTTAATCCTAGCTGATCATCATGATCCCAATCCGCAAAAAAGCGCGCAGCACTACCATGCGCTTGAGCGAGTTCTCGCATGAAAATCGCATTTTTATAAACAGCTTCGATTTTTTGCCAATTACGAACCACGCGCGGATCGGTTAGATATTCATCCCAAGCCTGATCTGATAAAAATGCTAATTTTTCAACATCAAAACCCAAAAACGCCTCTTCAAACTGAGGCCATTTATTTTCGATGACTTGCCAATGAAAGCCTGCCTGATTAATCCCTTTCGCCATCATCGATAAAAAGCGTGAGTCGGGAATAGCGGCAATTTCATCACGAGTTAACACATGCGGCAGCAATTGTTGCAAAGCCGCTTCACCACCCTTACGAGCTATCGCACGCTCATGAATACTTTGAAATCCTTTCATGAAAATGGTATCCCTAATGAGAACTTATAGATCTTATATCCACTAAATCAAAGGCATCTGACTAAAATACTGCATTAACGTTTCAATACAACGAACGACTTTCAGCGGTTGTTCACGCCGTAATGTGATCGCATATAACGTATACGTTGGTAGCTCCCAGTCAGGCAAAATCTCAACCAATGCACCATCAATAAACGCTTGAGGCATATCGACAGACATTAAAGCCCCCACACCATGACCATTTGCAACAAGCGAACGCATCAGAAAGACATTGTTTGTTTGAATTCGTGACTTCATACGAGCCTGAACCAACTCTCCAGTCACACGATGACGTAAATGGCGCTCTTGTGGCTCTTTATTGAGTGTTAAGCCGATACTTTCGTGTTGTTCTAAATCAGCAGGAGTATTAATTGGCGGGTGGTTTTTCAAATATTCAGGCGATGCGCATAGCACAAGACGCGCCCGCGCCATCGGCCGTGCAATCAGGGTAGAATCTGCTAAACCTGCACTTAGACGTATAGCGATATCTATACGCTCTTCAATCAAATCGATATAACGATTATCAGCTTCAAAATGTACAGTAAGACTGGGATGTGCCTGCAACCAGCCAGATAATGCAGGCAGAATATGATTTAAGCCAAGCTCTGGTGTGGTTGCAATTCGCAAATCACCGACGAGCTCATCACGTAGTTCATTAATTCTTACACGTCCCTGCTTCGCAGCCTGTACCATCTCATTACAGCTTTGATAGAAGACACTGCCTGCCTCTGTCAAACTTAACTTTCGTGTTGAGCGGTGGAGCAAAATTGTGCCCACCTCGCTTTCTAAAATACGAATTTGCTGACTGACTGCGCTGGTCGTGATCCCTAACGCTCGGGCTGCACCACTAAACGATCCTTTGTCCACGACACTGACAAAAATCGCCATGCTGCGTAAACTGTCTAGCATATTTTAAGTGTCCATCTCATCAAACCTAGCACACTACGATTATAGTCGAGATTGATCATGATAAATTGACTAAAATCGTAGTTTAGAGTGACAATTATGCATGAGTTCTCTATCTCTTTGGCAACACCAAACGAGGGTTCATAGGCTTGCCATTCAATCGTACTTGGAATTCCAATATCACTTGATTAGTTCCAGTAGAACCCATTTCCGCAATTTGTTGTCCAGCACTCACCCGCGTTTTTTCTTGAACAAGTAGACGCTGATTATGCGCATACGCGGTGATATAACCGCTTGCATGCTGAATCAGGATTAAATTGCCATATTCTGGCAGACCATTACTGGCATAAATGACTGTTCCATCTGCTGCTGCTCTAACAGGATCACCGGCATTCCCTGCAAAACGAATTCCTTTAATTTGTTTTTTTAAATCAAAATCTTGAGAAATTGCATTATCAGTTGGCCAACGCCATGAATTTCCATAAGCAGCATTTGCTTGGCTCGACAATGGTGCAGAAACTGGATTAACTGCTGCTGTATTTGTCTGCGGAGCGCTAGTTGGGTTCCCTAAAGGCTTTGCAGTGATCGGCTGATCGGCTGGCATCGCAACAGGTTGCGCAGTTGGCTCAGCACCGCCCACCAAACGTAATCGTTGACCGACTTGAATCACATAATCACCACCGATCTGATTCATGCGCGCAATATCACGATAATCAAGATTATAACGTATCGCAATTTTGCTCAAACTATCGCCAGATTTGACGACATAATAGGTCGGCACAGCAACATTGCTCGCCACTCGAACTGGGCGAATCGTCGGTGCAGAAGCACATCCTACGAAATTAGCAGTCACTACAATAAGTGAAGTCATCGCAACAACAGAAAAAAGTAACGGTTTCTTTTGCACATGAGGTACAGATGTTGGGGCACTAAAATACGACAATCGCTCATCCTCTTCTTGGTGTTTAATGCGTAACTTTTGTTTTTAAGAAACTCAGAAAGTCACTGGATTAACATCAATAACGCTAGGGCGTGTTGATATTTTGTCCTTACAACGTCAATTCACAAAAAATCTTTTTGCAAAAATTCAAGGCGAGATTCAATGCTAACACGCCCGACTATCAATCGCGTAAAAACAAAGTCTCTTTTAAACCGACCAGCGTAGAATAGCCAGTTGCATCGAGCCGAATTGGGGTAATACTCACAAAATCATCATTTAACGCTGCAAAATCTGTACGAAATTGCACTGTTGCATCCGCTTCAAATTGGTTATTCAATGGATGCAGCGCGGAATCATTAATAATATGCTCTTGCCCTAATGGATCGCCCGACTTCCCAACCCAATACATTTTGCGACCACGAGGATCAATCTCACTATAAACAGGCTGAGAAACATCTCTCACGCCCATGCGAGTTACTTCAACTCCAGATAGCTCAGCAACATCGGGAATATTAATATTGAGAATATGACCTGCTGGCAGTCGCGGAACGCCCTGTTTTACAAAATCACGCACCCACTCTGCTGCAACTTTAAAATGTGATGCATCTCGATACTGTTTTGCATGAATACCTGCCAGCGATACAGCAATCGCAGGCAATGCAAGTCCTCGCCCTTCAAATGCCGCACCAATCGTTCCTGAATACAGGACATCATCGCCCATATTTGCACCAGAATTGATTCCACTAATGACAAGATCAAAGGACTCTTGAAATAAACCATTCAAACCGACATAAACACAATCCGCAGGGAATCCATTGACCGCCCAAAAGCCGTTAGACAACTGAACAGGATGCAATGGTCGATCTAATGTCAACGCACTGGATGCTCCGCTTCGCTCTGATTCTGGTGCAACTACCGTTACCTCAGCAATCGAGGACAAGGCAGTAACTAACGCTAATAAACCCGGTGCAAGTACACCGTCATCATTACTCACTAATATTTTCAATTCACACTCTCATTCAACAACAATCATCAAAAAACAACGTATTAAAACTGGATATTCCCGACAAGATGCTCTCAAAAATTCAACTTAAAAAAATCAATCACTTCTACAAAACTCATGTAAATCATCTTTCAAAAACACCTAAACTCACGCCCATCAATCCCGCATAATATGCACACACATTAAATACAACTGATGACAGAGTATCCACATGAAACATTTTCATCTTACAACGAAGGCCCTTGGCGCAACATGTCTTTCTTTGCTTCTAATCACGAGTAGCTATGCAGCGTCAACAGACAAAAGCAAAGCGACTAGCAGCAAAACAGCCGACACCAAAGCCCAAGTTGAAGTTGAAAGCGACCAAGGGCAAGGCACATCACAAGAAGAGATTGCCACAATAGATGTTTTAAATGAGATTTGCCCAAAAATTCTCGGCACAAATAACAATAAAAATTTTAGCAAAGGCTATAACAACCTCATTACTCACATGCTGCCGTCAATCAAACATCCTGTTGCAGCCGTACAAGCAATGCATACCGATGCAGACTACATGAAAATTTATGACAATGCTCGCATCAATACGCTAAAAGAAAAAGAAGACGACAATCGTGAAGTTTGTCTCGAAGTTTTGCATTACAAAGCACCGTAATCTTGACTAAAAGGCTATGTATGCATTAATCATTTGAATGGGAAAAGTGCTAAATGCTCCTCTCCTTCCCCTTCAAGGGGAAGGTCGGGATGGGGATGGTTTTAGAATGAAATCAAAACTATCCCTATACTGTAAAAAGAGACTTCTAAGCAATTCACGTCAATTTTACCCTGTTCGCTTCAACTCCACTCGCTATTCAGTTAGCAAATTTGAATGGAGTTCATAATATAAAGAGTTAACAAAAGTTTCATGTAACAAATTCTTAAATCGAAACTTAGCTCCAACTTAAACCATCTCATTCAAAATGAAACATGCTTGTTGGTATATAATGCCCGCAACTTATTTAACCGTTAAAGCAACAACATGACTCATATTCTTGGCGACATCTCCATCGATACATTCTTAAATGAATACTGGCAAAAGAAACCGCTACTCATTAAAAATGCCATGCCGCAAATCGCTGGCTTATTGGAACCTGACGACATCAAAGAACTCGCCCTCGAAGAAGAAGCTCAAGCACGTCTGCTCATGCAAAATCCAAAAAATGCAGAACAATGGCGCGTCAAAAAATCTCCATTTGCCAATAATGATTTAAAGAACCTTCCTCCTCTACACACTTTACTAGTCCAAGCGGTTGATCATTGGTCACTGGATGTCGCGAATCTGTGGCAGTTATTTGACTTTATTCCACAATGGCGACGCGATGATGTCATGGTGTCGTATGCACCCAAAGGTGGTTCAGTCGGTCGACATTTTGATCAATACGATGTTTTCCTCGTCCAAGGTTATGGTCGTCGTCGCTGGCAACTCGGTCAATGGTGCGATAGCGATACACCACTCATTCCGAATCAGCCTCTGCGCCTACTGCCAGATATGGGCGAAGTCTTTTTTGATGAAATTTTAGATGTTGGTGACATCCTCTATGTCCCACCAAAACTTGCACATTACGGTGTTGCTGAAGAAGACTGTCTCACCTATTCATTTGGTTTTCGCATGCCTAATGCTGC
>JASLGO010000006.1 GCA_030150135.1 Aquirhabdus sp.
GATGACTGTGGTAAGCCAGTTTGTAAACTTAGTAAAATGGAGAAAGCTAATGTTTAAAAAATCTTTTGCGATCGTTGCTTTATCTGTTGCGGCATTCACTGTGACAGCACCCGCACAAGCAAGAACCTATAGCTTAGAGCATATGTATACACAGTGCGGTTTCGGTGGGATAATTTTTGGAAGAATTAGCCCAGTTGTGGCGACGGTTGCCAACTTTATTACAACCTTTGGTGTAACGGCGGTACTTTCAGATGTATTGTCTCCACAAGTGTGTGGTGGGCAACTCGCTGCTCGTGCTGTTTATATCAAAGAAAATTTTCCTTCCATTGAGCAAGATCTAGCGAGTGGTCGTGGTGAGCACCTTGTGGCACTCAATCATCTGATGGCTTGTCCAGCAGCAAGTAGTCGTTTGCGCTCGGATTATGGACGTTATGTGTTAAGTCCAAGCTATCAAAAAGATGCAGTTGCAGATAACAGCCAGCAGTTATTCAATATTGTGAATGATAATATGGAAGCTGCGAATTGTTCTGTAGGTTGATATTTAACGTATAAAAATCAGATGCTAGGACGCTTTAATCGTAGTTTTTTTTACACCAGCATCTTATCGATCTGCTTGTCGCATGCTTTTGCGCAAGCAGATTTTATCGTTTCAGATTCTCATGAAACTCTTTTATCTCCATCATCACCACTCAAACAACAAGCTGCTCAGCTTAATTTGGCTGCTGATCCTGTCTGGCGTAAATTAATTTTTTTTAGACAATATGCAGAAGTTATTTCGCCTAAATTTTATTTGAGTGACATGGCTGCTCAGCATGTTCAGGCTATTACATCTCAACAAGAGTTAGATGCTACGCTAGATGCGTTTGAACGTGATCCAAAGCTGATTTGTCAGTATCCTGCGCGTTATTATTGGTTGAGTGGAAAATTAACAGGCTTGCCGCGTGATTCTTTAGCTACGTGTAAAAATTTGCCGAACGCCAATCAAGATATTCGTTTTGTGCTCGTGAGTGGTTATTTAAAAAATCCCGTTTCGTCCTTTGGGCATGTATTGATTACCATTGGCGAAGAAGGGGAAAAACAGAATTTATTGGATAATGCATATAATTATGGTGCAGTGATTCCTAATGGTCAAAATAGTGTTGAGTATGTGGTTAAAGGATTATTAGGACGATATCCAGCGGGCTTCGCAAATACAAAATTCTTTAAACAAGATACGATGTATGCCAAAAATGAACAGCGTGATATGTGGATTTATACGCTCAATTTAACGGATGAACAAAGAGCGTTATTGATCTATCACTTGGCTGAATTGAAAAATCATTATTTAGATTATTTTTTTATCAAACAAAACTGTGCGTATCGTACAGGTGAATTACTAGAACTGATTTCTGATATTGATATCACTCATCGAATCACGCCTTGGTATTCGCCTGAATATGTGTTTCATCAACTTGAAGAATATCGCACGACACATCCAGATTTTATTAAAAGTGTTGAATATTTACCTTCGGATCAAAAACAGCTTTATGTGATGTTTGCAAAAATGCCACAACCATTACAGCAAGGCATTAATCAATATATTCGTACAGGTTCGCTCAGTTTAGTGAATGCTTTAACAGCAGATGATCAGATTAAGGCTTTAGATTTTTTGATTGCTTATTTGAATTTTAAGCAAACTGAAAATAAAAACGAGAACGCAAAAACTCAATACAAAACGCAAAAGAAACAGCTCATGCGTATGCGGTTTCAGCTTCCCGTAAGCGATGAAAATCAGATGGTTGTACCAGTGCGTCCATCACCAGCGCTAGGAGAAAAACCGAGTAAGGTGAGTTTGGGTTTTGGTCGGGATCAAGGTTATCTAGGCTTTACTCTATATGATAAGAACTTACTAACTTCAGATAGTAGCGGTCATGATGAGTTTCGCATGTTGGATTTTTCATGGATATATCGACAACATAAACTAGAGTTACAGTCTGCTGATTTTATTCATATTTTAAAAATTGAAGATATTAGTCAACCGCTTGCGGGAGAAAAAAAGTTTTCTTGGTCATTCAATTTGGGCGCTAAACAAGATCTTTTTACAGGTGACTTGCATCGTCCTTATGCTCAGGGAAGCTGGGGTGTTGGCTATGATTTTAACTCGAGTCTCACTGGATATGGTTTGTTAGGTGGAGAGCTGAACGATAGTCGTGCAATGGTTGATGCAATCAGTGAAATAGGTTTGGTTTATCGACGAGAGAGATTAGGTTTTACCTTAAAAGAGTATCTACAAGAGCGGTATCGTCAAGGTTTAGCGCATGACACTCGTTTTGAGTTGAAGTATCAATTAGCCAAAAATGCAGATATCAAATTGATGTTGTCTCGTCAAAATAATGCATTGATGTATCAGTATTTTTGGTGAGAAGATTGAGTTCTTTGTAAGTTTAAAAAGTTTGTAGTAGAAAAAATCAGCGTGATATGATTTATTCAATAAATATATTTAATTTATAGTAGATAAAAATGACTAATAATATTCTTTATAAATATGTAGATATTGCAGGATTGAAAAGAATACTTAATGGTTCTATTCGTTTTACGCAGCCAAGTGCATTCAATGATCCTTATGAGCTTCTTCCTGAGTTAGTACTTAGAAAAGATGCACTTGAGGAGCAAGTAAATTTGTCATTTGACATAACTTCTCAACGTCGGATTCTACCCGTTGGTGATTTTGAAAGTTTCGGAGAGGATTATAATTCAAGCGATCTCACATCACGAAATATAGTAAAAGAATTAAATAATTTAATAGGGATATTTTGTTTATCAAAATCACCCAATTCAATGCTGATGTGGTCACATTATGCAGATCAATATGCAGGCGCAGTTGTTGGCTTTGATGCAAGTCATGACTTCTTCTATGGTCAAATTGACGTTGAATATTTAGAAAATCGCCCGAGAAAAGAATTGTATTCCTATTTAGCTTCTCCTATTCCTATTGCGGAATTGTGTGCAAAGTCAACGGACTGGTTATATGAACAAGAAGTAAGGGTGGTTAGGCGCCTTGATGATTGTCATGATACTGGCAAAAATGACGGACGGGGTTTTAAAATTTTTATAAAATCTATTCCTCTGGAGTGTATAAAAACGATCACATTTGGTGAGCGAACTTCTGTAGCTAACCAACGAGAGATCTATTCATTAGTTAAGAATACTGAGATAGGTTTATCGTTATCAGCTATAGATAATGTAGGTTATAAATTCAGACAAGAAAATATAAAATTTCAAGGACCTGAGTCTATTGGACTTGGTCCTATGGTTTCTCCGAGAACGGCACATATTTTTAGCCATTTAAACAATCAACTCGGGGAAATGGCTAGATGGATGATTAATAATCATCCATTAAGTACTATAGTCAATAATTTAGTTAAGTAATTTATATAAAGTATTCTAGTTTTTAGATTCCAGATTTTTTAGTTCTGATTTGGCGACACCAACTTAAACATCGTTTGCATATCACCTAATAAATCTATCGGTACTTCAAGATCATACAGTGTATGAATCCCAATCACCATCGCAACGCATAAACGACTTAATGATTCCGCAGGAATATCATCGCGTAATTGTAGGCGTGATTGATTGCTTTTGATAATGACATCCAATCGCCGAAAACTTTCGTTAATTGATTCGACATATTCCGCTTGAATTGCAGGAGAGCGTGCGCACGCATCGAGCAATTGATAAGGTCGAATTCCGCCCTGACGGGTAAATGGATAAACGCCCGAAGACAGCGATGAAATAAAACGCATGATCAATGTCAGAATGTCATCATCAGGTGAACCCAGCGTTAACGCATCCAATGTCTTCTCACGCATATGTGCCATGACTGCGGCGATGAGATCATCGCGATCTTTAAAATGCCCATAGAACGCCCCACGCGTATAGCCTGCATGTGCACAAATATCATCCAAGCTAGAACCATCTAAACCATGTAAGCCAAATAAAGTCTCCGCAGAATTTAGTATTGCGGTGCGACTGGCTTGTTTGGCAAGGCTACGTTTATTGATCACCATTTGCTCTGGTCTGTCAGGGTTTTGGCTTAGGGGCTTGTTCAGCATAAATTCGTCATTTTAAAAAATATAAGTGATCGATTCTGATCGTTTAATTGTACAGATTCCATCTGTTTAGGTCTTTATTTTATCAAAATGTCTTTGAGATTTTTGAAGAAATAGATTTTTCTTGATTTTATTTGATGATGCAAGCTATTCATTATTATAAAAAATAACTAGGCGATTGGCATTTTATATTGTGGTGATGATATTTAATGTCAATTGACATACGGATTCGTATGTGTAACATTTGTGCATCGAAATTATTATCTGGATTCGCAATGAAAGCGCAGCAGCAGTTTGCAGGACGGGTCGTGGTGATTAGTGGTGGCGGACGCGGAATTGGTTTAGCCACTGCAAAAGCGTTTGCGCGCGCAGGTGCAAAAGTCGCCATTGGTGATATTGATGAGGAGCTGGCAAAGACGGCAGCAAATCAGGTTAATGGCTTCGGTGGTTATCTTGATGTACGCTCTCAGCAGTCTTTTATTGATTTTATTATTGCAACTGAGGCTGTACTCGGAGCGGTTGATATTCTAATCAATAATGCAGGTATTATGCCGATGGGTGCATTTATCGATGAGTCGGCGGCGATTAGCGATGCGCAAATTGATATTAACTTGCGTGGTGTGATTCATGGCATGAAGGCGGTTTTGCCGAAGATGCAAGCGCGACAACGTGGTCATATCGTTAATGTGGCTTCACTTGCAGGAAAGTTTCCAATTCCCGGTGCAAGTGTTTATTGCGCTACGAAGTTTGCTGTGGTGGGTTTAACCAGTTCAATGCGTGAGGAGCTGCGTAATACGCCGATCGGAGTGTCCGTAGTGATGCCATCGAAAGTGACCACCGAGCTTTCCAGTGGTACGGGTAAAGCTTCGATTCCGACGGTTAGTCCAGAAGATGTTGCGGATGCCATTATGACGGCTGTACGTGATAATTTGGCTGAAGTTGCTGTGCCACAGTATCTAGCACCTGTTGCCACAGCGTATGGTGTAACGCCACATTGGTTAGTGCGTCGGTTTAGACGTTTCATGAAAGATGATATTGTGCTCACCAGTTTAGATCGTAGCGCACGAAAAGGTTATGAGGATCGAGTCAATCAACTCGCAGATCATCGAGCCACAATTGAACATTGAAATAGAAATTATTGATAAATAGGTAATTAAAGCATGACTGAACCAGTAAAGAAATCGTCTACTAGAAAGCCAGCTGCTCGTAAACCAGCAGAAAAAGCATCTATTCAAAAAACACCAATTCAAAAGGTAAATATCGCAATTCTTGGTGCTGGATTCGCAGGAATTGGTGCTGCAATTCGGTTTAAGGAAGCGGGCATTACTGATTTTATCGTATTGGAAAAAGCCAGTGAAATTGGTGGTGTCTGGCGCGAAAATACTTATCCAGGTTGTGCCTGTGACGTACCTTCAGCTTTGTATTCGTACTCCTTTGCACCGAATCCAAAGTGGAGTCGTGTATTTGCCGAACAAGCTGAAATTAAGGCGTATTTGCAGGATACAGCGCAGCGCTTCGGTGTGATGCAATACATTCAATTAAATCGTGAAATGCTTGATTCACGTTGGGATGACGAAGCGAAGCATTGGATCGTTGAAACCAATGAGGGTGTTTATCATGCACGATTTATTCTCGGTGCGTGTGGCCCAATGCATGAACCTGTTTATCCAAAGATCAAGGGTTTGGATACGTTTACAGGCGAGACATTCCATTCAGCGCGTTGGAATCATGATTATGATTTACAAGGCAAGCGTGTTGCTGTGATTGGTACTGGGGCATCTGCGATTCAGTTTGTCCCGCAGATTCAGCCTAAAGTTGCCAAACTGACTTTAATCCAACGCACTCCGCAGTGGATTTTGCCTAAGATGGATCAGCCGCTACCAGTTGCTGCGCAAGCGATTTTCAAGATGTTACCCCTGACACAACAAGTGATGCGTGGCGGGATTTATGGGGTGTTTGAAGCGTTGAATGGCAGCATGCAGCATCCGCAATTGATGAAGCAGATCCAGCGGCTGGCATTATTTAATCTTAAACGTACTGTGAAAGATCCTGTATTGCGCGAGAAGTTAATGCCTGATTTTATTATTGGTTGTAAACGTATTTTGCAATCCAATAATTGGTATCCAGCGTTGACGCAGCCCAATGTTGATGTCGTTCGTGCAGGTGTTTCTGAGATTCAAGGCAACACCATTATTACCAGCGATGGCAGTCGTCACGAAGTGGATGCCATTATTTATGGTACAGGATTTGAGATTAGCCAGCCGTCGATGCTGAAGCATATTTATGGTCGAGGCGGGCGTTCATTAGCTGATGTGTGGCAGGGTAGTCCAATTGGTTATATGGGGACAATGACGGCTGGTTGTCCAAATGCGTTCCTCATGTTTGGACCGAATTTGGCGGTCAGTTCTTCGGCGTTGATTATTATTGAAGCACAATTGAATTATATTATTGATGCGTTGAAACAGGCTGAAAAACAAAAGATTGCAACAATTGAAGTCGATCCGCAGCGGCAGGAGAACTTTAATATTGTGGTGCAAGATGCGTTGAAAGATTCTGTTTGGAATACTGGCGGCTGTAGTAGTTACTTTATTGATGCCAATGGTCGAAATAGCACACTGTGGCCGTGGACAACTTTTGAAATGCGTAAGCAATTGAGTCATTTTAATCTCAATGAATATCTAGTGAACGCTTAAGAGATAATCACGATGACAAATGCAATCGATACATTTCATGATGCAGTTAAAAAAGGAATCTTGACGACGGATGAGGCTTTAGCCTTGTTCGATCAATTGGATGTGGTTGAACTTGATTTCATGCTGGGTCGCTGGCATGGATCGGGTTTTCCGACGGGTCATCGCATGGATGGTATATTGGAAGCGTATGGTTGGTATGGAAAAGAGTTTCAAAGTGCAGACCATGTTGATCCAATGCTGTTTAAACTTGGAAATCGGACGGTCCGTGTGAATCCAGAACGAATTCCGTTATGGTTACTGACAGCCGATTTTCCACCGCCGAAGTCTGATTTTGCTGGGAGTTGCTTTAAGGCAATTATTCCTTTAATCACCACTCATAAATACAAAGCCAGAATGCGGATGACCAAGTATCGTGGCAAGGTCTCTGCAACGATGATTTATAACGGTTTACCGATTAATGATGTTTTTCGTAAAGTAGATGACAATACTTTGTTGGGAATCATGGATCTGGTTGGGATGAAGCAGCCTTATTTTTTTGTGTTGCATCGAGAGTTGGCAAGAAAGTAATGTTTTTCATTTTTTGAGTATTTTTGCTCTGAAGTCTTCTCCCTAATGGCATTGGTATCCACATATCTTCTGAGGTTTATTTATAGTATGCCTATCAAATCCATCCCGACCTTCCTTTTCTAAAGGAAGGAGATTTTACCCCTCTTTAGAAAAAGAGGGGCAAGGGGAGATTTGAAAGCATCTGCGAAATCAAACTATTAAAATTTGTGTAGATACAATGCTTTAATGCGGGAAGGAAATCAACATCTAGACTTCACAGCAAATTTCCAATATTACTTAGTTCTTCTCCAAAACTACACCCGTCCAACTTTCCAATAACTTCACTGATGCGGAAAAATCACTATCGTCTGGCAAGCTATTGCTCGCTGCGCGAAAGAGGCTTTGCGTGAGGGCGATAATTGGCGCGGGGAGTTTGGCTTGATGAGCCAGATCAATCGCAATGCCTGTATCTTTAGCGAGCAGATTCAATGCAAAGGTCAGTGGAAACTCACGATTCAGGACACGCTGAGGGAAGGTGTTTTCTGAGGCGAGGCTGCGACCACTTGATGCATTGATACAGGTCAGTGCATTTTCGAGGTTTACGCCATGTGCTTTGAGCGTGCTGAAACCTTCAGCAACAGCCCAAAGATTAACAGCAAGCAGCATGTTGTTAATGGCTTTGACCGCAAAACCTGCACCGCTGCCACCCACATGTTCGATGAGGCTTGAGAATGGTTCGATCGCACTACGCGCACGTTCAAGTGCATTTTTATCACCACCTACCATGACTGTCAGCGTGCCACGTTCAGCACCGATGGTTTGACCTGAAACGGGTGCATCAAGGAAGGCGACGTTATTTTCAGCGAGTTGTTCAGCGACTTTTTTTGCTGAGCTTGGTTCGCCACTGGTGCAATCAATCCAGATACTGCCGCTCTTTGGTGGGTATTGGGCAATAATGGCTTCAACTTCTGCACTGGTCGGTAAGCAGGAAAAAATAATATCGGCTTGAACGGCTTGCTCAATCGGTGTGGCCCTAGTTCCAAACTCAGCGGCATGGGCTTCGGCTTTGCTAAAAGTACGATTCCAGACTCGTACATCGCTAAATACTTTGGGTAAATGCGCCGCCATGCGCCAACCCATAGCGCCCATCCCGATAAATGCGATTGATTGAGTCATGTGAATACCTATTTGATTTTTGTGATGCTAGAAATTGGGAGGATTATAGCGTGACTAGCTAAAACATTATTGAGGTTATTGTTTTTATAAAATCTAATAGTCTTTATAAACACTTGATCTGTGTGCAACTTTAATCACATGCACAATGAGTTGATCATCTACTATTTCATAGACAATACGAAATAATCCTTGTCGAACTCGATATAAATTATGCCCAGTGAGTTTGATACAACCTGTGCCTCTAGGATTTTCTGACAGAGTATCAATTCTTTCAAGGATGCGTTTTATATCTTGATTCGGGATACTTCTTAGATCTTTGGCAACTGATTCTTTGAGGGTAATATTATATTTTGCCATGTTTTTTGAGATCATTTAAAAGGTCGCTGTAACTCATTGTTGCTTCACCTCCGCGTTCAGCGACAGCTTGCAAATCCTCTTGGTCTTCACGCATAAAGACGCGCAAAGCTTCATCAATCAGCTCTGAGATGGATGAGTGTGTCGTTGCAGCTTTAATCCGCAGCGCTTGATGCAATGCGGGGTCGAAATAAACAGTAGAACGTTTGGAAAGTTCTGTCATTTGTGTTCTCCAATTGACGTTTTAGCATCATAACGTTTTAATGCTATAGCGTCAAAATGATTTTCTTTTATTGATTTTTATATATCACATTGTGATTTATTTTTTTAAGATAAGGTTAGAATAAAGACAAAGGCTGTGGTTAAAAAATAAATTGAAGAATGGAGTTTTTGAATAAAGGAAATAATAAAATGATCTATTGCAAGCGAGTCTATGAAGTAGTGAGCGCGGCAGATGGAAAACGGGCGTTTGTTGATCGATTATGGCCGCGTGGGATGCGTAAAGAAGACCTCATTATGGATGTTTGGGCCAAAGATGCGGCGCCATCTAATGATTTGCGCAAGTGGTATCATCAGGATTTAAGTCGACAAGAAGAATTTTGCGTTAGATATACACAAGAGCTTGAAGATCATCCAGAGCATTGTCAGGTGTTGTTGGATTTTGCGCGAGAAGGTGATTTAACATTGCTTTATGCGTCAAGTAATCCTGAGTTTAATCATGCACGGGTGCTGGCGGATTATTTGAGATCAGTATTGAGTTAGTACAATTTAATATATAGTGAAATCGACATAAAATGACTACGTTACGTCATAACGGATGAACACAGTTCATCCCTACATCGACCAAATATCTTGTAGTGGCGAACTGTGTTCGCCTATATGAAATAAAAAACCGTCATCTTGATTGGAAATGACGGTTTTGTTTTGCGATTTCAGTTTCAATCCAACTTAAACAAACAATTCACCTTTCGCAGCTTTGTCTTTCAACAATTGAGGAGGAGTGAAACGTTCGCCGTATTTAGCAGTGAGTTCTTCAGCGCGTTTGACAGCTTTATCCAAACCATATTGGTTCAGGAACAGAATCGCACCACCAGTCCACGGCGCAAAACCGATACCGAAGATTGAGCCGATGTTGGCATCTTGTACTGATTCCAAAACACCTTCTTCCAAGCAACGAACTGTATCAAGCGCTTGAACGAACAAAATACGATCAATCATTTCTTGTTCGCTGATGGTCACTTCTGGCTTAAGCCATTGTGATAAGCCAGCCCACAGATGTTTTTTACCACCTTCTGGATAATCATAGAAGCCAGCACCAGCGGCTTTACCTTTACGATTATGGTCATGGATCAAGCTCTTGGTTAGCGCTTCTGAAGGTCGAACAGGCAGATCTTTACCTTCGGCTTGCAAGTCTTTTCGAGTTTGTTCAGTAATGTGTTCAGTCAATGACAAGCTGACTTCGTCCTGAATCGCGAGTGGGCCGACAGGCATACCTGCTTTGAGTGCTGCCATTTCGACACGTGCTGGATGGATGCCTTCGGCAACCAATGATAAGCCTTCATTGACAAATGTTCCGAATACGCGACTGGTAAAGAAACCACGACTGTCGTTGACGACGATTGGTGTTTTGCCAATTTGTAATACATAGTCGAATGCACGTGCCAATGTTTCGGGGCTAGTTTCTTTACCTTTGATGATTTCAACCAGTTGCATTTTATCAACTGGGCTAAAGAAATGCAGACCGATGAAGTGCGTTGCATCTTTGCTGGCTTTTGCCAAGCCTGTGATTGGCAAGGTTGAAGTATTGGATGCCATCACGCCACCAGCAACCAATTGCGCTTCAGCTTCTTGAGTCACTTTAGCTTTCAAATCACGGTTCTCAAATACAGCTTCGATGATTAGATCACAGCCTGCCAAATCTTTAGCATCCGCAGTTGCTTTGATATTTGCCAAGATTGCATCTTTTTTCTCAGCAGTTAAACTGCCGCGAGAAACGCGTTTTTCCAAAAGTTTTTGGCTGTAGCTTTTGCCTTTTTCCGCTGCTTCTGTAGAAACATCTTTCAGTACAACAGGAACGCCTTTGATCGCTGTCGAGTAAGCAATACCGCTACCCATCATGCCAGCCCCCAATACGCCGACTTTAGTGGCTTTCCAAGGCGCGATGCCTGCTGGACGGCTGTGACCTGCCTTGATGGCATTCAGTTGGAACCAGAATGTGCCGATCATATTTTTAGCGACTTGACCTGTAGCAGTTTGCACGAAGTAGCGTGATTCGATACGAAGCGCGGTATCGATATCCACTTGTGCGCCTTCTACGGCAGCGCTCATGATGGCTTCAGGAGCTGGGTAGCAACCTTTGGTTTTGTCACGCAGCATCGCTGGTGCAATTGCTAGCATTTGCGCTACTGCTGGAGTGCGTGGATCACCGCCAGGGATTTTGTAGCCTTTGACATCAAATGGTTGTTGAGACTTAGGATTTGCTTTGATCCAGTCGCGTGCTTTTTGCAATACTTCATCCATAGTCGCGCCAGTGTCGTGAACTAAGCCGAGACCAACTGCTTTTTGTACATCAAATTGTTTACCTTCCATGAGGAATGGAAATGCGGTTTGTAGGCCCAGTAAGCGAACCATACGCGCAACACCGCCGCCACCCGGTAATAAACCTAAAGTGACTTCTGGTAAACCAAATTTGGTTTTTGGATCGGCGAGAGCAATACGGCGATGGGTTGCTAATGCAATTTCCCAACCGCCGCCAAGTGCTGAACCATTTAATGCAGCAACCACTGGTTTGCCAAGTGTTTCAATGGCACGCATATCGTGTTTAAGCGTTTCTAAACCTTCAAAAAAAGGTGTTGCTTCGCTTGGTTTGACTTGAATTAAGTCATCTAAATCACCGCCTGCAAAGAAAGTCTTTTTAGCAGAGGTAATAATGACACCTGCGAGATCAGTTTCAGCTTTTAGCTTTGCAGTGACTTCATGCAAGCTGGCATGAAATTCAGCATTCATCGTATTGACGGACTGACCTGTCGAATTAATGACCAGCTTAACGATATTGTCTTGATCTTTATTGTATTGAATTGCGCTCATCTAAATATTCTCCTTAAACGACTTCAATGATGGTTGCGATGCCCATGCCGCCGCCAACACACAAGGTTGCCAAGCCGCGTTTTTTACCTTGGCGTTCGAGTTCGTCGAGTAAGGTCCCTAAAATCATTGCGCCTGTTGCGCCGAGTGGATGTCCCATGGCAATTGCGCCACCATTGACGTTCACTTTTTCCGCAGGCACTTTAAGTTCATTGATAAAGCGCATCACAACTGCTGCGAAAGCTTCATTCACTTCAAATAAATCAATGTCATCAATCGTTAAGCCTGCTTTTGCCAGTGCTTTACGTGCCGCAGGCGCAGGGCCTGTGAGCATGATGGTTGGATCAGTTCCGACCAATGCCGTTGCGAGAATTTTTGCGCGTGGTTTGATCCCGAGTTTTTTCCCAGCAGTCTCTGAACCAATCAGAACGAGTGCCGCACCATCAACAATACCTGATGAGTTGCCAGCATGATGAACGTGATTGATTTTTTGCGCTTCTGGGTATTTTTGCAGTGCAACCGCATCAAAGCCCATATTGCCCATCATTTCAAAGCTAGGCGCGAGTCCTGCTAATTTTTCAGCAGTTGTGCCTGCACGGATAAACTCATCTTTATCCAAAATCGTCACGCCTGCATGATCTTTGATGGGAACGATGGATTTATTAAAACGCCCTGCAGCTTGAGCAGCAGCAGCTTTTTCCTGTGAATGCGCAGCAAAATTATCGACATCAGTACGGCTATAGCCATCGAGTGTCGCAATCAGATCGGCACCAACACCTTGCGGTACAAAACCTGATTTAAGGTTGGTTTCTGGGTCGAGTGCCCAAGGACCGCCGTCTGAACCCATTGCAATGCGCGACATAGATTCAACGCCACCTGCAACGATCAGATCTTCCCAACCTGAACGCACTTTTTGGGCGGCTAAGTTGACAGCTTCAAGACCTGATGCGCAAAAACGATTGATTTGTACACCAGAAACATTTTCACTCCAACCTGCTGCAATTGCAGCGGTTTTGGCAATATCGCCACCTTGATCTGCAATCGGTGTCACGCAGCCCAAGATCACATCTTCAACAAGGCTGGTATCGAGATTGTTACGCGCTTCAAGCGCATGCATCAGACCGACTACAAGCGAAATAGGTTTCACCTCATGGAGGCTACCGTCTTTTTTTCCCTTGCCGCGTGGTGTGCGGACTGCATCAAAAATATAAGCTTCGGTCATGTCAATTCCTTGCTGAGGCTTGAAGTAAATTTATAGAAAGTAATAAGTGGAGTAGAGTGTAGCGAGATTTTTGGCGTTAGCAATGATAAGAATTGTCAGTGAATTTGGTTGAAAATGACAATCAAGCGATCAGATATAAAGGCTTATTGGAGTTGAAAATTTATAAACCGTTTGTGATTGGATTTTGTTTTGCTAGTATCGGCATATGGAAATTAAAAGAATAAAGGTAGGTGAACAATGGCTTGGATAATAGGCATCTTTGTCATGGTGATGCTTTATGTTTTATCTAGGTTTTTTCGGTCGCAAAGTCGCGATGCTTATATTAAACAGTTTAAATTCCCGCAGGGTCTTCATCGCAGATTATCTAAACATCATCCGAATTTGACAGAAACTGAATTTCAGCTGGTCTCAGATTCGCTCAGGCAATTTTTTCTGATTCATTTACGCACTGGTCGTCAACTTGTTTCAATGCCTTCGCAAGTGACAGATGATTTATGGCATGAGTTTATTTTGTACACTCAAGCCTATCAAACCTTTTGCGAGAAAGCATTTGGTCATTTTTTACACCATACTCCTGCTGCGGTTTTAAGTGAAAAACAGAGGAAAAGTAATGCTGGTTTACGGAGAAGCTGGCTACATGCTTGTCAAATTGAAAATATTAATTCAAGAAATCCCATACGATTACCGTTGATATTTGCCATTGATGCAAAGTTAAAGATTGCCAATGGTTTCCATTATGTGACGGATTGTAAGAAAGCAGGCGCCGTTGCAGGTACTGTAGCCACAGCTATTTATTGTGGTGGTGACCTTGTGAGTGCCTCTTCTTGTGATGGATCGACCAGCAGTTGTGCAGGTGATGGTGTGGATAATGGCTGTAATAGTGGATGCAGTGGCGGCTGTAGTGGTGGATGTGGAGGCGGCGGCGGTGATTGAATATACAATGAAAAGATGTATCAGATTAAGGGTGATACATCTTATTTCATTTTTAAATGTTTAATCAGCATGAATCTGTCGATAAAGCCCTGGGGTTACGCCAGTCCACTTCTTAAAAGCGCGATGGAATGTGCTGGTTTCACTAAATCCAACTCTTTCTGCAACTTCATCCAATGTGATATGAGGCATTCCTAATAAGTGAATTGCAGTGTCACGGCGTAATTCGTCCTTCACTCCTTGATAGCTTTTTCCTTCAACTGCAAGACGTCTGCGCAAAGTTTGTGGAGAGAGATAAAGCTGCGCAGCAACATCATTTAAAGTCGGCATTTCAGTACCAATGTGCCCTTTTAGTAATTCTCGAATACGAGAAGTGAGGGAGTTGGTATTTTTAAATTTAACTAATAATTTGGCGGGTGCCGTTTTTAGAAATTCAGACAGTGTTTCTTCAGTCTGGCGAATCGGTAAAGACAAATAATCCGCAGCAAAACTGACCTCAGTAAATGTCGCATCGTAAATCATGGTTGGCGCAAAAAATAAGGCATCATATTCTTCTGCATGCTGTGGTTTTGGATAACCAAATTTGACACGTTCAAGTGGAATTCTACGACCAATCAGCCAACTTGCCAAGCCATGCCAGACCATGAGCATACTTTCAGTAATATAGTGATCAATATCGCGGTCTTGAGGCACATTGACACGTAAACGTGCCTCATGAAGATC
This sequence comes from Aquirhabdus sp., assembly GCA_030150135.1. Taxonomy (GTDB): domain Bacteria; phylum Pseudomonadota; class Gammaproteobacteria; order Pseudomonadales; family Moraxellaceae; genus Aquirhabdus. Next base: position 14,817 of record JASLGO010000006.1, read on the forward strand.
ATGGCTAATGCTCATTGACCAGTCAGAACCAAATAAACTATAAAACTGTTGACCGCGTTCTAAGGCTTTACCTAGTGTGCCTGCATGGATAATCAATTGGCACATGGTGGCAAACGTACCTAAATGACGCGGTGTACTATCGAATCCAACATGCTCATCTTGTGTTGCAAGCCATAATACTTGAGCAAATCGCGTATATTGCTCAGGTGATACACGTGCTTTAGGTTGTAGGAGTAGCGCTGGGTCGATACCAGCTCGGCTTACCAAACTTTCAATATCCATATTCAGACGACGTGCACCGTGCAGTGCAGCATTAACGAAATGAATCGAGATTGTTTTACGGTTCATACCTTACTCTTTCTTGACATTTAAAAATAAACACAGCTAAGAATAAACGTTGCGATTCAAATGGTTTTACATAGATGAATCGAGACGTAAGTATCATGAAGCATAATGTTGAATACTACCAAATACCATGAGCATTTATACCATTGTCGCAAGGCTTTCGAGTGTAATAGTCTGAACTTTTGGCTGAAATTGCCAATGCAGCGAAGTAATAATGCATTTATTGAATGGAACGAGTCTATGAGCAACACCCAAAATACATTACTTTCTGGTTTAAAAGTTCTCGACTTTTCGACATTGTTGCCAGGTCCTTTTGCTACGTTGATGCTAGCTGATATGGGAGCAGATGTGATTCATATTGAATCACCGAGCCGTATGGATTTGGTTCGCATCATGCCACCCTATGCGGATGGTCAAGCCACAGCGCATGGTTACTTAAATCGAAATAAACGTTCTGTTGCTCTTGATCTTAAAGATCCTGAAAATATTAATAAAATAAAAGAATTGGTTAAAGAATACGACATTATTGTTGAACAGTTTAGACCGAATGTGATGGCACGTTTGGGGTTGGATTATGAAACACTAAGTAAAATTAATCCTCGCTTGATTTATTGTTCAATCACTGGCTATGGTCAAACTGGAAGCCATAAAGATCGTGCAGGGCATGATATTAACTATATTTCTTTGTCAGGTATTGCTGGACATAGTGGACGTGCGAATGGTTTGCCGCCAGCGATGGGCATCCAAATTGCTGATGTAGCAGGTGGATCGTTACATGGCGTGATTGGGATTTTGGCGGCTGTGGTTGAACGATATACCAGTGGTCTAGGACAGCATATTGATATTTCAATGACAGATTGTGTATTCACGATGAATACGATGGCAGGTGCAGCGCAGATTGCAGGCGGTGAGATGCAAGCGCCTGAACAAGGGATGCTAAACGGCGGTACATTCTATGATTATTATCAGACTCAGGATGGGCGATTTTTATCCATTGGTTCACTGGAGCCACAGTTCTTGATGGGTTTAGCACAGGCATTGGCGCTACCTGATTTGGCACGTTTGGGTTCTTCACTACAATCTGAAGATCGAGCAGCAGTTCGATTAATGATTCGTGAAGCAATTGCAACGCAGCCATTAGAGTATTGGAATCAATTGTTTGCAGCTTTGGATGTCTGCGTTGAGCCTGTCCTTAGTTTGGCGGAAGCGGTGGATTCAGATCTTGCGAACCAACGTGGATGGGTCGTTGATGTACCGCTTGAGATAGGCAGTGATAAAACACAAAGACAAATTGCTCATCCGATCAAATATTCCCGCAGTCAGCCTGTTTATCGTTTTATGGGTAGAGCTGTTGGAGCTGATGAGGTTTGATTCGTAACGTCAAAATAATAAAAAGCCCAGAATGATCTGGGCTTTTTTATGGATTCAGCACATTATTTGTTTGGATCTAATTTGTCATAACCGATTTCTACGCGGCGATTTTCTGCCCATGCTGCTTCGTCATGACCTTCGTTGACTGGTTTTTCTTTACCATAGCTGACCACATCGATTTGATCTGCATGTGCGCCATTAGTCAGTAAGTAAGTTTGAACTGATTTTGCACGGCGCTCGCCAAGTGCCATGTTGTATTCGCGAGTACCACGCTCATCAGTATGGCCTGTAAGTGTAACGTGTGCAGCACCGTTTTGAGCCAGATAGTTTGCATGTGCATTCAATGTTGCAAAATCACTTTGTGCAAGATCACTGCTGTCTAGATCAAAGTGAACGACGCGCGCTAACAATGCACGGTGAACCGCATCTTGCAAACCGTTGCCATTTTGACCATTACCATTTAAGCCATTGCTGTTCAAATCGCCATTTGCGCCAAGACCAGTTGTGCTTGCGCCGTTTGCACCATTAGCGCCGTTGCCAGTAAGTGCTGATGAGTTTGGGTTTTTTACCGTAGGTTTAGTTGTACAGCCTGTGATTGCAAAAGTTGCTAATAAAGCTGTCACAGCAAGAACATGAATATTTTTCATTCCAGTTTTCCTTCAAGTTAAAGTGCAAAATATGATTTGGTTGAATAAATCTGCATATTGGTGTGTTCATATAGTCATGTTAATTGAATGCATTTAAATTAACATGACAGTATTTCAATATGAAAATAATTTAATTTGTTGGCGCCCAAGTTGCTTCGCGCACCTCACCAGTTTGACTTGGTAGACGCATTCTGAAACGACCATCGGTAGAAAT
>JASLGO010000027.1 GCA_030150135.1 Aquirhabdus sp.
AACAGAAGACTGGCAGCGTGGTTAACCACTCCAACCATGTCCGACCTAATGGGCCCATACGCCCGTCAGCATTAGTATGTTCCATAGTACCCTACTTGTCTTTTTTGATTTTTGACCTAATAACGTCGAAACGCATCCCTAACATGCAAACCAAACAAAACGATCACACTGAATGATCACATTTTAGAAGGTCAACACAAAGACTGCGATTTAATCTACGCTACGCCTCTATGAAGCCCAAAATTCCCAGCAAATCACCGACCGTAATTCGTTAAGACAGGCTATTTCCATAATCTGCTATAATGCCTGAATATTTAGCGCATTTATATCTCTTTATGCATTATTTATGAACACAATTCGAATTATTATTCATCACAAGTGGTTTATTTCAATTCGTTTTCTTAATAAATAAGGAGCTAAAAATTAACCTTATTATAAAAATAAAATTATTTTCACTTATTAATCAACAACAAGTAGGATCAAGTAGGATCAGTTTTTAATTTTCATTTTAGAAGTATATTTCTCGCACTAAACGGCATTAGGCGTAGCATTAACCAAATCAACCCTCCCAAAATTGCACCATATAGATGCGCATGAAGTACTACAGGCGCTCCTATCAATTCAGCCGTCTGGCTGTTTCCACTATAAGCCTCCCAACCCACTTTGAGACATACACCCAACACAACCACGTACCCCATTCGACGTTCTGCGACATGATTACTCTGCATGGCATTCAGAGCAATCGCCAAATAAATGCCATGTAAAACACCAGATAGCCCCGCATACAAAATGAGCGTCGACTGAAAGATATATAATAAAAGACTTAATAAAGGAGGTAAGGCAAACCATAGCAAAAGGAAGAATCGCCGAGAAGTATAAAAAAAAATCTCTGGCAATAAAGACAATGCTACCGCATTCAGCACCCAATGCCATGCACCTAAATGCACCCAATGCGCAGTCCACCAACGCCACGGTTCAGTGAAAAACACATGGCGATCATAAATAGCCTGAGCAAAAAATATCTGAAAGAACAACATCGATGCGATTGCGAAATAAATCCACAATCGCAAAGAAAAACGAGTAACTATTCGATCAAACAACTTACTCGTCACCCAGACTGCACTCAGCTAATTCAGGATTCTTTTGACAACGAATTTTTTTCAACAGTGCCATCATTTTTTTATCATAAATACCATCACGCACCAAATCTATTCGAGAAAGGCGTGACATTTCTTGATAGCGAGCACGACTTGCTTCAGTAATCCGAACCCAGTATTTAGGATCAACTTCAGATTCATAACCTTTCACAGTTTTATAATACGAATCAAATTGGCCCGCAATATATTGACGAGACGATTGCCCAAAACTCGCTGGAAAGCGATCTGAGTGAATCAGAATTTGAAGACTGACTTGAGCGAGAACATAATCTACGATACCACCGTTCTTACCCAAGCCTCGATAAAGCTCCAATGGACGATATGCAGTCGCAGGAGCGATCACAATATCAACCTTACCATTATTAAATTTACCCGCAAAATTCGTCATATCGGAAGGATCCGATTGCGCACCTAAATTACGCACTAATTTTGCTTCAGCCTTATCATAATCAAAGATTGCGATTTTTTTACCAGGTAATGCTTCTGGATTATCGATCCGTCGATCATTTACAAATCCGTAAGCCGCTCCGAAAGGCATGATACCCACAACTTCATACGCCTGCCCATCAAAAGTGGTTGACATATAGCGTGCTGCGGTAGGGCTACTCAGCGCGGAAATGAGCGTCCGCATATGCTCAGTTGTAGGAATCGCACCTATTGCTTCAATACTTCCTGTAAAAGGGTTGAATGGGCGAGCCCGCAGCCCAGTGATTACAACGGCATCACAATAACGTACGCGGAAATCTTCACTCGCAACACGCTCATCAACATAACCTTTTAACTCAAAATCAACACCCATCGTAGCTGCTTTGACTTGATAATCTTTGAGTTTGGCAAAAATTTCGCCATTTTCACCCATGATGTCCCAAACACACAAACGACGCTTAATCAGATCAGCAGATTGGCGTTCTATTGGCGCACGCGCAGCGTTCGCAGATACACTAGCCACACTCGCCAAGACCATCAATACACCAAAAAACATCGTCAAAGCCATGCGTAAAGCATGATACGGGCTATGCGTTCTCACAACGACATGTTTGATGCTCATCTGATTTTGACCGAACGACCCCATTACCTACTCCACTTGAGACTCTGAACGTTGTATATACTGTTATTGATAGATGACTAAACTGGATAAATCACCACACTCTTTCTGCTCTAACATAGAACAAAACCGCCTAGAATGGCGGTTTTGTCTGCTCACTAATCAACTGGATTATACATAAATCGATCAATGCGTTCCTTGACTGATCATGTTTTAATTCAACAAATCATCGACTTTAGCAGTATCAACGTCTGACTCATCCCAGAATTTCGTTAAACCATCTTCTGGAGCACGTTTACCTGTTTTATCAGTCCAATAGCGATCTGCAATACCCCAAACTTGATGACCACCCATCGCATCAAAGAGTTTGTATTTAGGATTCACAGGCATATTCTGATCAACAGAATGACCATAAGTTCTTAAAGCATCACGAATCTTATCATCTTGACCCGTTGCTTGAGCCGCTAGCGCATAAATTGCGTGCGCCAAACGAACACCTTTACGCTCGCCCAAACGCGTTGAATCCTTCATGGTTTGCCATGGATCAGGCTTACCTTCACCAGCGCCTGGCAACAACACCCAAACTGCCGCACGGATAGCCAGTGGCGCACCCCAGAATTGTTCATTATCTAAGCACTTCATGCCGCGTTCAGTCACTGCCGCGATATCTTTCGGTACGTTTACAGCGCCCTGAGAAGCAATATCATTCGTTACAGCTTGCAAACCCGCAACCATTCCTAACAGATAAATGGTTTTATCAAGGTCAGTCTTCATCGAAGGGCATTGTTCACCCAATTTAATGTGATAATCACGTTCCCACTTTTCTTGGAATGCTTGATATGCAGCATATTGACGACGTGCAGCAATCGCAGCCCAACGTTTTTGAGCGATACGTTGATCCTGAGCTTCTTCAATACGACCAGCGCGCGATGCACGCATGTAGCCCAACTCATGTTCAAGCGCAGTATCTTCTGCACAACTTGCTGAACCAACATATAGAAGCACCGACATTTTGGTCGCATCCGCACCCATCGCGGAGGTCGCCAGAATTGCTGGCAACAATGACGTACCAGAGACACAAACCATGTTGGTATCATCTTGTGTCAAGATTGGCGGAACGATATGGTCTTCAGCAAAGACCAAGCCCACATTAGCACCCGTTTTAATAACTTGAGAACAGCCAGTTAGAGTAACGGCAGCCGCGATAGCAACAACCATACTTTTTGCAAAAATATTTTTCATGAAATTAGACTTTAAAAATGAAGTAGGACGAGCAGCCGAAATGGCTTGTGTATGCATATTCTGCGTGTTATTCAACATATTCTTTTCATTCCTTGACCAGAGCTATCCCTATACCCTGCGACGATAACACGAAGTCTGGCGAGTTAAAAGCCACGTTCGTCGAAAAACCAGCCATTATTACAAATGTAAACTGCGTATATTTTTATAAATCAGATGCTTCTGATGTACAAAAAGCCCAACTCAAAGAGCTGGGCCTTTCTGATCTAAAAACAAAAACTATATACAAGTGAACGCATTGTCACTCAAAAATTCAATCAAGCTGCTGCAATATCCTTCATAGACAGTTTGATACGACCACGCTGATCAACATCCTGCACGATCACCCGAACTTTTTGTCCCTCTTGCAAAACATCTGCAACATTAGCAATACGTTCATTCGAGATTTGTGAAATATGCAGCAAACCATCTGTACCTGGTAACAAGTTCACGAACGCACCAAATTCAACAATACGCACGACTGTACCTTCGTAGATTGTGCCCGGTTCGATTTCAGCAGTAATCGCTTGGATTTTTGCAATCGCAGCTTGTGCAGCAGCTTTGCTTTCACCAAATACACGAACGGTTCCGTTGTCTTCGATATCAATGCTTGCTTTGGTTTCTTCAGTCAGCGCACGAATCGTTGCACCACCTTTACCAATAATGTCACGAATCTTGTCTGGATTCACTTGAATCACAGCAAATGTTGGCGCATGCATATTAATTTCAGTACGGCTACGCGCAATCACTTGATTCATACCGTTCAAGATATGAATACGACCTTGATAGGCTTGATTCAGTGCAAGCTCCATGATTTCTTCGGTAATCCCTTCGATCTTGATGTCCATTTGCAGTGCAGTGATTCCGTTTGCAGAACCTGCCACTTTAAAGTCCATGTCGCCCAAGTGATCTTCGTCACCCAAGATGTCAGAAAGAACTGCGAAACGCTCACCTTCTTTTACCAAGCCCATCGCGATACCTGCAACTGGCGCTTTCAGTGGCACACCAGCATCCATCAACGCTAAGCTCGCACCACAAACTGAAGCCATTGATGATGAACCGTTCGATTCAGTGATGTCTGATACGACACGAATGACGTATGGAAAACGGTCAGCAGCAGGCAATACCGGTGCTACACCGCGACGCGCCAAACGACCATGACCGATTTCACGACGTTTTGGACCTGACTCACGACCTGTTTCGCCAACTGAGTAAGCTGGGAAGTTGTAATGCAACATGAATGGGTCGTTTTTGGTTCCTGCCAATGAATCAACCATCAATGCATCACGGGTATTACCCAATGTTGCTGTGACCAAAGCTTGAGTTTCACCACGAGTAAAGAGTGATGAACCATGCGCACGTGGCAATACGCCGACTTGAATATCCAATGCACGAACAGTTTTGGTATCACGACCATCAATGCGCGGCTTGCCAGACAAAATATTGTCACGAACTGTGCGATATTTCAGCTCTTCAAAGTAGTTTTGCAATTCTGCTGGATCAACATCACTACCTTCTGGCGCAAACTCAGCCAGTGCAGCTTGTTTAATATCATCCAATTTTTCATAGCGTAATGCTTTTTCTGTTTCAGCGTAGGCAACACTGATCTCTTCAGCAAAACGAGCTGCCAAACGTGCTTTCAACTCATCATTTTGAACGGCTGGCGTCCAAGTGCTTACTGGGTTATTCACCTCAGCTGCAAATTGTTTAATTGCTTCAATCACAACTTGCATTTCGTCATGACCAAACAATACAGCACCCAGCATCTGATCTTCTGACAACTCTTTCGCTTCTGATTCAACCATCAGAACCGCTTTATCAGTACCTGCAACTACCAAATCTAGATCACTACGACTTAACTCTTCGTATGAAGGATTTAAGATGTAATCGCCATCAATAAATGCAACGCGCGCACCGCCGATTGGACCATTGAATGGTACGCCAGCAATTGACATCGCAGCACTCGTACCAATCATCGCAGCAATATCAGCTTCCATCGATTTATCAGAAGAAACAACGGTTGCTGTCACTTGCACTTCGTTGAAATAACCTTCAGGGAACAACGGACGAATTGGACGATCGATCAAACGGCTGATCAATGTTTCATTTTCGCTTGCACGACCTTCACGCTTGCCGTAACCACCAGGGATACGACCTGCTGCATATTGTTTTTCTTGATAATTAACAGTTAATGCAAAGAAATCCTGACCTGGTTTTGCTTTTTTTGCTGCAACAACAGCAACCAATACACTCACACCACCCATGGTGACGAATACAGAATGTGCTTGACGCGCAATACGACCTGTTTCCAATACCACCTGATGACGACCAAATTGAACTTCTTTACGGACTACATTAAACATCGACATACAATTATTCCTTTTTAAACCTTCGTTTTTTTAAACACCA
>JASLGO010000098.1 GCA_030150135.1 Aquirhabdus sp.
AGAAAAACTACCCCGTGTTTTGATCGTAGAAGATGATGAACGTCTTGCGACACTCACCCAAGATTATTTAATTCGCAATGGTTTAGAAGTTGGTGTAGAAACCGATGGTCATCGCGCTATCCGTCGTATTATCGCTGAACAGCCAGATTTGGTTGTGTTAGACGTGATGTTGCCAGGTGCAGACGGTCTGACAGTTTGCCGTGAAGTGCGTCCACATTATAACCATCCGATTTTGATGTTGACTGCGCGTACTGATGATATGGATCAGGTTCTGGGTCTGGAAATGGGCGCAGATGACTATGTCGCTAAGCCAGTTCAGCCGCGCGTATTACTCGCACGCATTCGCGCCCTGTTGCGCCGTACTGATAAAGTCGTTGAAGAAGATGTTGCACAACGCCTAGAGTTTGATGAACTTGTGATTGATAATGGTGGTCGTTCAGTGACTCTGTCAGGCGAGCCAGTTGATTTCACTAGCGCAGAATATGATTTGCTGTGGCTACTTGCATCAAATGCAGGTCGTATCTTGTCACGCGAAGATATTTTCGAGCGTTTACGCGGCATTGAGTATGATGGTCAAGATCGTTCGATCGATGTGCGTATTTCACGTATTCGTCCAAAAATTGGCGATGATCCTGAAAATCCCAAACGCATCAAAACAGTACGCAGTAAAGGCTATTTATTCGTGAAAGAATCTATCGCGGCTGTTTAATCGCATTATCGTGTTTTAACGTGCGTGGATCACAATGGTAGGCTATTGCGATTACCGTTTCATTCACGTTAAAGTCAATAAAGGCAGGATTCGTCCTGTCTTTATTGTTTTTGAAAGCTATATAGATTTAATGATTTAAAAGTATTTTGCTTGCTTTTGCTCTGAAGTCTTCCCCTCAGGGGAAGGAGACAAGCATTCACTCGATGATGGTTTTGTATGGATAAGCTGCGGTACAGTATTTTTTTAAAGATCTATGCGGGGCTTTTATTAGTCTGTGCGTTGGTGGGTTTATTTGCCTATGCCATGGTGCAAGGGGTGAATGCCTATCGTTTGGATAAGTACCGTGAAACGATGGCGTCTGGTGCGTTTTATCTCATTGTGCAAGGGGTAGAGCGCCAGCATGATGCTGACTCCATGCAAGGTTGGTTGGATGAAGCATCGCTGTTATTAAATCAGCAATTGTCGGTGATTGATGCATCTAAGATCACTTTTGATCGTCATGAAGCGCAGCAGATCGAAGCAGGATTATCGGTCGTACGCTATCAGCCCGATGGGCGAAGTCCGTCAGGCGCAGTCAGTGAGCCTTACGCTGATGTCTATACGCCGATTGCAGGACGTAAAGAGTTATTGTATGCACGTGTGGATCGAATCAGTGAGCAGCAGATTCGTGCATTGGGTGTTTTTTTGCTGGATGATCTGACTCATTATGAGGGACAGGAACAAGCCCGACTAGATCAGTTAAATGCTCATTTACCGTTTAAATTGTCTTTAAAAAATTTTAGTGATGCCAATCTGGATGACGATCAGCGTGCACGCTTGCGTCGTAAAGAGGTCGTACCTGTATATCGTGATACAGGAACCAGTCGTAATCCAACATTACGCATCGTTGGCCCGATCAATACCGCAGCAGGTGCGCAGGTGTTGGAAATTGGACCGATTGCTCTGTTTAATCAATTGCCCTTCCGCTTGCTCATCTTGATTACATTTATGAGTCTGGTGCTGATTTTGTTGGGTGTTTATGCATTGATTTTGCCACTTGAGCGCCGATTACGTTTGGTGCAACAGGGTGTGAGTCAGGTTCGATCAGGGGATTTTTCTGCGCGCGTTCCTGTGATTGGGCAGGATGAAGTTAGTCATTTGGCGATGACGTTTAATAGTATGACGGAACACATCCAGCGTCTGATTGAGGCGCAGCGTGAATTAACTCGCGCCGTTTCACATGAGTTGCGGACGCCTGTAGCACGTATTCGCTTTGGTGTGGACATGCTGGCAGATACAGATGATGTGGATTCACGTTGGGATCAGCAGGAAAAGATCGATAAAGATATTGAGGAACTCAATAAGCTGATTGATGAGATTCTGACTTATGCGACTTTGGAGCAAGGTACGCCTTCGTTGAATTTGGAATCGATTCCGTTATATGAAATTGTGCGCCAAGTGGGCGAGGAAACTCGTAAGTTAGGGAAGTCGACCTTAATTGAAGTCCAAGAACCCGATGTTGATGTAATTGCAATTGCCGAACGTCGGTATCTTCATCGCGTCGTGCAAAATTTTGCAGGCAATGCCATGCGTTATGCCAATAGCAAAATTCGGATTAGTGCGGGTGTGGAGGGCAGGGGCGACAAAAAAATGGCTTTCGTCTGTGTCGAAGATGATGGCGCAGGCATTCCAGAAAAAGATCGCGATAAGGTATTTCAGCCTTTTGCACGATTGGATGATAGTCGTACTCGCTCCTCTGGCGGCTATGGATTAGGATTGTCGATTGTTGCCAGAATTGCGTTTTGGTTTGGTGGCACAGTGGCAGTCGATCAAAGTCCAGAATTAAAAGGTGCGCGCTTTATCATGAAATGGCCGCTCAAGATGAAATAAATGAGCGGTTGGTTTAGGGCGTGTTGACAATTTATCTCATTTTTCATCGCAAAGACCAAATGTCACATGCCCTAATGCTATTGCGGGTCTTGGTGTTGTTGTAGATAGCTCACGATCATGTCGGTCAACTCATTGACGACATCATTTTGACTAATCAATGGATTGTTTCCACTCATAAATTGCATCATGGTGAACAGCGTGCTATTCACGATGATATAGAACTTGATATGTAGGTTCTGTATCGCATGACTTTGATAGTGTTTGGCAAAAAATAATCGTCCAAAATCAAGAAAGTATCCCTGCCAGATGTTGACCATTTTTTGTACGGGTAAACGGTGCCAGTTTTTGGCAATTTCTAAGAATAATCGATCACTTTGACCGAGTAGATTGAATCCATATTGGATAGATTTTCTGACAATCTCATCTAAATCTTCTGCTTCAATCTGAATCACAAACTCTTGAAATTCTTTTACAACATGATGTGTGTTTTGTTCAATGAGTGCTTCAATGAGTGCTTGTTTATCATCGTAATATTGATAAAGAGACCCGACACTTACGCCCGCCATTTCGGCAATTTTGGGTGTGGTCACCCCATCTAAGCCATATTTACTGATACATTTTGCAGTGGCTTCGATCAGTGTCGAGACCATTTGTTGAGATCTTTCTTGCTGAGGTCGTTTTTTCATTGTTGAAGTCCACGCAAAGTCCGAACGCGAATTGAATGCGAATATATATTCGTATTAGTCTCAGATTAAGACAATTGAGATCGAAGTTCAAGAGGGGCTGAAGCATGTCTGAGATCAAAGAGTCATTTAAAAATACGTCAATGCCAGCGTATGACAAACCACTGCGGGCGAAGTCATTTGAAGATACTCAGAAAATACCACTATGGATGGAGGTCGTGAGCCCTCTTTTAGGTCAACGCTTTACACCCAGCAAAACAGAATATGATGAGTTGGTTAAATCAGTATCAGAAGGCGATGTTCTGATGGATGATTATGTGAAATGGATGTTTTCCACAAATCCTAAGATTGCTAAGCAAAAATTTGATCAGGCGTTGCACAAAGGCTTGGATAGCGTAGAAGATTGCCCAGATGAGTTACGCCGTTTTTTTGAGGGTGTTGAGCAGACGCCTGCATGGGTTGATCGCCAACTACTTCATGATGCGCTGACTTTTATTCATAGTTCTGGGATCGAAGCAAATTATGTGCTGCGCGATTCTGCGTTGATGGGGGGGTATTTGTTATCGGGTTTTAATCGCGCTTTAATTATGACAGGTGCGTTGAATCAGGATGCATCAAAACGGATCGCGGAAACGTCAAAATGGTGGATGGATTGTACGGAGTATGGTGGATTAGAGCGATTTGGTGCGGGATTCAAGTCGACGATTCATGTGCGATTTATTCATGCTCTGGTGCGTCGGAATCTTGCCGCAAATCCAGAGTGGAATGCCGAGGAGTGGGGGTTGCCGATTTGTCAGATTGATATGGCTGCTACGAATCTGGCTTTTGGTGTTGTTTTTTTGGCGGGATTGCGTGCGCTAGGCATTTTTGCAACGCCTTATGAATCTCGTTGCGTGATGCATCTCTGGAAATATGCAGGCTGGTTAATGGGCGTTGAGGAACGCTGGCTTGTAGACAGCGAACGTGAAGGCATGGTGTTGCTGCATCGTGCGTTATTGACGCAATCGTCCCCCGACTGGAGTAGTCAGGCTTTGGGTCGCGCATTGTCCATAGAGCCATTGCATCGCCACTATGCTCAATTTCCTACATTGCGTAGACAATTTGCATACTATAAGCATCTGAGTATTAATAAATTCTTCTTGGGTGGTCGTAAGATGGCTCAGTTGGGACTTCCTTCACATATCTTGCCGTGGTATCCATTACTGCTTGCGCCATTTAATGCAATGACGTATAGCACGCAGCGGATATTGCCGCCATTTCGTACAAAGCTGCAACAACGTGGGCGTCAGGCGCAACGTGACTTTATGCAGGTCTTTGGTGATAAGGGTTTAACGACGATTCGACCTGACAAAAGTCATCCCGCGCATGTTTAAGGTTTGATGTGTATATTTTGCGTGTTATGGTTAATATAACGTGCTTTCTTGCCATGGTGTCTTGTGGTCGTTTATTGATAATGGTTCGGAATATTATTTTTATTTTGCAGTACAATTTTGGAACGTAAACGCATGAATTCATTGAAAGGTAAGACAATCTTTATTACAGGCGGCAGTCGTGGTATTGGGCGTGCAATTGCACTGCGTGCTGCGCGTGATGGCGCAAATGTTGTGATTGCTGCAAAAACAGCAGTCGCCACTGAGAAACTGGAAGGAACCGTGTATAGCGTTGCCGAAGAGGTGGTCGCCGCTGGTGGTCAAGCGTTGCCATTGATTGTCGATGTGCGTGAACAAGACCAAGTGATTGCGGCGATTGAGCAAGCGGTGAAACAGTTTGGCGGGATCGATATTTTGGTCAATAATGCAGGGGCGATCAATTTGTCGGGTGTAGAAGCTACGCCACTTAAAAAATATGATTTGATTCAGACGATCAACCATCGTGCAACATTTATCTGTGCGCAAGCTGCATTGCCATATCTCAAAAAATCAGAAAATGGTCATATTCTCAGCCTGTCGCCGCCAATCAATATGGCACCGCACTGGTTAAGACCATTCGCGCCTTATACCCTGTCTAAATATGGCATGACGATTCTGACCCTCGGCATGGCGGAAGAGTTCCGTGATTATGGCATTGCGTGTAATACCTTGTGGCCTGCGACTTATATTGCGACTGCTGCGGTTGCTGTGAATTTGGGTGGAGACACCACGATGCAAGTAAGCCGTAAACCCGAAATCATGGCGGATGCAGCTTATGCGATCTTCACTAGCGCGAAAGGTTCGTTGACAGGTGAATCGCTGACGGATGAGCAGGCATTGGCAAAAATTGGTGTGACTGATTTAACTCAATATGCGTGTATGCCAGAAAATGCAAATAAGCTGCAAAAGGACTTCTTTCTCGACTGATTTTTAGCGTGAGTAATCGAGTTCTGAGTTAAGAAAATGATCGGCAAAAGTCGGTCATTTCTTTTTTGCATTTTAAAAAAATCCCATGTAGATTACATGTGATAGATTAATTTTTATTTAGTAAGAATTCGATCTTAATGGATATATTTGTCCAGATATTGGATAAATATTTGATATCGGAATACCAAAGGAATGGAGATTCAGATTGAAACGAATGCTCAAATTATTGTCAATGATGACAATGCTTACAACGACGGCCACTTCATATGCCAGCCAAAAACTCTGCGTTTTTGATCCCCTCGGGACGCAAGGTGATGCTTATTTCTTTATGAAAGACTATGCCATTGCTGCCAAGCAGTGGGGCGCGGATATCACTTTAAAAGCTTATACCGACGATGCAAAAGCAAATGATGATTTCAAGTTGGGCAAATGTGATGCGCTTGCGACAACAGGCATTCGTACACGACAGTTTAATAATTTCAGTGGTTCAATTGATTCGGCGGGTGGTGTGCCTAACGATGAGGTTGCAAAAACAGTGATCGCGCTGATGGCAAATCCTAAACTTGCTGATGAGATGGTGAGTCAAGATACTGAAGTAGTTGGTGTTTCTCCTTTAGGCATGGCGTATGCAATTTTAGATGATCGTAATATTAATTCGATGGCCAAGATGAATGGAAAACGTTTCGGTATTTTGGAGTATGATACTGCGCAAAGACTAATTGTTGAGAAAATGGGGGCGATACCTGTTTCAGTGACATTGTCGACGATGGCAAATCAATTCAATGCAGGGCAAGTAGATATTGTTGATTTACCGATTTATGCCTATAAAGCTTTAGGTTTCAAAAGAGCCAGTATTCTCAATTATCCTGTTGCATATCTCACTACGCAGATCATTACTCATCCAGCAAAATTTCCAGATGGCTATGGACAAAAGAGTCGGACTTGGACAGCGAGTCAACTGGATCGCCAGTTCAAATCGATCGACCATCTGGTCAAAAATACTGATCCAAAAGTGTGGGTGAACACTTCGCCAACAGATGTTATTTTTGCAAATAAACTACTTCGTTTTGCTCGCATGAGTATGGCAAAAGAAGGGGCATATAGTCCTCGGATGATGTCCATCTTGAAAAAAATTCGTTGCGTGAAAGATCCTTCAAGTTATGAATGTCCACTACATGATGAATAAAAAGTGTTTATTAAAAGAATGATCGGCGAGAGTTGGTCATTTTTTTTGTATTTTTTGAACGTCATTAGACGTGATTTGATTTTGATGCAGGATGAATCAACCAGATCGAGAGAAATCAGGAGTATGGGTTGGTCGATCGTGACGGATTAGATTTCCTTATCACCTGCGATTTCTATTGAAAGAAGCAAGTCAATTGGTAGGTCAATTAATTCATCCGTGATCGTTTTAAAAATGACATCTATGGTTGAGTGTTTGAAATTAATACTTTTTATTTTCACTAAGTTATGTGGTGAATTATCTCCAATCATGTTGATATTAAAGTAGCAATCCTCTCGAACACACCAAATCAAAAACTGATTGATTGCCAATTGTTCGCCGCAGGATAGCTCGCTGTATGTGTGGAGTTCTGGTGTTCGTGGTGTAGTCATTTTATTTATCCTTCTTTTCTTTTAACTTAATTCAAGCAGCTAGCTACATCAAAAAGGTTTCAGTTCATCACAAATTTACTAATGCTATAATATGGCACATTCACGCCAACATGATGTAATAATCTCTGGTAGCATTTTTATTTGTGTACATCAGTGTGTACATATCATCAGATTACGTTTAAATATGACTGAACAAATCCTTGAAGAAATAAACATTCGCCGCACTTTTGCGATTATCTCTCACCCTGACGCGGGTAAAACCACAATTACTGAGAAACTCCTGCTTTGGGGTAAAGCGATTGCTGTTGCTGGTACGGTCAAAAGCCGTAAGAGTGACCGTCATGCGACTTCCGATTGGATGGAGATGGAAAAAGAGCGCGGTATCTCGATTACCACGTCGGTGATGCAGTTTCCTTATCGCGATCACATTATTAATCTCCTTGATACCCCAGGACATGAAGACTTTAGTGAAGATACTTACCGCACCTTGACGGCTGTGGATTCTGCGCTGATGGTGATTGATGGCGCGAAGGGTGTAGAAGAGCGTACGATCAAGTTGATGGATGTCTGTCGGATGCGCGATACGCCGATCATTTCTTTCGTCAATAAGCTCGACCGTGAAATTCGTGAGCCGCTGGAATTGCTCGACGAAATCGAAAATGTGATGAAGATCAAATGTGTACCGATCACATGGCCGATGGGTAAAGGTCGTGACTTTGTTGGGGTATATCACTTAGCGGAAGATCGTGTTTATCTATATCAATCGGGTCATGGATCAGAAATCGTCGAGGTGGAAACACGTCAGGGCTATGATCAT
Organism: Aquirhabdus sp.; assembly: GCA_030150135.1. Taxonomy (GTDB): domain Bacteria; phylum Pseudomonadota; class Gammaproteobacteria; order Pseudomonadales; family Moraxellaceae; genus Aquirhabdus. The sequence goes on from JASLGO010000098.1 coordinate 8,029, forward strand.
CCTGATATTCGCGAACGCATGGGACAAGAGTTTGCGCGTTTTGAAGAGTCGTTAGAGTTGGTACAAGTCGCAAGTGATCCGTTTGATGAAGAATTATTTTTAGCGGGTAAACAAACGCCTGTGCTGTTCGGTACGGCGCTGGGTAATTTTGGCGTGGATCAGGTTCTGAATGCCTTTGTCGATTGGGCGCCGCGTCCAAAAGATCATCCAGCAGTGCAGCGTACAGTTGCGGCAAGTGAAACAGGTTTTAGTGGTTTTGTATTTAAAATTCAAGCCAATATGGATCCAAAACATCGTGACCGTATTGCATTTATGCGCATTTGCTCAGGTAAATATGAAAAAGGCGTCAAGATGCAGCATGTGCGTGTTGGCAAAGAGGTGCGCATTTCCGATGCGCTGACTTTTCTTGCGGGCGAACGAGCGCATTTAGAGGAAGCATGGCCGGGCGATATTATTGGTTTACATAATCACGGCACAATTCAGATTGGTGATACCTTTACCGCAGGTGAAAAACTGCATTTCACTGGGATTCCGCATTTTGCACCTGAAATGTTCCGACGTGTTCGCTTAAAAGATCCTTTGAAATCCAAGCAATTACAGAAAGGTTTGAAAGAGTTGTCAGAAGAAGGCGCGACACAGGTCTTTATGCCATTTAACTCCAATGATCTGATTCTCGGTGCAGTCGGTGTACTTCAGTTTGAAGTCGTCGCGTTCCGTCTGAAAGAAGAATATAAAGTAGATTGTGTGTATGAGCCGATTAGCATCTCGACGGTACGTTGGGTCTCTTCGGATGATGAACGTAAGTTTGAAGAATTTAAGAAAAAGGCTCATGATCAATTGTCACAAGATGGCGGTGGTTTCTTAACTTATCTTGCGCCAAGTCGAGTGAATTTACAGTTGATGCAAGAGCGTTGGCCTGATATTCAGTTCCGTGCGACGCGTGAACATCGTGAGTGACTGTACAGATGCTTTCAAATCTCCCCTTGTCCCTCTTTCTCTAAAGAGGGGTAAAAGCTCCTTCCTTTAGAAAAGAAAGGTCGGGATGGATTTGACAGGCATACGATCAATAGACTTCACAAGGTGTGTAGATACCTATGCCTTTAAGAGGAAGACTTGCCCATGCCTGTAGCCCTCATTGATACGCATACACATTTTGATGTTGATGAGTTTGATCATGATCGCATTAAACTTGCTGAGCAAGCGAAGCAACAGGGTGTGCAGGCTCTGGTATTAATTGGCTATTTGGCACAATATTTTGATCGTCTCGATTTGGTGAAAGCGCAATTAAATCAACAGGTCAACAGTCCGATCACGTTACTTGCGCCGGGTTTGCATCCTTTTTATATCCAGCAGCATCAAGACGATCATTTGGTGCAGTTAGATGAGTTTTTGACATCTCATTCCTGTGTTGCAGTTGGTGAAATAGGTTTGGATACCTTTACTACCGAAATGAAACAGCCCGCGGTCTATCAACGCCAAAAAGACTTTTTCAGTCAGCAATTAGAGTTAGCCAAAAATCATCATCTTCCTGTGATGCTGCATATCCGTCGCGCGCATGCGGATGCGTTGGCAATCCTGAAGCAGCATCATTTCAAAAATGGCGGTATTGCTCATGCTTTTGGTGGAGGTGTTGAAGAAGCCAAGGCATTTATTAAGCTAGGTTTCAAACTCGGCATTAATGGACTCGTGACTGATCCAAATGCAAAACGATTGCGGACTGTAGTTCAGGCGGTTGGTGCAGAGAATTTGGTTTTAGAAACGGATTGTCCTGACATGACACCGATCTGTTGTCGAGTGGCAGGCGAGGCGCATACGCGGAATACGCCAGTCAATTTACCAGCCGTTTTAGATGAGCTTTCAATGTTGCTGAAAATGGATCAACAGCTGTTGGCAGAAAAGCTTTGGCAAAATACCAGCCAATGTTTGGCATTAGATTGGAAATATGGCAATGCAAGAAACAATTGATCAATCTGAACAATCAATGTCTGAAAACGATCCAGAAAATCATATCGATGATCAATACGATCGCCGTTTCGGCGGAACCTCAAAAGTCTATGGTGAGAAAGCGTTTTCTCAATTCGAAAACGCGCATGTCATGGTGATAGGTATTGGTGGTGTTGGCTCATGGGCGGTTGAAGCACTGGCGCGTAGCGGCGTTGGTGAGTTGACGCTTGTTGATATGGACGTATTGGTTGCGTCTAATGTCAATCGCCAACTGCCCGCGCTAACAGAAACCTTTGGGCATGACAAAATCCGTGTGATGGCTGATCGCGCTCGCAGTATTAATCCACGGATTAAGATCAATTCGGTTGATGATTTTTTAACGCCTGACAATGTCAAAGATCTGTTGGCAAATAAACCGAATGTTGTGCTGGATTGCATTGATGATGTGAAGGCAAAAATTGCGCTGATTTGGCATTGTCGGTTTAATAAAATTCCCTTGATTGTATCAGGTGGTGCTGGCGGCAAGACTGATCCGCTCAAGGTACGTGTCGCGGATTTATCACAAACTGAACAAGATCCGATGCTGGCAAAAATTCGTCGTGAGCTGCGTACCCATGGTATGTGTAAAAAACCAAAAGAGAAGTTTGGGATTACTTGTATTTATTCGATTGATAATCCCTTTGTGCCAGATAGTAGCTGCAATGCGGGTGGCTTACAGTGTGGTGGTTATGGCTCAGCTGTGACCGTGACTTCTGCCTTTGGTATGGTTGCTGCGGCTGAGGTGTTAAAGCGTTTAGAGAAGTTGATGGCTTAAAGAATTATTGCTATTCCAATAAAAAAACGAGCTGGATTCAGCTCGTTTTTTTACATTATATTTTGAGGATTGATTAAACCAACTCAATCGCCACAGCAGTTGCTTCCCCGCCACCGATACACAGAGTTGCGATACCTTTTTTGCCGCCAGTGCGTTTCAGGGCATGGATCAGGGTCAGGATAATGCGTGAACCTGTTGAACCTACTGGGTGACCAAGTGCACATGCACCGCCATTGATATTCACTTTTGCAGGATCGAGGTTGTATTTATCAATCGCCGCCATAGTAACCATCGCAAACGCTTCGTTGATTTCCCACAAATCAACTTCCGCAGCAGACCAACCAGTTTTGTTTAATACTTTTTGTACCGCGCCAACTGGTGCAATGGTGAACTCGCTTGGGTGTTGTGAGTTTGATGCAGTTGCAAGGATACGTGCTAAAGGTTTTAGACCTTTTGCGGTTGCAGTCGATTCGCGCATCAGCACAAGTGCAGATGCACCATCACTGATTGAGCTTGCATTAGCCGCAGTAATCGTACCGTCTTTTGCAAACGCAGGTTTTAGAGTAGGGATTTTGTCCAATTTTGCATTTAAAGGCTGTTCGTCCTGTGCGATTTCAACATCACCGCCGCGACCTTTTACAGTGACTGGAACGATTTCATCTTTGAAGTAACCTTCAGTGATCGCAGTTTGAGCACGTTTCAATGAACGAATTGCAAAATCATCCATTTGTTCACGGGTATAGTTCAATGTATTTGCAGTATCTTGCGCAAACGAACCCATCAAACGACCAGTTTCAGCATCTTCCAAACCGTCGAAGAACATATGATCTTTGATTTCGCCATGCCCCATGCGGTAGCCACCGCGCGCTTTAGGCAATAAATAGGGTGCGTTGGTCATAGATTCCATACCACCTGCAACAACGATATCGGCACTTTCAGCCTTAAGCATATCAGTCGCTTGCATGACAGCCTTCATGCCTGACCCACACAGTTTGTTGATTGTCACGGCAGCAGTTGCATCAGGTAAACCTGCTTTACGCATTGCTTGACGTGCGGGACCTTGTTTTAAGCCCGCAGGAAGTACGCAGCCCATGATGACTTCTTGAATATCGCCAGCTTGTAAACCAGCACGCTCAACAGCTGCACGGATAACTACGGCGCCAAGTTCTGGTGCGGTTACGCTAGCCAATGAGCCTTGGAAACCACCCATAGCAGTACGTGCACCGCTAACGATTACGATTGATTCACTCATGAGTCACTCCGAGTTTAAAAAATACGATGTAAAAAATACAAATCTTTAGTAAAAAAGATCAGACTAAAGTCAAATAAAATAACAGCGAATATAAATGGTTCAGCTATATATAGCCTATGATACAAAATCTAGGCATGTTACGCCGCGAGAACGGGTGACTAGTATGATCATTTTTGACAAAAAGGCATTAGCGTAAAAGACCATTAAGCATTCAACATGTCAGCGGGTTACCATCGGTGCCTTCATAAATACCATCATGGTTTAGGTCTGGGGATGGTCGAACATGCCCCATCATGCTGAGTACAACTGATCGATGATATCGTGAGTTTTCGCCACAATAGAGCAATGAACCGTTACTGCCGAGGGGCAATCCGCTTTCTTGAAAAATAATATGTGGGCGGTGAGCTGCTCCGCGCCAGATTAAATTTCCGTAATGTAACTCAAGCGGGGTGTAGAGCAAGATATGATCTGTTGGGGGGTCGATTTGTCCATTATGGTTTAAATCCGTGAAGGTTAGCATGCCATCACGCCATTGACCTGTACATCCTGATGATACTCCTCCACAAACGGAAATCGCAGTACGATACGTCAGAGTACTAGAACGAGCAAAACTTAGAGCGGGTGCAATTTTTCTAAATAACTGACGTGCTTCGCTTTCCTTTTGCCAATTTTGGAATGATGGAAAGGCAATCAGTGCCAGAATGACGAGAATGCCCATAGTGATCATTAGTTCTACAAGCGTAAATCCACATTGTGTGCTAAAGAAGAAGATGCGGTGTGATTTTGTTTCGTGGGATTTTTTTTGTTGATTCATAATAGACATTGTAAGATTTTTGCTGAATATAATACTGTTTTAATGGCACTTTACACTAGTGTGTAGATTGTTTTAATATAAAATTGTTCGGTCGATAAGGTCGAAGGTGTTTCTAAATTTTACTAAACAGCAACAGAAGCACTGGTCGACTTGGTTAACAATTGAAACAAGATGTAACGCTCGCTTCACCAGAAAGATCGTGTTATTGTGCACTCTACAAGTAGATAGAAGCAAGTAGAGT
>JASLGO010000133.1 GCA_030150135.1 Aquirhabdus sp.
TCCCGAGACATTACAACATGCGGTTCTGTGTGCGTGCGCTTCTGTCGCGGCTACCAACCACAGACATTCGGTAGCGGGCGACTCTCAGCCCTTAGGCTGCGAGAGCGTAGGTTTCGTCGTTTGCGACTATTTAAATGCAAATTTGATTTACGAGAGAAAATGCGCTCTCGACATGCATCGAAGAGTTTCACAACCAGCGTCGAAGCCAGAACATCCCCAATAAGATAAGCATAGCAGAAAATCATTATTTTTGTTAGGCTTCCGCACCAATATCACATCAAAAGTAAAACCTGCGCTCCATTTCGACAAAAGTAAAGGAGTAAAGGATTTACGCTTCATAAAAACTCTAAGGATGACGTCCATGACCTATTTACTTGCACTCGACCAAGGCACCACATCAAGTCGCGCAATTATTTTTAATGAACATGGCAATATCATCGCTTCCGCGCAACGTGAAATTACCCTCGCCACGCCACATGCAGGCTGGGTCGAACAAGATGCCCTTGAACTCTGGCAAACTCAGATTGGTGTTGCCCAACAAGCAATTGCCAAAGCAAATTTACTTGCACAAGATATTGCAGCTATCGGACTAACAAATCAACGCGAAACCACCATTGTTTGGAACCGAAAAACAGGGCAACCCATTGCCCCTGCTATTGTTTGGCAAGATCGACGGACCGCAGACTGGTGTGAACAACTCCGCGCATGGGGTCATGAACCGCTAGTCAAACAAAAAACTGGTCTTCGCCTCGATCCATATTTTAGTGCAGGCAAGCTGTCATGGTTGCTCAATCATATTCCTAACGCACGCAGTGAGGCAGAGCGCGGTGAATTAGCGTTCGGAACGGTAGATTCATGGTTGTTGTGGAATCTGACACACGGCGCACGTCATGTCATTGACATGAGTAATGCTTCACGTACGTTATTAATGAACATTAACACTCAAACTTGGGATGATGAATTACTTAGTCTATTTAACATTCCAAAAGCAATTCTGCCTGAAATTGTGCCGTCAGGTGGACTCATTGGCGAAACTGCTGACGGATTACTAGGACGAAAAATCCCTCTGACAGCAGCACTTGGTGATCAACAAGCCGCACTATTTGGACAAGGCTGTTTTACCCAAGGGATGGCAAAAAACACCTATGGCACAGGCTGTTTTATGTTGATGAACACGGGGACACAATTTCAAGTCAGTGACTATCAACTCCTCTCCACACTCGCATGGCAAACACCAAATAAAGTCACTAATTTCGCCCTTGAAGGTAGTGTCTTTATGGCTGGTGCGATTGTGCAATGGCTACGTGACGGACTCGGAATCGTGCAAAGTAGTAGCGATGTCGAACAACTTGCCAGCCAAGTTCCAGATACTGACGGCGTTATCCTTGTTCCTGCTTTTACAGGTCTAGGAGCACCCTATTGGGATAGTGAAGCACGCGGTATGTTGACTGGCATGACACGTGGCACCAATCGCGCACATATTGCGCGCGCAGCGCTTGAAGCGATAGCTTTCCAAGTCGCTGATGTTCTTGCGGCAATGCAACAAGATGCACGCAGTCCACTCACCGAACTACGCGTTGATGGCGGTGCAAGTGGGAACGATATGCTCATGCAATTTCAGGCTGACCTGCTAGGTGTCCCAGTTTTACGCCCTGTCGTAAGAGAAACGACGGCTTTGGGTGCAGCATTAATGGCAGGTCTAGGTGTTGGTGTATATAGTTCAACGGATGAACTAGCTGGGCTCTGGCAATTAGAACGTCGTTTTGAACCATCCATGTCTCAAAGCGTTCGTGATGACTATCTGGAACGCTGGCATAAAGCTGTTGCAAGAGCAAGATCATAAAATACACTCATGACCCAGTTTAATCTTCACTCCCCATAGCGGCTGTTGAGGTTTTAGGATTTAATTTTTGAAGATTTACCACGCGTTTCGACAAGCAAGACGAATGATGTTGTTCTGTTTCACTTGTCGAAATGCGCCACAAATAAAACAAAGATCACTTTTTATAAAGCGGATTCAAGCATTAATAGACTCCAAAAACTCACCAAAACAAATCTTCGCAATATTTCAAAACGCACCAAAATCAATCTTCTACTCAGCCTTAAAACTATAAGAAAAGATCCATTTCGCACCCTAATAGTGCAAATTAACAAAGTTGTAACAAAACATTTATTTCAAGTTTTATTAAATACTTACCAAATACTTTTACGACTTTCGTCGTCATAGATTTATCGCACCATTTGACATGCACACTTTTATTTCAATATGATGAAATTGTAACAAATAATGTATTTCTAGGCTGTCCAATTGCAGTCACTTTGGAGAAGAATGATGAAAAAGTTAGTATTGACCGCTGTAATCTCTGCATTGTCGTTGAATGCAGCCTACGCTTATCAAGTTGAATTAAACGGTAACGCTGGCTACAACCAAATCAGCACTAGCGGTGATGATATCAATCAAACCAACCTTGGCGTAAACGCAACATATTATTTCAAGAATGTGACTGGCAACAATGTTCCATTAGCTGAAGGCGCGTTTGCTGATCGCGCAAGCAATGTCAGTGCTGGCTATGGCTACAGCAACTCAACACTCAGTGGCGCACCAGATTATCGCGTTCACGACTTCAACATTGGTGGCGAATTCTATGTACCAAACAGTGATTTCTATGCGTCAGCAGGTCTGAATCGTCCAAAAGTGGAAGGCGTTGCATCAAGTGCTGGTGCATATAACCTCGAAGTCGGTTATTTACCGATCAACAATCTGTTAGTTGCTGTTGGTTTGGCTGCGACCTACAACACTCAGCACGATGAAACAGACCCAACAATTCGTGCTAAATATCTAACAAAGCTCAACAACAACTTTGTGAATCTTGAAGGCGGCGCACAATTTGGCGACCATCATGACAGCTATCATCTAAAAGGTGATTACTACCTCGACAAAACATTCAGCATTGGTGCAACTTACGACCTCACCACTGAAGATCATGTGGATAACACCTACGCTATTGGTTTGAATGCGCGTCAATTTATTGCTTCAAACATCAGCGTTCAAGGCGGTGTGAGTGCAGGTCAATACCAAGGTAACAACGCTTGGGGTGTTAACGTAGGTGGAACATATCGCTTCTAATTTCGATTAGAGCAATTCATTGTTCTGTAAAAACCGCCTCGATGATGAGGCGGTTTTTTTTATGCTCAAAGCGGTGTCGTTGCTGACTCTAAATGTTCTAAATAAGCAAATGCATCCTGATGAATATGCCCACACATTTCCAAAGTTGGTTGCAGCGAAGAACACACGCGTGGACGTGTCGGTAAACCAAAAATAAGGCATTGATTCAACTCATTCAGTTGTACACAGCGCACACCTGCAGGTTTGCCATTTGGCATATCTGGAATCGGACTACTGATACTCGGCGCAATACAACACGCACCGCACCCTGCACGACACGCAACTTCCTCGATCAGTTGAATAGGATGTGTTTGAATCAACTCAATAGACATAAGAGGCTGTTGCTGCTGCGATTAATTTACCTTCATCATTATGCAAACTCATCCGCATCGTGCAGCCTTTACGCCCCATGCGCAGTGCCTCAGCCGTTGCAATAAATTGTTTTCCACGACCTGGTGCAAGATAGTCCACGCGTAGATCAGTCGTTGCCAGCCGCGCCACTTGACGAATGCGATCTTTTAACTCACCTTTGCCATGACAATAAATCTCGCCCATCGCCACAATCCCACCAATACTATCCAACAACGTCGCAGCAACACCGCCATGTAAAATCTGAAAGGCCACATTACCAATCAGGTTAGCATTCATATCCACAAACCCTTTGATTTCACCATCGGCAACACGCATCGTCATGCCACAATGACGAAAAAATGGAGAATTATTAAATGACTTACACAGTTGATTAAACACAATTTCCGAAAAATTATCGTCATCTGAACTCAGTGCGAGATTGATCGCACCAGTCCACTGTCTATTCGTATCCACAGTTTTTTCAGCACCCGCCACAGAGATCTGTTCAGGGGTCTTAAGCTCTGCTTCAGAGTGCTTATTTACATCAGTCATTAATCAATCTTCCTCAACAACACAAATCAGGTTTAATATATGCCGCTATATTAATGTTAAAACAGTGTAATAACATGACTCGTACGTTTAACCGCGCCGCTTTCCCCGCTACTCGTTTACGCCGTCTACGCAAACATGACCGTGTCCGCGACATGGTGTGTGAATCAATTTTATTACCTCAACACTTAATTGCGCCCGTTTTTGTGCTGCCAGGACAGAATCAGCGTGAAGCGATTCATAGCATGCCTGGGGTTGATCGACTATCAACTGACCTACTGCTAAAACACGCAGAAACTCTGTTGAATTTAGGTGTGAGTAAACTCGCTCTATTTCCCGTCACACCGCAAGCAGACAAAAGCGCAGGTGCAGAAGCCGCTTGGCGTGAAGACGGGTTGGTTCAAACGACTATTCGCACACTCAAAAAAGAACTTCCAGATATGGTGCTGATTAGCGATGGTGCGCTTGATCCGTATACGTTGAGTGGTCAGGACGGTCTAACCGATGCCGATGGTTATGTGATGAATGATGCAACCGTTGAGGCATTAGTCAAGCAAACCTTGAGTCATGCGGCGGCAGGCGTGGATATTGTTGCACCGAGTGACATGATGGATGGACGAATTGGTGCAATTCGTAATGCTTTAGAAAACCATGGTTTCATCCATACCGCAATTATGGCGTATTCCGCAAAGTTTGCTTCCGCCTATTACGGTCCATTCCGTGATGCAGTCGGAAGTGCAGCCAATCTAAAAGGTGGACACAAAAAGAATTATCAGATGGATTTTGGCAATCGCTTAGAAGCTTTGCATGAAGTTGCACTCGACTTACAAGAAGGCGCAGATATGGTCATGGTTAAACCAGGACAGCCTTATCTTGATCTCGTTCGTGAAGTCAAAGATCAGTTTGGTGTGCCTACTTTTGCCTATCAAGTCAGTGGTGAATACGCAATGCACATGGCCGCGATTCAAAATGGTTGGTTATCAGAAGCGGTCATTCTGGAGTCTTTGGTTGGATTCCGCCGTGCTGGCGCAGATGGGATCTTGACTTATTTTGCTGAGAAAGCAGCGAGGATGTTGAAAGGAATCTAACTGTTAAAAGGCAATCAGTTGAAAGTGAAAACTCACTTAAAAGCTTGCCTCCTTCCCCTTGAAAGCCTAGGTATCTACGAAAGCATAGGTATCTACATATCTTCTGAGGTTTATTTGTCGTATGCCTGTCAAATTTCCTTTTCTAAAGGAAGGAGCGTTTACCCCTCCTTAGAAAAAGTAGGCGAAAAGTATACTTTTCGGGGGAGATTTGAAAGCATCCGCAAAATCAAACTATTAAAATTTGTGAAATACCTTAAAGTTCAGCCAACGCCTGCTCCAAACCCTTTTTATCCGTTTCACCGACGACACGCCCAACTTCTGACCCTTGTTTATAAAAAATCAAAGCGGGCGGACCAAACAAATTCAAACCCTTAAGCGCCGCTTTACTATTCTCATCACTATCGGTCACATCCAGTTTGACGCGTGTCCAGCCTGACAGGCCTTTAATATCCTGCCCACTAAACAGCTCTCGCTCCATAATACGGCAACTGACACACCAGTCTGCGGATACATCAACCAGCAACTGTGGATGTTCCTGTTTCCAAATACCAAGCTCTGCCATACTATGAATTTCAGCGACAGGCTCTACGACCGTTTGATGCTGTTTCAAACCCGCCAAAGGATGCCAAGGATCGCTTTGACCTGCCGCAACACCAGCCAACTGCACCAATCCCCACGCACCAACCACGACTGCACACACTTGAGTCAAAAATCTACCGCGACCCATCCAACGCCAGAACCACACTGCATACGCCATCGACAATGCAGCCCAGAGCAACAACACATACGAATTATCAAATGCACGATTGATCAAAACCAATGCCACGCCAAACAGCAACAAACCAAACCCTTGTCGCACCCAATGTAACCACTCACCTGCTTGCGGTAAGAATCGTCCTTCGGTTGCACCTAAAATCATGAGTGGTACACCCAATCCCAGACCGAGCATAAATAGCGCGATAGCACCTAGCAGTGGATTTCCAACCGTAGACACAGATAACAAAACCCCTGCCAACGGTGCTGAAACACAAGGTGAAACGACTAACGCCGACACAAAACCAGTAAACCAGCTACCAGCTACACTACCCTGTTTCAGCCACGCAGCGCGTCCATCTTCACGCTGACCAAACGCATCAATCCGAGACTGCAAGCCTTGCGGCAAACTCAGCGTAAACAGATCAAAATTAGCAAGCGCGAGTAAAACGAAAACCAAGGCAAAACCAATCAGAATCACTGGATTTTGCAACCAACCCAACAAGTTAAATTGCTGTCCAAATTTTGCAATGACTGCGCCTAATACCGCATAGCACGACGCGACACCAACGGCATAAGAGCCTGATAACAACAAACCATGAGACAAAGAGCGTCGATGCTGACGAGCAACCAAATTTGCGACGATCGGCAACATCGGCAACACACAAGGCGTAAAAACCAACCCCAATCCAGCCAAAAACAATAGAGCAAATGCTGTCAATGGATGCTGACCCAATCCAAATGGATCTGTATTTTTCTGCACAACTGGATCAGAAATGGGCGCAATAGAAACTGTCGGTTGAGGCTCATTCAGATTTGGAGGAGCGCCGACTGAACCCAAACTGATCACGGAACCGTCAATATTAATCGACGGGTCTACATCATTGGTTGTCTGATCTGCACTTAATTTTTTCTTATCAGGTGTCAATGGCAACCCATAAGCATATCGATCATTGGACATCGGTAAAGGCAATAAAATACTTTGCACACCTGCTGATTTTTCAATATTAGTGCGAATATCTGGGCGACCGTCCACAATTGGAACTGAATCAGCTTTCGATTCTGCTCTCAATACTGAATTACCATTTGAATTGACCGTTGAAGACTCGGCTGAATTCGATGTTGTAGATACAACGTTAGACGATGCTGTTGTTGACCCCGATAAAGTGAACTCACGATCTTGTGGTGGATAGCACAGACCAGCTTCAGCACAACCTTGCCAACGCACGATGACTTTTCCACTGCCACTATAAGGAACAACAATAGAAACATCATCATGGTAAACAGGCACTTTCCCAAACTCTGGATCGTCTTTAATTTGGGCAGGTAAACTAAAAATCGCATCTTGAAACTTCACTGCCGAATTAGCAGCAGAATAGGCAAATTTCTTCTGATATAAGTAATAACCGTGCGTCACTTGAAAGTCGAGTTTGAGCTTATTATCTTTTGCTTCACCAACTAGCTTAAATGCCTGATCAACAGGTAGAAATTTAGATTGTGGCGTTGTTAATTTATTCTCATTAGCACCCTCGATTTTATTACTATCGGGGCGACTACTATCCAGCAATGACTTCTTCGAAAAATCACTTGAAAATGCACTATTCGACGACGCATCCGCACTTTGTGAAGCAGCAAAACTATGATGAATAGGCGTAGTACATCCCATTACCGCAACAACAAGGAAACCTCTTAACACCTGTACACGATTAATCATTAACATCTGCTTCAACAATAAAAAAACTAAAGATGGCATCTTATCCATGTCAGGTAAAATGAGAGTCCCTCGTTCTACATCACTCGACTTCAGCGGCAGTAATTCACTTATCATCCATTGATACACATTAAACTGCCTTGACATAAACAGATCTGGTTGCGCATGAGACTAGCATAGGAATTACGTTGACAAAATGAAGAAAACGTAACCAATTGAACCGATAAACATGCGTATCAAATATTTTTTTCAAACCAAAGATCATCTCAAACCACCACTTCAAGATTTCACTCTCTGACCGAATAAAGCTGTTCCAATTCGAATCATGGTCGCTCCTGCGGCAATCGCATCCGCAAAATCACCAGACATTCCCATGCTCAACGTATCCCATTGTGCAGGCATGGCATGATACTCACGGACTGAATCAAACAACTCACGCGTTCTGACAAATGCATCTTGATGATTCACTTCGGGAATCACCATCAAGCCACGCAGTGCAATATGTGGCAATCGACTCATTTGTTTCACTAAATCAGAAACTTCCTCTGGTAAACATCCACCTTTACTATCTTCATGATCAATATTCACTTGTATACAAATATTGAGCGGTGTTGGCTCAGAACCTTGATCAACTGCATATTGCACCAAATGCTGCGAAAGTCGCTCTGCAATGATCAGTCGATCAACGCCATGTACCCATGAGAAATTCGCGGCCAGATCACGCGTCTTATTCCGTTGAATCTGACCAATAAAATGCCATTCGATCGGTAAGTCTGTTAAATCTTTTTGTTTATTTAATGCTTCTTGCAAATAATTTTCAGCAAAAATACGCTGCCCTGTTGCAAACATCTGACGAACAACTTCAGCCGATTGCATCTTGGATACCGCTAGCAAACTCACTGTAGTTGTAGAAACACCACAACGCTGACATATATTTTGAATTTGGCTTAGAACTTGTTGCCGATTAGCAGCATAATCAGTCATGATGGATATACTCTTTTTAGTGTTAAAAACATGCTTCAGCGTGTTAATCAATAAACCTGTTTTCAATGAAAATTTCTGGTGTTTAATCATAGCGGATTATTGATATAACTTGGTTTTTATGCCTAATATTCACTACACTAAAGAAAGAATATTGTTTGGTATGCACTCTCGCTCGCTTTAACACTGTAAGCAGCTGTATAATCTATATATTGCTAAAAATAGAAAAGGGATCAACTTCATGGACATCACAGAACTACTCGCATTTTCTGCAAAAAATGGCGCATCAGACTTACACCTTTCAGCGGGTTTGCCGCCGATGATTCGCGTAGATGGTGAAATTCGTCGTATCAACCTACCTGCCATGGAACATAAAGAAGTCCATCGTCTCGTTTATGACATCATGAACGACAAACAACGTCGTGACTATGAAGAATTCATGGAAACCGACTTCTCATTTGAAGTTCCTGGTATTGCTCGTTTTCGTGTGAACGCCTTTAACCAGAACCGCGGTGCTGGTGCAGTATTCCGTACCATTCCATCTAAAGTACTGACGATGGATGACTTGGGAATGGGACAGGTGTTTAAAGATATTTGTGAATTTCCACGCGGTATCGTGTTGGTCACGGGTCCAACGGGTTCGGGTAAATCAACGACTCTTGCAGCGATGATTGACTATATCAATGAGCGTCGTTTTGACCACATCCTGACCATCGAAGACCCAATCGAGTTTGTGCATCAATCCAAAAAATGTCTCGTCAACCAGCGTGAAGTTCACCGCGATACGCACGGATTTAACGAAGCACTGCGTTCAGCACTTCGTGAAGACCCAGACATTATCCTCGTCGGTGAGATGCGCGACCTTGAAACGATTCGCTTGGCACTGACTGCGGCGGAAACAGGTCACTTGGTTTTCGGTACGCTACACACCACATCCGCTGCAAAAACCATCGACCGTGTGATCGACGTATTCCCAGCTGAAGAAAAATCAATGGTTCGTGCGATGTTATCAGAGTCACTACAAGCCGTTATTTCACAAACACTGTTGAAGAAAACAGCCGGTGGTCGTGTTGCTGCGCATGAAATCATGATCGGTATTCCAGCGATCCGAAATCTCATCCGTGAAAATAAAATTGCACAGATGTATTCTGCGATCCAAACAGGTGCTGGTTACGGCATGACGACACTTGACCAAACTTTGAAAGGTCTAGTCATGAAAGGACTTGTATCACCACAAGTCGCTAAAACCGTCGCCAACCAACCCGATTCGTTCCTGTAATCACGACTTTAACAGCTTGATATACACCTATATCAAGCTGTGCTTTAAATACTTCAGTTATTAAGCAACACCTTTTCGGAGCAAACCTATCATGGAATTTGATGACCTACTGAAG
The DNA here is from genome assembly GCA_030150135.1 of Aquirhabdus sp. Classification (GTDB taxonomy): domain Bacteria; phylum Pseudomonadota; class Gammaproteobacteria; order Pseudomonadales; family Moraxellaceae; genus Aquirhabdus. The sequence continues at coordinate 9,994 of JASLGO010000133.1, forward strand.
CTGATGGTCGAAAAAGGCGGTTCTGACCTATTTATCACGGCAGGCGTAGCTCCTTCGATGAAAGTGAATGGAAAGATCCTGCCCATTACCAAATCCGCATTAACTCCTCAGATTATTGAAAGTCTGGCTCACAGCGTGATGAATGACAAACAACGCAAAGAGTTTAGTGAGACCAAAGAATGTCAGTTCGCAATCGCGGATAAAGCAAATACCGCTCGTTTCCGCGTCAGTGCTTTTGTACAGCGCGATGCACCAGGTATGATTTTACGTCGTATTGAAACACACATCCCTAAGATTGAAGATCTTAAACTCCCGAAAGTCATTGAAGACCTCGCAATGACCAAACGTGGGATCATTATTTTCGTTGGTGCGACAGGTACAGGGAAATCAACCTCGCTCGCGTCCATGATCGGTCACCGCAATCGTCACTCTCAAGGGCATATTATTACCATTGAAGATCCAATTGAATTTGTGCACCAACATGCAGGCTGTATTGTGACCCAACGCGAAGTGGGTATTGATACGGTATCATTTGATGTCGCGTTGAAGAATACACTTCGCCAAGCACCAGACGTCATCCTGATCGGTGAGATTCGTTCACGCGAAGTTATGGATTATGCGATTGCGTTTGCGGAAACAGGTCACTTGGTCCTCAGTACGCTCCACGCAAACAACGCGAACCAAGCGTTGGATCGTATTATTCACTTCTTTGAAGCAGATCGTCATAGCCAGCTCTACATGGACTTATCACTCAATCTCAAAGGAATTGTGGCTCAGCAACTTGTGCCAACGGTCGATGGCAAAGGACGTCGTGGTTGTATTGAAGTCTTATTAAACTCTCCTTTGATTCAAGATTACATCCGTAAAGGTGAAATTCATGAAATTAAAGAAGTCATGAAACGCTCACGCGAACTCGGTATGCAAACTTTCGATCAGGCGCTATTTGACCTGTATCAAGCAGGTGAAATCACCTACGAAAGCGCACTGCAATACTCAGACTCGCCGAACGATCTTCGTCTACAAATCAAACTCGGCAACAATGCAGATACTCGCTATCTGGATCATGCAACCCGAGATCTTTCAATCGAAGAAATTTAAGTGCTTGATAAAAAGTAATCAAATCTTCCTCTTGCGAAAGCTATGTATGCGTTAATCCTTGAAATTGAAAATTGCTGAATGCTTTTCTCCTTCCCCTTCAAGGGGAAGGTCGGGATGGGGATGGTTTTGTAGTTAAATCAGACCCCCCCATCTCTTGCGCTAGGGCAAAGCAGTGCTTTGCTAATCCTAGCTCATCCCCTTGAAGGGAAAGACTTCAAAGCAAAAGCAATGCAAAATACGTTTCAACTGTTGATCAGGACATAGCCTTTGCGGAGCAGTGCTCCTCATCTTTTCTAAAGAGGGACTGTTCATTAAATCAAGCACCTTCATCAAATCCCCAGAAGTTCCTCCTCTTTAGAGAAAGAGGGGTTAGGGGAGATTTGACATCTACCCCCAGACTGGCGCCATGTCCACAATCATCTTTGCAATCTCGGATAAACGCTTGCCTTGATCCATGGCCATTTGCCGCAGTAATTTGTGCGCTTGATCCTCAGATAACTTACGCGTTTTCATCAGCAACACTTTTGCTTTCTCTTGCAGCTTCTTTTCTTCAATCGCAGTGCGCGCAGCCGTCAGCTCATCGTGCATTTGTTGCAAGCTATGTGCTTGATCCTGCACGAGTTCAAATACAGAGCGCCCCAATTTAGGACCAATACCATCGGAATGATAATAATCCCGCTGTGAGGAAAGCGATTTTTTTGGCGGCTGAGATGCACTGAGAAAGACCACAAACGTATCTTCAATATGCATCGGAAGCATTTGGATCAAATCTTGTTGCTGCGTCAAAATTTGTTTGGCATCACTCACACGTTGTAGACATAGTTGCTGCAAATGCATTTGCAAACCCAGTTCAACAGTTTTCAGATTATCGATATGTTCAGTCAAAAGCTTGAACCAACGATTACCTTGTTGTGACTCGATTTGACGTGGTGCATGACTCAGTGCCAATCGTCTTAATTTCTCGATCTCAATCATATATGTGGCGTGTGAATACTCATCATATAACGCACGCGATGCCTCATCAGAAAACTCATGAAACAGCTCAAAGCAGCGCTCCTGACCATCCATGAGTCGTTGTAGACGTTCACATTGTTCAGTCGTGAACCGCTCAGCAGAAAACCCTGCTACGCCCACTGCACGTTCTTGACCCATTAACTCCTTGCCATGCATAAGATTAAATAGCGCGACCAAAATCCGTGCAATCGTTGGATCAACCGCCGCATCCGCTGTTTCAAAAACTATCGACAATAACCCACTAATGATCTCACTGAATACCAAGACAACGACATCGGTCTCAATATCAAATTGATGCACTTGTGCACGAAATAGAGGCAAACCTGCTAAAGCATGCAACGCATATGCAATTCGATTCAATAAACGGCTATTTCCTGCATGGCTCGCCATCTCACGATGAATTCGTGTCAAAGTCGTATTAAATTGAATGACTTGCTGATCTGTTTCAAGACTATAGTTCACTAATTCATCTGTAAAATAGTGTCCTCTAGATCCCAAATATCGACTCGAAGCACCGCGTTCTTTCTGTAATGCGTGAATTAAATCACTGACCATCACCACAAGCTGACCCATATTCAGAAAATACTCAAGACTCTGAATTTCAGACTGTTTAGACGCAATCAGAAAATCTATCGCATTGAGTGATGCTGGCGTCATATTCGGAGTATCTTTACCCAAATCAGCTTCACGGAGATAAATACTCCGTCCCCAATGGTCATGACTCATAAAATCATACGCACATTGTCTCATTTCTGAAATTTCAATCATGCTTGTCTTCTTTCAACTAGTGCAATGTTGCCCTAAATAAACATGCAATTTTGGTGCAAACTTAGCTTAGTGAAATATTCTTAAACAAATTAGAAACACCAATAGTCACAAAATCAAATATTTAACAAAATTGTAATATTTGGCATGGTTTATGCAAAGTTTAAAACAACATCCAACGGCGGATGCACACACGACATATCACTTTGCTTTCTAACTAACATGACTTAGCAAATTAGCAAAAGTGACCTAACGAAATTTGGACAAAGGCGTCCATATCGCATACGCGGTATGGCGCTTTTTTTTTATGCTCTCGGGAGTTTTATATGAAAAAGTTACTTCTTACGACGTTGGTTTCAGCAATCTCTATCGGAGCTGCACACGCAGATGGACCAACACTCTATGGCAAATTCAATGTATCAGTCAGTGATATTAAAAATGATTTGAACTCTAATCGTGACGTCTCTGTAGATTCAAATGCATCACGATTTGGGATCAAAGGTTCTGAAAAACTCACCGATAATTTAAGTGCGCTTTATTTTATCGAATGGGGCGTATCGATTGATCACAGCACCAACAATACCAACACAGATGCTGCGCCAAGCGGAACTACTACGGACTTAACTGCACGTAATCGTTTTATTGGTTTGCAATATGATGGCGTTGGCACACTCAAAGTGGGTCGTTTAGATACCAATGTCAAAACCTTACAATATATCAATCCTGCTCAGGGCATCGACATCCTCGATGATGAAGTCAGCGGCAACTTTGATATGACACAAACCCTTGCTGGCGAAAATCGTATTGATAATGTCGTATCATTTGAATCTGCTAAATTTGATACAGGATTTGGTGCATTACAGGGCAACTTCCTCATTTCCCCTAGTGAAAAAACCGTTCAAGAAGGTTCAACCGGTAAAACTGGCTCAACAGCAACGTCAACTTCTATCTTATTCACCAATCCTAAAGTCGGCATCTATACTGGCCTTGCTTATGACAGTAATGTCACCAGCATTTGGAATGCTGGCAGTGGCGTAGCGGGTTCAGGGACATTCTACAAAGCAACCAACATAGCTATTCCAGCCGCCTATAAACCAACCAATAACACTTTACGCTGGGTTGGTAGCGCTGATCTCGGGAAATTGGTTGGTGCAGATGGCGTAACACTGAATGCTTTGGTTCAACAAAGCAAAGTCACTAATTTGGCTGCTGGTGCGATGGCGCCAAAAGAATCAGCTTACTTACTCAGCGCAATCTACAAATTCCCAGCATCAATTCTGGATGGATTGTCCGCAAAAGTGCAGTGGCAAAGTGCAACAACATCGGACTTAGGGACAGGATTATCTGACGTAAAAATTGAGCAACTAGGTGCCGATATTGATTACACATTCAGTGCAAAAACTAAAGTCTACGGTTTCGTCGCTGAACGGACTGTCAAAAATCCCAACAACCCCGTCACAGCAACCAATGGTTATGACCAAAACTATAAGTACACCGCTTTTGGTGTGGGGATGGAACAGAAGTTTTAATCTTGCAATTTTGTAAAACCAGCAGAATGCTTGCGAAATGTAAGCACTCTTAAATATGAAGAAAAATAATAGATTGAGACAATCTTAAAATAGCTCCCCAAGCTGTGCACGCTGATACCAGTTAATTTGTGGTACCGGCGTTTTTTTACGAAAGGCCTCTTGGAATTGCATTCAGTAATTGCTTGGTATAAGCATGCTGCGGATTACGATATAACTCATCCGAGTTTGCCATTTCCACGACTTTGCCGTCTTTCATCACCATCACTTGATCGGCAATATATTTCACCACAGACAAATCATGAGAAATAAAGATATAACTCATGCCAAATTCATCTTGCAAATCTTGCAAAAGATTCAAGACTTGCGCCTGAACAGACACGTCGAGTGCTGAAACAGACTCATCACAGATCAAGACTTCTGGCTTTAAAGTCAAGCAGCGTGCAATCGCAATCCGTTGACGTTGCCCACCCGAAAACTCATGTGGATAGCGATAGAACGCAGCGCTGGGCAAGCCTACTTTTTGTAAAAGCTGCATCGCAAATGTAGTGCGTTCTTCATCATTTTGCCCAATCTGATGGATTCTCATCGGTTCCAGTAAAATTTGCCCTACCGTAAAACGTGGATTGAGCGACGCATAAGGATTCTGAAAAATAATCTGAATACGGCGTTTATACGCCATAAAATCGCGATGCGACATCGGCAAAATATCTTTACCCTCAAATAGTGCTTGCCCTGTAGTTGCCTGATGTAAACGCATTAGGGTCAGACCCACTGTCGTTTTACCTGAACCCGACTCGCCAACAACACCAAGCGTCTTACCACGCGCCAATTTAAACGATACATCACTGACTGCTTGGAATTCTTTGCGTCCAAAGAAACCCTCGCGGCTATAAAAACTCTTTCCAAGATTGCGGACATCCAGAATAATTTCTTCGCTGCCTATCAGACCTCGCGGACGCTGTTTGGTATTCAAATGAGGATCTAAAGCAATCTGATCAACGTTCTCTTCTGAGTTTTCATTGATAAAATCACTAATCACTGGCAAACGCCAAGGGCGACTTTCAAGCGAAGGACGACAACGAAGTAACGCTTTGGTATATGCATCTTTCGGTGCATCCAAGATCTGACGCACATCGCCTTTCTCGCGAATTTCACCATTTCTCATCACAATCACTTGATCGGCAATTTCGCCAACCAATGCCAAATCATGAGTAATAAATAACACTGACATGCGATGCTTTTTACGCAAGGTTTCAATCAAATCAATAATCTGCTTTTGGATTGTCACATCTAATGCCGTAGTCGGTTCATCGGCAATCAATAGTTTAGGTTCACAGGCGATTGCCATCGCGATCATCACACGTTGCTGCTGCCCACCTGAAAGTTCATTCGGATAAGCATGAATCTTTTGCTCAGGGGATGAAATCCCGACTTCTTCCAGCAATGCAATCGCGCGTGCGCGGGCACGTTTACGACTCATTTTCATATGCAGTCGCAGCACTTCTTCAATCTGATATCCCACGGTAAATACAGGATTGAGAGAAGTCATCGGTTCCTGAAAAATCATCGCAATGTCTTTACCGCACATCTTTCTTCGTTCGGCATTGGAGAGACGCAAGACATTGCGCCCCTCAAATTCGATCAGGCTATTTGATGCAATGACCGCATTGTCTGAAGATAGCAATCCCATGATTGCTAGCGAACTTACGGACTTACCACTCCCCGACTCTCCCACCAGTGCCACAGTCGTGTTGTATGGGATATCAAAACAAATGCCTTTGACCGCATCATTCAATTTATTCTGAGCATCTCGAAAGCTGACTCGTAAGTGATGCACGCGCAGCAAAGTATCATTGCTAGAAATCTCGAAATCATCCAACTCATTGGTCACTATAGAATCCATTTTCGCACCGCCTATTTTAATTTAGGATCAAGCGCGTCACGCAGCGCATCAGTAAACAAAGAAAATGCCGTGACCAAGACCGCCATCGCCACACTCGCTGCGGTCATTTGCCACCATTTACCTAAAATGAGTTCATTCTGTGCCTCATTCAGCATGCTGCCCCATGAAACCACCCCGACAGGCACGCCGAATCCCAAAAAGCTTAAAATCACTTCAGCTTTAATAAAACCGACGACCAGAATCGACATTTGCACCAACGGTACATGGCTGATATTGGGGAAAATATGCACAAACATTTTGCGTAAATCACTCGCACCAATAGCGTCTGCCGCCAACACATATTCACGCAGCCGATGTTTAATATATTCAGCACGGACAAGACGATACGTTCCAGTCCAACCCGTCAAACCCAAAATGAGTACAATCGACAAAATGCCTTTTTGTTGTAAAACCGCCGCCACAGCTAGGATTAATAATAAATAAGGAATCGAAGTAAATACGTTATAAAACCACTCCAGCGCCGCATCGACTCGCCCACCAAAATAACCTGAAAGCGCACCCAAAATTGTACCGATTACGACAGCCAGTAACGCAGCAACTAAGCCGACCGTAATTGAAGTTTCAGAGCCTTTTATGGTTTTTTGGATAATGTCATGACCCCATTTATCCGCGCCAAAAGGTAAGGTTTGTTGACGTGCAACTGCTGCTGTTGATTGACCTTGCGCCAGTTTGGCGCGAATCTCAGTCATCTCAGACTGCAAAGGATCTGCAATGCCATAGTCATTGACGACAGGTTGAACATTGGTCGCATTTTCTGCACGAAGCTGGTGAATAATATCCTTGAGCGGATCGACAGGATTCTCAGGTAAAGGAAGATTAGCCGTTGGTGTAGGGCTAAAACCTCGCTGCGCCTCAGTCTCAGCACCCATAAAAGTCGGCGGTGCATAGTTCACGCCAACTTCTTGATCCCAATGCTTTGCAACAAGACCTGTCACCGACAGTACCAGCATCAGTAAATAGCCAACGACAATGACTAAGGCTCCCATCGCAATACGATCAGCGCGTAAACGCCGCCAAGCCAGTGCCCACAACCCCTGAGAACGTGATTGTTTAACCTGAATACGTTGTGCTGCATGCGTTGAACTTGGATTCATAGATCAACGCCTCACTTCAACTGAACACGAGGATCAACGGCTTGATACATCAGATCCGCCAGCAAATTAAAAATCATCGTCGCCGCAGCCACATAAACCGTAATCGCCTTAATCACAGGAAAATCACTACGCTCTACCGCCAGAATGACCTCACGTCCAATTCCTGGAATCCCAAAAAAACGCTCAATCAGAAACGCACCAATCAGCAGAGAAGGTAAACTCGACATCACATCGGTAATCATCGGAATCGCAGCATTACGCAGCACATGCACCCATAGAATCCGCGATTCGCCCAAACCTTTTGCCCGCGCCGTGCGCACATAATCTTGATTAATCTCATCCAGCACGAAGGTACGATACAACCGCAAACTCGGCGCCAGACTCACCACCAACATAATCAAAATCGGCAATAATGAATAATGAAATAGATTCTCAGTGAAATGATTACCCCAGCCTTGCACAGGGAAGAAATTCAGCTTATAGGCAAACCAATACTGAAACAGAATGATATAGACCAGAATACTAATCGACATCCCAACCGTACACGCCACCATGACCATTCGATCAGTCAACGAACCACGAACGAACGCAATAGCAAGTGCCAAGGCCACCGCAAAGAAGGTTTGCAGAATCGTCAAGGGAATCAAAATCGTCAACGAGGGTCCAAGTCTTGTCAGAATGACCTGTGAGACGGACTCACCTGTACTCCAGCTTATCCCAAAATCAAAGGTCACGATTTGCTTAATAAAAATCCATAACTGCACGTAATAAGGCTGGTCAATCCCGAGTTGTTTACGGATATTGGCAATTTGCTCTGGATTGGGCATTTTGCCCGCCAAAATATACGCAGGATCGCCACCCACCCAGTTAAAAAGAAAGAAAATCAAAAGAATAACGCCGAGCATCGTCGGAATCATTTGTCCTAAGCGGCGTAGAATATAAACAGTCATCGCTATCCTTGCTGATTTTCTAAACTAAATTAACCCTTACCCTAACGCGGCTTAATATCAAAATACAAAAATTCCGCTGGCAACACAGGATGTTTCTTAAAACCAATCACGCGTGGTTGCGCCAACATATTGCGGTAGCGTGCATAACCAACGCGTATTGGCGCATAGACTTCTAAAATCCGCGTCATTTTGTGATACAGCAAATCACGCTCTGGGCCTGCTGGCAACTGCTTCGATTGTTCATACAACTGATCATATTCTGGAATCGCTGCACAGCCGCCATTGGTACTGTGAATATTGCCACCATAAAACAACTGCATGAAATTATCCCCATCTGGATAATCCGCATACCACGGCGCAGTACGACTCTGAATCTGGCAATCCTTCTCGGCTTTCAGCAAATCAGGAAATGGTTTGATATCTGCCACCATGTGAATATGAATCGTGTCGTAGGTCTTTTTCCACATTTCAGCCTGCGCCTGACTATTTGACCCAGCACGCACTGAATAATGAATCACAAGTGGCTTACCATCAGGCAAAGTTCGCCAACCGTCTAGGCCTTGCTTATAGCCAAACTTATCCAACAAGGCATTCGCTACTTTAGGTTCGTATTGCACACTACTTTTGTACTCAGGATCGTAACCGACCACGCTCGGTGGAATTGGATATTGCAATGGAATTGCATCACCATTCCACACCACTTTAATCTCTTGATTGACATCGTGTGCCATCGCAATGGCACGACGTAATGCGATTTTCTCTTTACTCATGCCGCCCAAAACTGGATCGCGCATATTCCAATAATAAGAACTCAACTCAGGATCAACAATACGCGAGAGCTGTATACCCTTCTGCGCCAGCTCAGGCTTGAGTTTACCGCCAGACAAGGCTTGTGGAACGAGTGGGCCTTCGAGTTGAAATAAGTCCACTTCATCTTTTTGAAATGCTAACCAGCGCGACTGATCTTCGAGCATATCACTGATTTCAATCCGACCAATTTGCGGCATGTGCTTGCCTTTCATTTCAGCAACAATCGCTTGATCTTCTGGGTCAGAACTTGCCTGAAAGTTCCAGATATAACCACGATATTGAGGGTTTGCAGTCAACACTATCTGAGAACCTGGAACCCATGAAGTCAACTGATAAGGCCCTGTGCCCACAGGATGACCCATTACCCAGCCCTGACTGTCGTGGTATTTCTCAATGACTTCACGCGCAACTGCCGCCGCAGGTTCATGCGCGAGAATCATGCCAAAATTAAAATCTGGTTTGAGCAAATGAATCTTGAGCGTATAACGATCCACTAACTCAAGCCCAGTCACAGGCACATCATAATCAAATTGCCCTGTTTTCTTCGCTTGGTCAATCAGTGCATCCATCCCGACAATCTTGCCTTCAAGCATCCAGCCATTTGGGGAATGGACTTTAGGATCAAGTAAACGCTTAAACGAATAAGCATAATCCGCCATCGTCAACTCACGCGCTTTGCCAGCAAACGCGGCATCAGGAGTGAAATAAATACCTTTTTTCAAACGAATCGTATACGTCTTACCGCCATCACTGACCTCTGGCAACGCCTCAGCCGTTAGCGGAACCAATTTGACAGGACGCGCCAAATAATCGTAGGTATACAACATCTCGAAGATGGATTGAATCACTGCGGAAGAATACAAATCATTGATCGCCGCGGGATCAAATCCCGTTTCAGCAGCAGGAAAGACATAACGTAAGACTTTATGCGGATCAGCAGGTGAAGTCTGCGGCACGGCATTGGCTTGTATGGAAAAAACACATGCAAGACAACCCAATAGAGACTGAATTGATTGACGTCTCATGGATTTGCGTCTCAATGCCTGATTCATTTAGTGCTTCTCAACATCAAGATATTGCCAAATATTGGCTAAAATAGGATGCCGCTTATAGCCTTTCACCCAAGGACGAACCATTGAATTGCTCACCCGCGAAACGCCAAGCAACCAAGCACTATCGGCTTCAACTTGTCGATTCATTTGCACATACAACTGGTTACGGGCCTCACTCGGCGGTAATGATTTCGCTTTTTCATATAGCGCATCAAACGCTGGCGAAGAATAGCAACCATGATTTCCCTGACCTGAATTTGGACCATAAAGAAGCTGCATAAAATTATCCCCTTCTGGATAATCTGCAATCCAAGCCCCGCCCCACATCATCAGTTTGCACTGTGTTGCGGATTTTAAATTATCCGCAAAATTACTCACAGGAAACGTCACATGGATGCCAATCTTATCTAGACCATGCTGCCAAATCTCAGACATTTGCTGAGAAGTACTATCCGCTTCTGTCGTGATTTTGAGTAATAATGGCTGACCATTGGGTAATGTCCGATAACCATCACTGCCACGTTTATACCCAAAATGATCCAACAACTTATTGGCAAGATCAGGATCATAACCCACACTACTTCGATAACTCGGATCATGCCCAACAACACCATCTGGAATAATCATTTCTGCTTTGATAGCTTGTTTTTTTCTCACAATTTCGAGTTCATCCGCCGTGTTATACGACATGATAATCGCCCGACGTAACGCAATCTTATCCAGACTATTTCCGCCAATCACAGGATCTTTATAATTCAGAATTGTGTATGTCACCTCTGGCTCAATACTCCGATTCAATAAAATTCCTTGCTGTGCAAAATCAGGTTTCAACACCGTTCCATCTAAAGCAATCGGAGCAAAACTCGCAGGAATCGACATCATATCGAGTTGCTTGCCCTGAAACGCCAACCAGCTTGATTGAGCCTCCTCAATCACACTAATTTCAACCCGCCCAACCTGTGGCATTTTCTTGCCTTGCATATCACGCACAAGCTGCTTATCCCACGCATCATCCGTCGGCTTAAAATCCCAAATAAAAGGACGATAATTCGGATTTGCAACCAAAACCGTTTTGCTACGCGGAACATAGGTTTGCAACATATAAGGTCCTGTACCCACAGGATGTTGACTAATTTGCACGCCGTAATGTTCAACCACCTCGCGTGCTACTGCTCCAAAGCCACTATAAGCCATGATGTATAAAAAATTATAATCAGGTTGTTTTAAGGTAATACGTAGCGTATATCGATCAGGCGTTTCCAAGCCGCGAACAGGCGCATCATAATCAAAACGCCCTAACTGCTTCGCCCTCTTCAACTCAAAATCCATCCCTTCGATTTTGCCACTTAAGAAACTGGCAGATGGAGAATGGTTCTTAGGATCAAGGAAACGTTTAAACGTATAAGCATAATCCTGAGCCGTCAGCTCGCGTTTCATACCTTTAAACGCAGGATCAGGTGCAAAATAAACACCTTTTTTAATATGAAAAATATAGACCTTACCACCATCACTCACGATAGGCATTGTTTCAGCAGTATTCGGAACCAGTTTGGCAGGACGCGCCAGATAATCATAAGTCAGCAGCGGTTCCTGAATCGCACTCGCCACGATAGCCGAATAATAATTCGCTGTACGCACCATATCGAAACCATCATCGGCACCTGGGAACGCGATACGAATTACCTTATTCGGATCAGCAGGATTTGTTGTTGCGGATGCTGTGGAAATGAAAGTCAGAGAAAAAATACAAGTCGCGAAAACCACGAATGAATTGAACTGAAACAATGAACTCGCCAAACGTTGAAAGGCGCGTCGAGAAGAAACCGCATATCGAACTAAATCAGCCATCCATGACCTTCTTATATTCAAATTTTATAATCGCTTCTAGCTCCTTCCACCTCGGAGGGAGAGTTGAAATGGAAAAAGTGTTGAATGTTTTTCTCCTTCAGGGCATAAGTATCTATACAAGTTTTAATAGTTTAATTTTACAGATGCTTTCAAATCTCCCCTTGCCCCTCTTTTTCTAAAGAGGGGGTAAAAGCTCCTTCCTTTAGAAAAGGAAGGTTGGGATGGATTTGACAGGCATACGATCAATAAACCTCAGAAGATGCGTAGATACTTTTGCCCTGAAGGGGAAGACTTCACAGCACTTTTGGAAATATATTTCTATCTCTTAAATCCAAAAAAATCACTTCCGCTTCTTACGCGCCTCAACACAAGCAGGCTTATCACATAACACATAAAGATTCAGCGAATGTCCAGTCAACTCAAAACCCAAACGCTCCGCAACCGCATGTTGCTCTGCCTCAATGAGCGGACTACTGAACTCAACCACACGACCGCAATTTTGACATACGATATGATCATGATGATCGGCTTGAGTGATCTCAAACACCGAGTAGTTATTTTCAAACTGATGGCGTTCAATGATTCCTGCGGTCTCAAACTGGGTCAAGACACGATAAACAGTTGCCAAACCAACGTCTTCGCCTTGCTCAAGCAGCGTTTTATAAATATCTTCCGCACTCAAATGATGCTCTGATGCTTGTTCAAGCAACTCAAGAATTTTGACTCGCGGTAACGTAACTTTTAATCCAGCTTTACGTAAATCTTGATTCGTAATCGACATAACAGATCCATCATGGGCAGTACAGTAAAGGCATGGTAATATGCCTAGCGTGCATTAATTTAATTAAATAGACATTCTAAGATGTTAACTATTTGCTACCAAAAACATGCGTATAGTTTAGCCCAGAACGGCAAACAACATCTAGAATACTCGTAACTAGAATATTCACAAGCTAGTCCATGTATCTTGGTAACAAATCGTCTATCGCTTATACCATAGACTATAGCAATCCACAGATCATTAAACACATAGTCAAAAGATGGGGCAAGTGTATCAAAATGCAAAAATTCATGCTGACTCACATTACTGTGGGAATCCTCGCAGTATCCTTACTCAGCTTATCGCAAAGCGCATGTTCAGTGTTTGGCGTGTATAAGATTGATATTCCACAAGGTACTCCACTGACCAGAGAAAAAGCATCTGAAGTCAAAATTGGCATGACCATGCAACAAGTACGCTATCTCATCGGATCGCCTGCAATTACAGATACACTAAACCCAAATCGCTGGGATTATGTCTACACCTATATTCCAGGAACGCTGGCAGTTAAAGCAGGCTTAAAACCGACAAGCGGTCAACACCTGACCGTGACATTTGACAATTCAGGAAAAGTGATTGACATCAAAGGTGTGGATACGTTCCCAACTGAACAGCCTGGACTTCCAGAAAGCCAAGATCCTTCATTATCAAAACCACAATCTGTAGATTACGATTCAGGTCGTCCACACAAACAAGGTTGATCGACCAGAGTGTGTTGACATTTGGTCTTTGGGATGAAAAATGAGATAAATTGCCAACACGCCCTAATATCTACAAACGGCGTTTCATTCTCCCCACTGGATGTGCTCTAGCACGTGCACGGCGCACATCCATTGGACTGAGAATTAACGGTTGATACAGTTCCAATCGATCACCATCCTGCAAAATATATTGCTCAGGATGACTAATCTTCTGGCTAAAAACACCCATCATAGGCAATGACTGTGACTCATTCTGCAAGCCGTGTGATCTCAAAAAATCTGCCGCAGTCATGCCTTGCTCAATCTGATAAAGTTGAGCAATAGGCTTACCCTGCGCGTCAACTCGCGCGCAGACGATTTCAATTAAAGTTTTTTCAAGAGAATGTTGTTCAATAGTCATCGCAATTATTGAATCCACGCGATGTATTGCTGCGCTACGCCCACCAGCGCAATCACTGAAGCAAGAGGAATAGCCAATCGGACCATCACGCGCCAAAGGTTATACAATCCTTCATTATTGAAATCTAACGCCTTACGCAAATGGCTGCTTTTCATTTTCCAACCTGCGAATACCGCATAAACCATGGGAACAATCATCCCAAGCGCAAGTGTCACAGTCAGCAAAGTCGTTTTGATTGGTAAAGTCCAAACCGCTAAACTCGCTAAAAGAACAACCCAAGTCACAACTACAGGAAAACCTCGCGCAACCAATTGTTGACGCGCAAATGCCAATAACATCGCAGCACCACTCAGCAATGCCAAACTATAAACCACACCACCAACAGCATCTTGATTTAAGCTCACCAATCCAAAAGCAACGACAACACCACCAACGACTTGCGCAATCCAGATCGGTAAAATTTTATAACGCGCTGAGTCGGTTTGAGTTAATGCCGTTTGCCAATAAATCCCCAGACCTACACCTGTCGCTACCACCGCCAATTCAACCGCACCAGCCCATTCGGCAAATGCAAAATGAGTTCCTTGCCACACTGTCGCCGTAGGATGTAATACGCCGAGACCCATCAACACAGCCACAAGTAAAGTCCCAATCACAGGCAGCCACTTGGATACATAAGACAAAGCCGCAACACACACAATCACAATATATGGCAATACGGTATGAACAGCATTCAAACCATCATTAGATTTCAATAGCGCAAAAACAGAGCTACTTGCCTGCGAACTTAATGCACCCGCCAATAGCAAAGTTGTTCCCAGCGCCAACCAACCTACGCTCCGCCAGCGTGTACTCACATCGGCATCACGCGTCAATGCAGGTAAAGCCTGTAATGGCGTGGCTTTAGTCCGCTTTGCCAATGCCGACTCAAGCAACAAAATCGGTAAGGTCAACACGACCATACAACCCAGCCAAACCAACCAGAAATCAATTTGATGCACCGCTTGAGTAGTCACTAAGGTTTCAACTCGCCCCGCCAACAACACCATGAGCAAAAACGTGAGCAACACGCCCTGAAATCGATTTAAAAACGCCATGTTTACATCTCTTGAAAAGGGTTGATATGCCTAATCGGACTATTTTATCTCTAACAAACAGAAAAACCTCGACGCGCGAGGTTTTTTTTAAATGATGCTCAGGTTTGAAAAATTCAACCCATGTATTAAATGGTTTATGCTTTTCTCTTTCCCTATTTAGGGGGAAAGTCGGAATGGGGGGTTATTTAGTCGCCATATATTGAACAAGATTCGTGAAATCGGCATCGGTACAGGTATTACACAGTCCGCGTGCAGGCATATTTTTATAACCTTCCTTGACATGTTTAACCATAGTCGGAATACCTTCGGCCTTGATACGAGCTGCCCACAATGCTTTATCGCCCGCTTTAGGCGCACCCAAAACCCCTGCACCATGACAAGTCGCACAGGCTTGGTTGTACAACTCTGGCGTTCCTGCATAAGCAAAATTCAGAGCTGGGAGCAATGTGAGAAACGCAGCCATCAAAACAATGCGATTCTTGCTCTGGGGTTTCCTTGCAAAAGCGTTACGACTCATCAGTCATACTCCATTCGCGACATCATGCCATGAAAAAAAACTTTCACGACCCACTTTACCGTGAACCATATCACACAACAATTATTGTATATCAACAATGTGCATAAATCATGATCATATATCGACTATTTCGTACACACTTTTAGTATATCGTTTTCAAGTATAAAACTTAATAGACGAATCGCGCATTAATCCCCTGCGAATCGTTTTATAATGCACCGACTTTAATATTCTTGTTTGGTTCAACATGTCAGCATCATCAGAAAACAATACATCTTCAGCTGTGGCAAACACAGAGAATAATATAGATGCTGTGGCAAGTTCCGATCCAGTCGAGCTTCTGAAATGGCTACGTCGTGCCGAGTTCATGACGAGTGCACCAAAACTATCCTTGTGCCCGCCTGATACTGGTTTTGAGATTGCATTTGCAGGTCGTTCCAATGCAGGAAAGTCTAGCGCAATCAATGCGCTCACAGCACAAAATCAACTTGCCCGCGCGTCCAAAACACCAGGACGCACGCAGATGATTAACTTCTTTAATATGCAAAATACTGACCAACGCCTCGTGGATTTGCCGGGCTATGGTTATGCGGCTGTGCCTGAAGCGATGAAATTGGTTTGGCAAAAAGAACTCGAAAAATATCTGATTCAGCGTAAAAGTCTGACAGGGCTTGTCTTGCTAATGGACATTCGTCATCCACTCAAGGATTTTGATAGACAAATGCTGCAATGGGCAAAATCACGCAAACTTTTTGTCCATGTCCTACTCACCAAAGCCGATAAACTCAATCGCGGCCCAGCAAATACCGTATTGCTTGATGTGAAAAAACAGCTTAAAGCCGATGGGCTGGATTTTTCAATTCAACTTTTTTCTGCGATGAAGCGACAAGGTTTGGAAGACTTAGCGATCGTGATGGGCGAGCGATTGCACTTTGGGAAAATGCCCGAAGCTGCACCTGAAATTATTGAAGAATCTACTGCGAATAAAAAACCAAACTTGATGAAAGATTATCGATTGGATGAGATGTAAGATTTTAGAGGTTGGTGAACTTCAGCCTATCATTTGACATCAATATCTAAACTTTTGTGGGGTAACTCTGGACTGATCAACTCTCATTTCTGCCGAATAAAATATTCTCGAATATTGAGCTTCGTGAACTCTTCACTTACGCTTGGAACATATTGCCAATATTGATCTTGATTTACAAACCTAATCATCGAATAATGTTTTTATCCATTATTATCAATATCTTAAAATACCATAGTGTCATTAGTTTCACCAATAACTCTGTATTTTGATGTACCAGTAAAACCTTTAATTACACGTTTTTTACCTTTAACAGTCACTTGAGTATCAGGCATCACCACTGTTGCTGTGCCATCTTTATACATGACTGTCATATTGCCCATTAGCTCTGATAAAAATTTGTCTTGCTTCGCTGTAAGTTTTGCATAACTTCTATTAAAGCTCATTGTCTGTTGATAATCTGATTTCCATGTACCTTCAATTGAAAGCGCATGACAGAATGACGAGAGAATCAACAGCGAAAGAATATAAATTAATCTCATTGCACATCCTTGAAAGCAATACATAGGGCGCGTACCACGCACCGACTTAATTGTCCTCAAAAAACAAGGTGCGCAATGCGCACCCTGAATTCATTTCCACAGTCAAATCAACTGCTCCGACTTGGCTCTCTCAAACGCATCAAACCTTCCTGATTGGTACTAATCACCAACTGACCATCCTGCCACATACGACCAAAGTTCATACCGCGCGCATTCGCCGTCACCGTTGCATCCATGTCATACAACAACCACTCATCCGCACGTGCTGGTCGATGGAAGTACATCGAATGATCAATACTTGCCGCCTGCAAACTCGTCGTCATAAAGCTAATCCCATGCGGCATCAACCCTGTACCCATCAACGAAAAATCGGATGAAAACGCAATAATCGCTTGATGCAAATTTGGATCATCTGGCAAACGTGTCGGAACACGCATCCAATGCGCACGCTTAGGAACTTCTGGTACAGGGGCAAACGGATTGGTTGGATTGATGGGACGAATCTCGACTTGGCGTTCACGCATCAAGTTTGCACGCACTTTTTCAGGTAAGAAAGGTGCAATCATTTGCTTCAATTCTTGTTCTGTTTTCAGCGACTCCGCTTCAGGCACAACAGGCATATCGATTTGAAAATTCAAACCTTCTTCAATCGGTGCAAACGACGCCAACATCGTAAAAATCACTTTGCCGTATTGAACCGCGCGAACTTGACGACTGACAAAACTACGTCCATCACGCAAACGATCAACGTGATACACAATCGGCGCAGCAATATCACCAGCATTCAAAAAATACGCATGCAATGAGTGCGCTGGACGACCATCTGTCGTCAAACTCGCTGCACGCAATGCCTGTCCCAACACCTGACCACCAAACACACGATTTCCAACAAAATTTCGGCTTTGACCACGATAAAAATCTTCTTCAATTTTTTCGAGTGTCAGAACATCAAGTAACTCTTTGGTCAGTTGTAATTTGGAATCTTGGGCGGTCTTAGACATACATCACCTCATCAGCGCTAATCTATTGAATATGCATCATCATAAATCAAAAAGTTCTAGCATTATT
>JASLGO010000032.1 GCA_030150135.1 Aquirhabdus sp.
ATCTAACGACAAAATCTTGCGATTTTTATTTTCGTTACTGATCGCTTTCATGGCGTTCAAGTAAATAAACTGCGGATCTTTTGCTTGACGCGCCTCCGTTGCCGTGAGTAACTTCGGCACTAAAGGCTTCAAATTATCTTCGCGTGTATACGGCGCAGTCGCAATCGTATCCCAAGCCAAAGGATTTTTTGCTTTACGTTCACCCATATCCTCTTCATCATAAATACTGACAAAAGGAATATCAGGCACGACCCCTTTATTCTGCGTGCTGCCACCTGTGACGCGATAGAATTTACGTTGTGTCAACGTCGCTTGACCATACGCTAAATTATCAAGCTGTACCTGCGCCGTGCCTTTCCCTGTCGTTGTACTACCCAGCACCAAACCACGCTCGTAATCTTGAATTGCCGCTGAAAAAATCTCGCTGGCAGACGCTGATGCCAGATTCACCAGCACATTCATAGGACCTTTATATAACTCTGCACCGCCATCGTTATCATTAAAAACGCTGACTGCACCATTACCATCACGAATTTGTACTAATGGACCTTGTTTAATAAAGAATCCGAGCATTTTCGCGACTTCATCGAGCGAACCACCTGGATCACCACGCAAATCCACAACCAAACCATCGACTTTTTTGCTATTCAAATCAATCAATGCTTTCTTGGTATCTTCGCTCACACTACGATAATTTTTACCATCACGACGCGCTTTATAATTCAAATAAAACGACGGAACATCCAGCACACCAATCTTATAGGTCTTACCGTTTCGTTCAATATTAACAACCCGATCCTGAACACCTGAATCCTCTTCTTGAATCACATCACGGGTCAGGGTAATCACGCGTGGGCTCTCACCCTTCGCTTGTAGTTTCAAAATCACTTTGCTACCGCGTTTACCGCGAATTAAACCAACCACTTCGCTAATCGGCCACCCCACAACATCCACCATCGGCTGCCCATCTTGAGCAACGCCAATAATACGATCGTTCGGTCGCACCAAACCTGATTTACTTGCAGGACCACCTTCAACAAGGGTTTCAACACGTGTGTAGTCATCATTACCACGCTCAGGACGAATTGATACGCCAATGCCTTCGAGCTGCAAAGTCGTTTGACGATTCATTTCCATCGCTTCGACAGGCGCGAAATACAGACTATGCGGATCATAGGTTGCTAATGCTGCATTCAAAATCCCTTCAAGAACGCGATCACTCTTCAAACGGCTAATTTGATCGAGCTTACGATTGAAACGTTTTTTAAGCGTATCCACAGGATCAAGTTCACTCGGAGGGCTCAAGTCTTGACCCGCGGCGAGTTTAGGATCTGCTTTAAGTGCTGCTTGCTTTTCGGCTTCTTCTTCCTGAGCAATCTTCAATGAAATTAATTGGGCAACGAGTTGTTGATCCCAATAGTTATGCTGTTCTTTAACACTTGTAAAATACGGTGCTTTGTCACGATCGGTATTCAGAGTGTCTGTGCGTTTCAGATTCTGCGGCTTAGCAAGTTGTGCGAGAGAATAATCATAATAATCTTTCAATCTCTGATTAAATCGCTTTTGAATCTCAAAGGCTGCCGTCAAATCGCCTTTCTTCATCATCGCGCCTAAATTATCGGCATACTTTTTGCGGAACTCATCAATATCGGATGCCAAGAAAATCGAGTGATCTGCATCCATATTATCAAAATACATGTCCAAGACACGTCGTGATGTCTTGGCATCCAGTGGCATATTGAGATAATGCTGGGTATCCATCAGCAATGCCATTTGCCGAGTCACGATACTTTCTTCGCGTGTCGGTGCAAGTACATTAACGCTAGCGGCTTTATCTTTATCGACACTTGCCGAGTCAGCATACACTTGCGAAAAAAACAAACTCGCGCCAATCAAAGCAATCGAGCCTGCCAATGAAGATATTTTGGTTTTGAACTGTCCTGTTCGATAAGTCAAAGAGGTCTGCACAATTTGGATTTCCCGCTGTGTTTGCTTCGGTTTCATATCTCTTGATAAAGTCCTTGAAAGTTAACCAAACTGGTTCTGATGCGATTCTGCTTCATATTCTAAAGAGAATAAACCAATACACCAATAAAAATGCAATTTTGCCACGAACTTATACCTGTTGAATGTAGCAGACCTGTAGGTAAATCAGGTATTGTTTACCGGCTTTCAGTTTTATCATATTGTTATCAGTTTTGTGATGTAGATTGTTTTTGGAGATGCGGTGCGATGATCGGCTCATTAATGTTAGATATTGCAGGGCTGACGCTCACTGCAGAAGACCGTACCTTACTCACTGAGCCTCAAGTGGGTGGACTCATTTTATTTGGTCGTAATGTTGAGAGTCCTCAACAAGTTCGTGATTTAACCGATAGTATTCGTGAAGTCCGTCCTGATATTTTGATTGCTGTGGATCAAGAAGGCGGACGCGTCCAACGCTTGCGTGAAGGTTTTACTCGTCTGCCTGCCATGGGCATGCTTGGACAACTCTATGACATTGACCCTGATGAAGCGCTTGCGGCGGCAGCAACTGCGGGTTGGCTGATGGCCAGTGAAGTATTGGCAGTCGGCATTGATTTCAGCTTTGCACCTGTACTGGATGTGAATGGCATCAGTCATGTGATTGGGGATCGCGGTTTCCACGCGCAAGGTCAAATCGTCACTCAATTATCACGTGCATTCATGCAAGGCATGCACCGTGCAGGCATGGCAACCACAGGCAAGCATTTCCCTGGTCATGGTTCTGTTGAAGCCGATTCTCATGTGGCTGCGCCTGTTGATCAACGCACGTTTGATGAAATTCGCGAACAAGATATGACGGTGTTTTTTGAAGTCGCAGATCAACTTGATGCATTGATGCCAGCACATGTGATTTATCCGAAAGTCGATCCAAATCCTGCGGGGTTTTCCAAACATTGGCTACAGGATATCGTGCGCGGCGAAATGGGCTTTGATGGCGTTTTATTTTCTGATGATCTCAGCATGCAGGCTGCATGTGTTGTTGGTGGTGCTGGTGCGCGGATTCTCGCAGCACTAAATGCAGGTTGTGACATGGGCTTAGTCTGCAATGATCGCGCAGCCGCACTTGATGCGCTCAAGACACTCTCCTCTATGCCAATGCCTAATCAAACCAGACTGACCAAAATGCGTGGTAAACTGCAACCATTCAAGGCACATCAAGGCAAAATTTCGCTTGGCAGTGAGTGGGAAATGGCACAACAACAGGCCATTGCATTACGCGAACGATTCTCTGCGTAATTTTGTCAAACCCTCTCCTCGAGAAGCCTCTTTTTCTAAAAAAGAGGGGGAATTATGAGGGTTTATTGAAGGCTTTGAATTCGTGGAAAGTCCCTCTTTAGAGAAAGAGGGATTTAGGGAGATTTGATCAAAGATGATCAACAAACCCGATAAAACGTATAGCTCATTTCAATGAAAAGACTACAAACTCTAAGGAAGGCGATTCACGTGTCAAAGAACTTAAACGAACCAACAATTGCGAATACAGAATCCCCTCATCGTCATATTTCTTTTACAGCGCATTACACAGGCTATATTTGGTTTCAAGAAGGCATTTCTCATGCTGCGCTAGCGAGCAGTAAAGGACGTTGGCTGGCCAAGCTCGTCAGTCCATTAGAAACTTGGGCTGAAAGTGTGATTGGCGATAGCATGCGCACCACATTACGCGCGCGGCATGCCCTGATTGATCAACAGTTAGATCGCTTTCTAGTCGAACATCCAGATGCCCAAGTTCTGGAAATAGCCACAGGTTTATCGCCACGCGGCTGGCGCTATCGCCAGAAGTTTCCGAATTTGGTCTATATCGAAGCCGATTTACCAGAAATGGCCGCAGCCAAACGACTCGCATTATCTCAAATTGAAAATCCCGCTCCTCGCATAGAAGCCGTCGATTTATTCGGCGAGGGGTTTCAGCATTTGCTTGAAACACTTGATTCGACTAAACCGCTCATCATTATCAGCGAAGGTCTAGTGAATTATTTCACCAAAGACATGTTGAATGACTTATGGACTCGCTTAGCCACGGGATTAAAACAATTTTCGATTGGGGTTTATTTAACAGATCTTTACCCAGAACCAATCACTCGCCGCTTGGCAAAATTAATCTGGAACAGCAGCAAAATCCTTAAAGTCATGTCACGCAGCGCATTTGCGTTTCATTTTGTGTCGCCCACAGAAGTCATTCAGGCGATGCAAGCTGCGGGTTTCAAGCAGTCTCAAGTTTTTCAGCCATCTGACAAACTCGAAGCAACCTCCCAAAATGAAAAAAGCCAAAATGCTGTATCAGAGCATCTTGGCGATTTAGTATGGGTCATTGAATCACGCGTTTGAGCGATTCTGTTTTTGATTCATTCAATTGATATCAGAACGCCCTTAAACTTCAGGGCGTATGATCGCATCACTGTGTAACATCGCGGTCAAACGATCCGAGGTGTCAAAGCTACCATGTTTAAGCAAAGCACGAACACGCTGACCATCTTGTTCAAAAATGAGACACTCGATCGAGAATGTGGTTGTTGCTGAAACTTCACCCTCACCCTGTGAATAAGGCAAATGTAAAGATAAATCACGAGGCTCTGCCATCAAAGCAGCAGCTTGCGCTTCACTTCCTGCATCGATTAACACACCAAAATAAGTAATATCAACGACATTGACGGTCATTTGAAAATCTGGATTGGTACGATGAGTCATTCGGCACACAGGATGAACCAACTTCACACGTTCTTCGCCACGACGATTCATGGTCTCGAGTTCAGCACGAGTCATAGGCTGAATGCCTTGCAAGTCGGTAATCGGCTTACCACGTAAGAACGTCGTAAACAAATCAAGTGTTTCACGACGTTTTTGTAGTTGAGGAACGTGATCTGCATTTTTAATCAATGCAAACTGCATGTTCGGACAATGCAACGCAAAATTTGCATTCTCGTGCGGCAAGGTAAATCCATCAAACTGACCTGTCGCAACTAATGTTTCACAAGTTGGGCTAGGAACATATTTGATACGCAGTAATCGACTGGAATTAATCACATAGCGTATCCGTTCATTTTCACCGAAATCCGCCATTTGTTGATAAAACAGCTTTCTTGCTGTCGGTGACATGCGTGTTTCTTTTAAACGCGCATGATTGACGAGATACAAAATCATCGCCTGCCCAAACTCATCCATGCGGTTTTCATTGAGTAGATGCAGAGCCTCGTCCATCAGCATTTGCCAGCTCTTACGGGTTTTTTGCATCACACCCATCAGAACCAAACGCTCCATCTTATCTGGATTCTGCGCTGCGAAATTCGCTGCAATGACAGAGCCTAATGACATACCCATCATGGATAATTTATTGAGATGAACTTCGTTCGCCCATTGGCCCAATATTGCTGCCAAGTGATCAATATCTAAATCGAGTGCTTTCTCACCTGTCAATGCGTTAACCACTTGGTCATTACTACCCAGTGATGGCAGATCAACCAGCACCACTGAACCTGCTTCGAGTAGCGGTTCAACGCAGTATTTATAGGAGTTAAAATTCTGGAATGCGCCACCTAGAATCACAACAGGGGGTAAATGGCGGGTTCGCTCATCAGCAAAAGCGAGGAATTCGATTTTCCATCCATTGATCCAATGGACGCGAGGAGTTTCTTTTAAAGCACCACGGGTATATTGATCGAAGAATGGAAACTTATCATTATTTTGCACAACGTCATCCATGAAATGCTGAATTCCTACTAATGGTTTTGACTCATTCTGCAAAAAAACACTTCTTACAGCACTCATCATTGTGCGCTCCATATGTTCCATTTAAAGACAATCCAATTGTCTATGGGTCAAGCTGTTTCTTGGAATAATAGCATACTTCTCTCAGCGAGAATACGAGTAGGCGACACAGCTCGGCGGATTAAAAGTCTACTTTATCTTTCTCACCTCTTTCAAGCTCGCTGACGCAATACTGAAAAATAGTTTTACGATACATCTTATCTCGATATTTCAATCAAGCACCATCACCATCTGACTTTTGCTATAATTAGAGGAATATTTTTTTCATTGCGGTATCTGTCATGAATCAGGTCGTTAACCAATCGCACACCACGCAAGATATCGAGCAGATGATGACGGCGCTTGGCGTACAAGCACGTGCAGCATCTCGCATTCTTGCAGGCGCAACTACACAACAAAAAAATGCAGCACTTGAAGCCATTTATCATGAACTTCAAAATCAACAAGCGGCTGTTCTGGCTGCGAATGCGATTGATATGGAGAATGGTCGCACCAATCAGCTTGATGCTGCTTTATTAGATCGTCTCGAACTGACCCCTGCTCGCTTCAAAGGCATGCTCGACGGTCTACGTGATGTGATTGCATTGGCAGATCCAATTGGCGCGATTACTGACCTGACTTACCGTCCATCAGGTATTCAACTGGGTAAAATGCGTGTACCACTGGGTGTGGTTGGGATGATTTACGAATCACGTCCAAACGTGACCTTAGAAGCCGCTTCACTTGCATTAAAATCAGGTAATGCCATTATTTTGCGTGGTGGCTCAGAAGCATTTCATTCCAATCAAGCGATTGCGAAATGCATTCAAACGGGTTTAAACACCGCAAATCTACCTGAAGCCAGCGTTCAAGTGATTAACACGCCTGATCGCGCGGCTGTGGGCATTTTAGTCACGATGAGTGAATACGTCGATGTGATTATTCCTCGTGGCGGCAAAGGCTTGATTGAACGCATCAGCCGTGAAGCGCGCGTGCCTGTCATTAAGCATTTAGATGGCAACTGTCATGTCTTTGTCGAACGTCAAGCCGACTTGGTCAAAGCCTTGCCGATTTGTTTGAATTCAAAAACTCATCGTTATGGCGTGTGTAACGCCATGGAAACACTACTCGTTGATGCCCCTGTTGCAGCTGAATTTCTGCCACAGATTGCTGCGCTGTATCGTGAAAAAGGTGTGGAATTACGCGGCGATGAAACCACGCGTAGCATCTTGAGTGATGCCGTACCCGCCACAGAAGAGGATTGGTATGAGGAATATCTCGCGCCAATTCTCGCGATCAAAGTCGTGGATGGTTTGGATGAAGCCATTGCTCATATCAATAAATATGGCTCACACCATACTGATGTCATTCTGACTGAAAACTACGCCAAAGCACGTCGTTTCTTGAACGAAGTAGACTCGAGTTCAGTCATGGTCAACGCCTCAAGTCGTTTTGCTGATGGCTTTGAGTATGGCTTAGGTGCGGAAATTGGCATTTCGACTGACAAAATCCACACGCGTGGCCCTGTCGGTCTAGAAGGTCTCACATCACAGAAATGGATTGTATTAGGTGACGGTCAAATTCGCGTCTAATACGCCACACTATCACGAACCGAGCGCTCTATTCTGAATTGGATAGAGCGCTTTTTTATGAATGATGGAAAATACCATATACAACCCAGAATGACTGCTGTACAACTGAGCTCCATAAATTGAAGGTATATCACATCTATGGATGCAAAAAATTTAGAGCAATATGTCCACGATCACATTCCCCTGACACGCGTGATGGGCATTGAAGTTCGCGAAGTCACTGATGATAAAGTTGTGATCTTTGCGCCGCTTGAACCGAATATTAATCACATGCGTAATATCTTTGGAGGCAGTGCATCAACTGTTGCGATTCTTGCGGCGTGGTCATTAGTCTTTACCAAGATGGAAGCACAAGGATTATCTGGTCATATCGTCATTCACAAAAACTCCATGCTCTATGAAAAACCTATTTCTGATGGATTTACAGCCATCGCTCAAGGGATTGATCCGAAATCATGGGAAAAACTGGTCAATGCTTCACAAAAAAAACGTATGGCAAGGATTACCGTTACAGCAATACTAGAGTTTGAGGGTCAACAGGTTGGACAGCTTGAAGGTGAATTTGTAGTATTACCTGACAGTCCAAAAAGCAATCATGAACATGCGATGATGTTTTAAGGAAAAATGCTTTTGAACAATCATGTTTTCGAACAACAATAGAAAATCATTTCGAGGTTTCGCTCAAAAAGGATTTTGTCATGGCAAGCATTAACGGCATTGCACACATTCAGCTCACTGTATCTGATATGGAACGCTCTATTCCTTTCTACGAAAAACTCCTGCACTCGATGGAAATGGTCACGCTAATTAACTCACCAGAATATTTTTACTGTATTGGTGGACGAACAGGCGTAGCGATAGCACCAATTGATCCCGCCTTTAAAGATGAACCTTTTAATCAAAAACGTGTGGGATTACATCATTTGTGTTTTCGGGCACGCAGCCGTGAAGATGTCGATGCAATCTATCAAACAGCCTTAGAGCTCAATGCCAAAATTATTAGAGCACCTGAGGAAAATCACTGGGCACCTGGCTACTACTCTGTCCTGTTTGAAGACTTAGACGGGATTCGAATTGAAGCGAATTTTATTCCAGGAAAAGGACATTTAGAGCATCAAGATCATTAAGTATTGATGCTAATAATCTGTAAGACAAGTTATGTGATTGCATACAAAAAATCGTACACAAAGATATGAAACATCGTTCATCAATATCGTTTAAAATTCTCATTTGTGATGGATGTATAAACTACGCACAGTCTACTGAATCCGCTTAATTAAGGTAACGAGATCAAAATGATATCTTCAAAAATCATGAAAACATTAACTATTTCAGCAATCGCAACAAGCTGCTTGACACTTGGCGCATGCCAATCGGTCTCACCGCAACAACAGCAAATGGTTGCGCTCTCCGCAGCAGGCGCGGCTGGTGCAGCGGCTGGGCATCATGCAAATGGTAGTCGTGGTGCAGCAATTGGTGCGGCAGTCGGTACAGGTCTTGCAGGAACAACCGCAGGATATGATTCTCAAACGACGATTAACTCAGCGATTGGTAGTGCTGTCGGTGCTTATGCAGGAAGTCGTATGATTGGCGGTGAAGAAGGTGCAGCGCTCGGTGCAACTTTAGGTGCGAGTGTTGGTGCATCAATGAGTAATGGTCAGCCGAATCAGTAATTGGTTTAGGTAAAGGAAAAACTTGTCCGATGGGCAAGTTTTTCCTTTTGTAGGATAATCATAAAATGAATTTAGAAAATCAAACCAAAAACCAGCATTTTCTTCCTCAAGTTGAGCAACGGCTAAACGCAATAAATCCAAATGCAAAAAAAGAGAATCAACGTATCTACGCCTTTACAGTAGAAGATAGAATTTCAACCTTAATCAAGTTGCAATCAAAGAACGGCGTCAAAATCAATTGTACACTCAGTCTCAATGATCTTTTTAGCTTTGACATTCCAAACCAGAACTCTACGCGTTTCAACTTCGAAAGACTCTTCTACCAATATGAATTAGGGATTAAGATAAACACTGAAAACCTCATAAATAAACTCCGAATAAAGCACGCTGATATAAAGTCAGAAGTATTAAATATATTTGTATTCAAGTTGTTAAACTTCATTAGAAACCCATATTCAATTAAAAAAATTTTGAATACGTTTCCATCTCTAGTAGGTCTTTATCCAACTGATGTAATGCATTATCAAAACTTTCAACAAGTATTGAATGGCAGAAAACCTCAACAGGAATTTCTATGTAAGCAATTAAATATATCAGAAGAAGAATACACAAAATGGTTAGCTATCCTATTCATGTTACTTATCCGACTTGAAGAAAATAAACCTAACTTCTTAGAACAATGCGTTAAAGGTTTATTTGAAAACCCAGACACATATAGCATGGTCATCATTCATACTTACGATGAAAAAACATGTTTGTTATCTGATAGAGGATTCAGCAATCCATTACCACAAGACGATCATCTGGTATTTGATTTTAATTTATATTCAAAAGGATTTATTAGATATGTTTTTGGAAATATTGACAAACTAGCACCACAGAATGCTCCACAAGAAATGATTGAGTATTATAAATCTATGCGCAAAGCTATTGATGTTCAACACTCCAATAATGATCTAAATGCCTTAGCACAATACAATAAAATCATTGTTACCCAATGCTTTGAGACGGTATTTAACTCAAATACAGAGTGTTATGGTGTACTAAGTGAATGACCTTCTTATTGCTCACCTCAAATATAGTCTTTTTTTAACAAAGCTATTTTATACAACAAACTTTGATCTTCTTACATCAAATTCACCCCGTGAAATCCCCTCCAAAATTCACTATACTAGCCACCAATTTTTTCATCTTTCGCATGGATTGCCATGAGCACCACCAAAAGCCAAGCTATTTCTAATTTAACCTTTCAAGAACTCATTCTTGCCCTACAAAATTACTGGGCAAATCAAGGCTGTGTCGTACTCCAGCCTTACGATTTAGAGATGGGCGCAGGAACATTCCACACCGCAACCTTCCTCCGCGCACTTGGCCCTGAAACGTGGAACGCTGCTTATGTGCAACCTTCACGCCGTCCAAAAGACGGTCGCTATGGCGAAAACCCAAACCGCTTGCAGCATTATTATCAGTTCCAAGTGGTGCTAAAACCTAATCCAGCCAATATCCAACAGCTCTATCTCGACTCGTTGAAAGCGATTGGTATTGATACGCTAACTCACGACATTCGTTTCGTTGAAGATAACTGGGAATCACCAACACTCGGCGCATGGGGTTTGGGTTGGGAAGTCTGGCTGAACGGTATGGAAGTCACCCAATTCACCTATTTCCAACAAGTGGGCGGCGTGGAATGCTATCCAGTCACAGGCGAAATCACTTACGGACTTGAGCGTCTAGCAATGTATTTGCAAGGTGTAGATTCAGTCTATGACTTGGTCTGGACTCGCGGTCAATTCGGCACAGTCACTTACGGCGATGTCTTCCACCAAAACGAAGTGGAACAATCAACCTACAACTTTGAATATGCCAATGTCGAAAAGCTGTTTGAACTGTTTGATTTCTATGAAAGTGAATCAAACCGCCTAATGGCAGCAGAATTACCATTGCCTGCGTATGAAATGGTGATTAAAGCCTCGCATACCTTTAACTTGCTCGATGCACGTGGTGCGATTTCGGTTACTGAACGTCAGCGTTATATCTTGCGTGTTCGTGGGCTCGCGCGCGCAATTGCACAAAGCTATGTCAACTCCCGCGCAAAACTTGGCTTCCCAATGGCAGAGCCAACACTACGTGATGAAGTATTGGCAAAGATGGCTGCTGAGAAAGCCCAAGAACAAGCACAACTGGATAAAGAAGCAGCAAAAGCGGAGAAGTCGAAATGAGTTTACATACCGTTCTCTTTGAACTCGGCTGCGAAGAACTCCCGCCAA
>JASLGO010000057.1 GCA_030150135.1 Aquirhabdus sp.
GTTTTTCCAACCCCAGGTGGCCCCCAGAAAATAATCGAAGGCAATCGCCCCTGATCAACCGCTTGGCGTACAGGACCTTTCTCACCCAACAGATGAGTCTGACCAATCACGTCAGATAAACGGCGTGGACGGATACGTTCGGGAAGTGGAATTGAAGAAGTCATTGAATAGAGTTTCTTTTTTAATCTGCTTATGAAGAGAATATATGAGGACGTTTAGCCGCGATCAATGTGATCGTGTCAAATCCCAAACCTTGTCACACTCGGAAAATCAAGCAAAATTCGCATTTCTTGAATCAAACGCGCCAAGTGGTTACGGTCACGAACCAAGACTGACAAATTACTGGATTCTTCATGACTTTCTAAGCGCTCCACACCACCTTGGAAACGACGAACCAGATAAATGAGTTCGGTACTTTCATCATCCGTGAGTGCGCGGTCAATCTTTAAATGAGCCGGAAAACGTGGGTCGGTATCCGTTGAATCTTGCCAGCGCAGATGAACCACATTTTCTGGATGGCGACTGAGTTCATGAATCAAATTACGGCACCGACTACGATGCACCACCAAACCACGACGCGTTAAATGCCCTTCAATCGGATCACCTAAAATCGGCACACAACACGGCGCATAACGCACATCCAATCCATCTGCACCTGCGATCAAGTTATTGGATTGACTGGATGGAGAAGATGTCGATTTGAGTTTTGATAATTGCGACAGTAATCGTGTGGCAACCAATTGCGGCAATAACGCACCAACGGCAATTTTTTCAAACAGTTGATCTTTGTTTTTCAGTTTTTGCCACGTCAAAACATCATGCCAATCCTGTTCTGACAAATCACGAATATCAAGCTGATAAAGCTGCAAAGCCCGATTCAAAGCTTGCTGACCTAAAGTTAGACGATCTATAGGATCCGATGCTTTTAACACTTGCTGAATCGCACGGCGAGCCTTACGCGTGTTCACAAACCCCAACCAATCTGGATTTGGAGTTGCGAGCTCATCCGTCACAATTTCAACTTTTTGACCACTAATCAAAGGTGTTGCAAGTGGACAGGCGACACCGTCAACTCTTGCCGCAATCGCGTGATTACCCAGATATAAACTTGCCGCATAAGCGAAATCAACCGCAGTCGCACCTTGCGGTAACTCATGCAAATCGCCATCTTTGGTATAAACCGAGATTTTTTCACGATGCAAATAATCCAGCAGCGCATCAAAGGTATTCGTCGCACAATCTTTATCAATCAATTCACCCAAATTACGCAACGACGCTTGAATTGCAGAACGAGACGATTGCAATGCTGTTTCGCCTAAGACCACGCCGAGCTGTGCAGTTTCGCGCATTAATCGTGTGCGCAGGGTAATATCGAGTCGTCCACGTTCATCACTGAGTGACAACAATAATGCTTGATTACCACCAGGCAAAGGATTGCGAATATGATCTGTCAGTTGCGACCAAATAAAATGATCTCGAACAACACTTGCCAGCTGATCACATTCCGCAATCGTTTCTAATTCGATCTCATACGCATGTGTATGCAATAACGTATGCAAGTCGGCATGGTCATTTAAGAAGCGCTGATAGAGCATTATGTCATTATCAATAGACTTCGGCTTTCCATGCAAATGATTAGTAATAATAAATTTCTCAATTGCATCCGCCCAATGTTGGCGTGCCTGAATTCGATCTGCTTGATGACGCTCAAGTTCGAGATTCAAGCGGATAAAAAGTTCAGGTTCTAGATTTTGATAACAATACAACTCAAGTTGATCAGCGATTTCATTCACACCCACCAAACGTGCAATCGGTACAAAAATACTCAATGTTTCCGATGCAATTTCTTGTCGTCGATTCGGTTTCAGTGCAAAAAGCGTTGACATATTATGCAGACGATCTGCCAGCTTAATCACAATGACGCGTGGATCGTTCAAGGTTGCAATGAGAATTTTGCGCAGCGTTGCGGCTTTATTATCATTTTTATTATTAGAGACGGTGAGCTTAGTCAGACCATCGACTAAATCAGCAACTGTTTGCCCAAAACGATCAATAATTTCTTCTTTACTGATATCAGTGTCTTCGATAACGTCATGCAACAAAGCAGCAATTAAACTTTCTGTATCCAGTCGCATGTGTCCTAAAATTTCGGCAACTGCAATCGGATGCACGATATAGGGCTCACCGCTTTTACGCACTACGCCCAAATGCGCCAACTCAGCAAAGGCACATGCCGCCATCACCTGCTCAACTTGAGTTTCGGACAAATACTCTTCGATCGTTGCGCGCAGGACTTCAGTCAAGCTCGATAAGCTATTTCGGTCTGTCTCCGAAGTCGCTGAACTTGACGAAAAACTATGCTGGACACGAGCTTGATGGGACTCAAGATCGCGGTCTGGCTGCGCGGTGATCATAAATGGTCTACAAGGAAAAGTTTACAAAAATACAGATTACCCACCCCAAACGATTATCTAAAAAACGTTTAATGGATATATCTTGTTTTGTAGCATAAAAAATGAATTAAATGAATAGGGCGCGTTGACATTTGGTCTTTGCGATGAAAAATGAGAACAATTGACCTTAGACTAGGCAATCCGTGCAGCCAATATACGCATATTGGCAAGCGGATTAACGCAGGATAAGGGCAATTGAGCCATTTTTCATCGCAAAAGCAACGTGTACTCATTTGAACCTCTACCAACAATTAAATGCGGGATCAAATGTCAACACGCCCTATATAAATACATCTGAAATTGCTTCAACAAATCTCTTTTTTCGAAAAAACACATTAAGCCCATACTTTTAAACGTTTCAATATCAAAATTTCACATCATTCATGCATGAATCGCGATGATTCTCTTCGTAATATTGATCGTGATTTTGACTATAATGCCCTAAATCACAATAAGCCTAGGTAAATCATGCGCAGAACAAACATGATTGCGTTCGTATTCGCCATACTCGTCGGCTTATTTCTCTTTATTGCCGATCGGATTGGGGAAAAACTGAAATCCAATCATATTGTCGCCATGAATATGTTGACTTGTTTATCATCTGAAAGTGATAAAAACAAACTCACATCCCATACGTTATCGTATTCATGTCAGCAAAACATTGATCAAATTGAACATCCATCGGAAAACTACATGATCGCTTACAATCGAAAATGGCATATCACCATTGCGTTCAAACAGATAAAGATCAACAATCAAGCGATTTGGATATGCAAGGGAACTCCTGAAAAACTATTCTCAGAAGAATGCCGATAATGCCCTTTCGCCCCTTCAACTCGATACCAAAGATCACCAATATGTCAAAAACTGCCGCGCTCACTGAACTCCTCGACATCATGACCCGCCTGCGCTCGGACTGTCCTTGGGATCGCGTCCAAACCCCAAGCAGCCTGACGCGCTATGCGATTGAAGAAGCCTATGAAGTTGAGGCAGCGATACAAA
Source organism: Aquirhabdus sp. (assembly GCA_030150135.1). Lineage (GTDB taxonomy): Bacteria > Pseudomonadota > Gammaproteobacteria > Pseudomonadales > Moraxellaceae > Aquirhabdus. The sequence continues at coordinate 3,456 of JASLGO010000057.1, forward strand.
CTGGAAATATCGATCACATCCGTGATGAACTTGGTGATCTGTTACTGCAAGTCGTGTTTCAAGCCGAAATGTTTGCGGAACAAGGGCAATTTGATTTTTTTGATATCGTCCAAACGCTGTCGCAAAAACTCATCCGCCGCCATCCTCATGTTTTTGGTGAAGAAGTTGCAGCTAATGCCTCTGATGTGGGCATCCTATGGGAACAAGTTAAACAAGCCGAACGTGCAAATAAAGGTAAATCACATTCATTATTAGACGAAGTTAAACATAGCTCACCACTGATTCAGGCTCAGTCTTTGCAAAAAATGGCGGCGAAAGTTGGTTTTGATTGGCCTGACGTACAAGGCGCTCAAGATAAGCTGTACGAAGAAATTCATGAACTCAATGAAGCAATCGCGTCCAAAGACACGGCAAAAATTGAAGATGAGTTGGGCGATTGTTTATTTGCATTGGTCAACGTTGCGCGTAAATCTGGAATCCAAAGCGAAAGTGCATTGCTCAGCACAATTGCTAAATTCCGTCGTCGTTTTAGTTTTATTGAAAATGAGCTACAACGTCATGGAAAATCCCTTGAAGAGGTTGATTTAGCCGCCATGGATACATTATGGGATGAGGCCAAACGCTTGGAGAAAAATACGATTCAATGAACGCACATTCGTCTGTCATAGCGGCACCGACACTGATTGACCCTTTTGCACGGTCAATTAAGTACGTTCGCCTGTCTGTGACTGACCGTTGTGATTTTCGCTGCGTCTATTGCATGAGTGAAGACATGCAGTTTTTGCCACGATCACAAGTACTCAACCTTGAAGAAATTGCTCGTTTAGGCAAAATATTTTCAGGATTAGGAATAGAGACATTTCGTTTAACAGGCGGAGAACCTTTGCTGCGCCAAAATTTGCCGTGGTTAGTTGAGCAATTAGCCAGTCATAGTGAGGTCGTGATGACCACCAACGGCGCACGGCTCAATCAATTTGCGACTACCTTAAAACAAGCAGGACTCTCGCGACTCAATATCAGCCTTGATACGCTCAATGAACAACAATTCCACGAATTGACGCGCACAGGACATCTCAAGGATGTATTAAAGGGAATTGATGCAGCGCAACATGCAGGTTTTGCGATTAAGCTCAATGCAGTCATCATGAAAGGTCGCAACGACGATCAGATTCTTCCTCTTGTCGCATTTGCACAGGCGCACGGATTAGATATTAGTTTTATTGAAGAAATGCCGCTCGGCGTGATTCATGAGCACTCAAGACAAATCACCTTTATGTCAAGTTACGAGATTCGCCAAATCATTGTCAATGAAATGCCTCTGACACCCAGTCAATATCACACCACGGGACCTTCACGTTATTGGGAAGTCGAATCAAACTTTCCTCATCAATCAAAAACCAGAATTGGCTTTATTTCACCGCATAGCCACAACTTCTGTGGAGATTGCAACCGAGTGCGAGTCACCAGTGAAGGACGACTACTCCTCTGTCTCGGTAATGAACACAGTATTGACCTCATGTCACCATTACGCAATTCAGCGAACGATGCTGACATTGCTGCAAGCATTCAAAACGCATTAGCACTAAAACCAGAAAAGCATCATTTTGACCTCAATGACGCCCCACAAATCGTCCGTTTTATGAACATGACAGGGGGTTAATTTTTTTTGTTTTTTTACCGTCTGTAGCAACTGTTTGAGCCAGACATTCTTAAAATTTGTCCATGAAATCTTAGATAAACCTAAAGATTAAAGAATCCTCCCTGTACGCGAGTTTTGCGAAAGACACCTTGCGTCATCACAAAGCTGTGCTTTGTTACTCCTCATACTTACTTTTTCCAAGAAATGAGACTGGATCAAGTGAAGCACTGCTTCACCCAGTCGCAAGAAGGCCAGCCGCAGGCTAACCCTCCTATTAATCACTCAACATTAAGACACCCGCGTGGAAAAGCTTTTGATTTTAAGCAACTAAATTGATTTTCTTATCTTGAACACTGGGAATGTAGTATCATCTGCGCAAGTCTTACGCAATTCCGCTCATGCCAAGGAGCATTCGTGTCACACAAAACCCTCTCTGCAAAAAGTCTAGGTCTTAACGAAACAATGGTTTCTGCTGCAATTTTGGATGTCATCGACACTCTGATGCGCGCAGGATTTAAGGCTTATATTGTCGGCGGAGGCGTTCGTGACCTACTTTTGGGATTACGTCCAAAAGATTTTGATGCCGTCACCAACGCAACGCCTGCACAGATTCGTGATGTGTTTGGTAAACGTTCACGCATTATTGGTCG
>JASLGO010000079.1 GCA_030150135.1 Aquirhabdus sp.
CGTTCGCTTTGACGATAAGGCGCATGTTTGCCACCGACATCAGGACCTTCTGCCCAGTTCAGACCCAACCAACGTAATGAATCGAGAATCATTTTTTCCGATTCTGGCGTTGAGCGTGTTTGATCGGTATCTTCAATCCGCAGAATAAACTCGCCGCCATGTTGACGCGCAAAACAAAGATTGAACAAAGCAACATAAGCGGTTCCGACATGCGGAAAGCCTGTTGGAGAAGGCGCAATACGAGTACGAACTGTCATAATGATTAAATCAATACAGAGTAAAAAATAATTAGGGCGAATGATAGCAAATGTGGCAGAGCAGTGCTGTAATTTGGCGTCTGAAAGCAACGAGAAGATTGATATAAGTATGATCTAAGCATGACCTGATAAAATTTCTTGGGAAGAATATCACAACGATCTTCTACATTTAAGTTTTGATCCAAGATGTAATGATCTTGATAGCCTCAATGACCGTGCAGAATCATATGCCTCAAATTAAACACGCCTTGAACGGCGTCATGATAGCGACAATCATCCTAAGCTCAACCGTTTATGCAGGAGTTCCCTTCCTGACAGACGACCCCGCCCCAACTCCTTATCAACATAGCGAAATACATCTCGCTATTCAGCAGACCAAAACATCTGATGGAATATCAGGAACATTGCCATTTTTTGAATTGGATTATGGCGTGCTTCCAAATGTACAACTTCACTTATTATTACCCATGATGCAAAGTGCGCCAGATCATGGCAGCCATGAGTATGGTTATGGTGATACTGAACTTGGTATTAAATATCGAGTTTTTCAGGAAACAGATCATCTGCCCATGATCGCAATTTACCCAGCCATTGAACTCCCCACAGGCAATCAAAATCAAGGATTAGGCAATGGTAAAGCCCAATACTTTTTCCCTCTCTGGTTCCAGAAAAATTGGGAAAGCTGGCAAATGAATGCAGGAGGCGGTTACTGGATCAATCCTGCCAGCGGCATGAAAAATCATTGGGTTAGCGGTATACAAATACAACACGATCTATCCGATCGCCTCACACTCGGCGGCGAAGTTTTTTATAATACCGATACCGTAACTGGACAGGGTAATGCATCCGTCATCAATTGGGGTGGCACTTACAATTTTGACGAAACTAATCATCTATTGTTTTCTGCTGGGACAGGGCTCAGCCAAGCTCAGCAAAATCATTTGCTACTTTACTTAGGTTATCAACGAACTTGGTAGATTCATAAAACTCTATTCATAATCAATTGACAGCATGTACCTTCAGAAACTGAGGTAATTCCGCGATACTAGATAATATACCGTCGGGATAGATAGAAGATTGCTCAAGATACTGCTGTCTGAATTTACCTGTTTTCACCAGAACGCCGTCGATCCGATGTCTCTGAGCTCCACCGACATCACTGTCTAGATCATCACCCACAAGCACAGCTTGATCGGCCGTAACATTAGCATCTGTCAGCACACGATTAAAAAATGCGGATGAGGGCTTACCCATGATCTGTGCAGTTTTTCCTGTCACATACTCAAGCCCAGCCACATAGAAACCAATATCGACTTTCAAACTCTGTTGAGTTTGCCAAAAACGATTCTTATGCAGAGCAATGAGCTGTGCACCATTGTGCATCGCTGAGAATAACTGATTAATCAGAACAGCATTCCACGCATCACCAATATCACCCAATACAATATAATCAGGCGACACCTCATCCCGTTCAAACTCAGCAAAGTCCATCTCTATCGCAAGCGCCACCACGGGCCAAACTCTCAGCTTTCGTCCCATTTGCTGCTGCAATACACGCAACTCCAAAACAGCAGCCATAGGTGCAGTAATCAGTTCATTGGGCTCCTGAGAAAATCCCATCTGCATTAACTGTTGACAAAGTTCAACATGCGAACGTGTTGTGGTATTGGTCAAGAACCGTAATGTATAACTTTGCTCACGCAAGCGCGCCACCGCCTCAACAGCCCCATCAATGACATGATCATCAATATACAAAGTGCCATCCAAATCCAGTAAAACCAAGCGTTTTGATTTCATTTTATGACCTCTTTTATAGCTTGTTGAATCAAATCGCACATTGAGTTTACGGGTACTGAATTTCTTACTTGATAAAAATAGTCAAAAATATCAAAGACATTCAAAGAATGCCACCCTTGAACTAATCCGCCAAATTCGTATCAATCACAATATTACCCGTTAAAATCTTATGCACTGGACAAGCATTAGCCACTTGTAGCAGACGCTCACGCTGCTCAAGACTCAACTCGCCATGCAGCACAATATGACGCACAATTTGGTTGCCATCCGCAGGCTTACCATTCGGATTAAACTCAAGATTGATATCCACACCTGTCAATGGCCACGCCTTGCGCTTGGCATACATCGATAACGTAATTGATGTACATGCTCCAAGGCTTGAGAGTAACAATTGAAATGGCGTTGGGCCTGCATTCGCCCCACCATCCAACTCCGACTCATCACCAAACCAGCGATGTACGCCGTCCGTAATCGTCACGGTGTATGGGATATCACTGTCTATACTGGCGGTCACAGCTGGAAAAGCGGAAACGATTGGACTCATAATTACTCCATTAAAACTAATGTATTCAGTATATTAAAATTCAATATTTTTCAATTACTCATAAAACTCTGCATGCGACAATTCTCTTTGCTTGAGTTTTGCCTGCAACGCAGCAATCTCATCAAGTAAATCTAACGCTAAAGCAACACCCGATGCGTTAACCTCAAGATCACGAGTTAATCTGAGCGCAACGCGCGCACGTCGTAAAGCTTGTCCTGTAAAAACCCAGTCCTGCGGCACTTGCCCGATTGGCTCTAAAATTCCCTCAATGACCCAAACTTGCACTTGCCCGACATGCGCATGACTCGCATGACACAACTCTTGTAGTGACAAGCTGACCTCTTCTTCAACGACACAACCCGAAATCAACGACTGACTATATTCTTTCATCTTCAATCATCCTTATGAATATGATCCTGATCACTTAAGTACATGTTAGTGCTTGGGCAAATGTTGGCGTGGATTAAAATCAAAAGCTTTTGCCATTGCCCGATAAGCTTCTTTTTCTGCTTCGCTATTTGCTGGCGGTAATGCGATTTCCAGCACCACGTATTGATCACCTGCGGGGTGATTCGCAGAACTACTTGGAATACCCTTACCTTTTAACCGTAACTTACGTCCGGCTTTTGAATGAGGAGGAATGGTCAACGCCACACTCCCATCTGGTGTCGGCACATTGACTGTCGCGCCCAGTGCAGCCTCCCAAGGTGCAAGTGGTAATGTTAAGTACACATCTTTGTCATCGACTCGGAAGATCGAATGCGGATTAAATGCAATTTCAAGGAACAAATCCCCTGCTTGTCCTTCGCCATGCCCACCTTGTCCCGCCAAGCGTAAGTGTTGTCCAGCGCGAATCCCTTTGGGAATGCTCACGTCGAGCGTGCGATCAACCATCACTACATGACCACTTGCATCAACGGTAGGCACACGCAACGAAATACTGCGCTTGGCTCCACGATAACTATCCTCAAGATCAATCAAAACTTTGGCATGATGATCCTGTCCTTGTTTCGGAGCTTGACGTGTAGAACCTCGACCTTGCCGACCAAATAGCGATTCAAAGAAATCACTATGATCGAAGCCCTGTTCGAACCCGCCACCAAATCCATCCTGCGCATCACCTCGACCCGTAAACTCAAAGCCCGCATTCCAGTTCGGTGGTGGCTGAAAGTTTTGTCCATTTTTCCACTGACTACCCATCTGGTCATACGCCGCGCGCTTTTCAGGATCTTTTAACACCTCATTCGCTTCGCCTAACTCTTTAAAGCGCTCTTCCGCATCAGGCTCTTTGCTGACATCAGGGTGATATTTACGTGCAAGTTTTCGATAGGCCTGCTTGATTTCATCTTGTGATGCAGTTCTTGGCACACCTAAAATCTGGTAATAATCCTTATATTCCATACGTCAGCTCCACCCATGTACTCATACAAATTGTTTTTTCTGGTTTCTTCCTAAACGCTATCGCATACGATTTTATTTTTAAAGCCGAATATTGCCTTGTCTTGAAGTCTCCAAGCTGTACCACACAAACCATCTCTGCTTTTTTGAGTGTAGAACTTATGAAGTCTCCTTAATGTTAATCTATGTCTATAAAATGTCTAGATTGGATATCTTTTCGATCATGGAATCAGCAATTTGAATATAAAAAATATTTTTCAAATAAACAATAAATACAATATTTTACTTACATCATGACAATCTCTTATAAAAAGATTGTTTCAAGTAATCAGATTCATGAAAAAATTGATAGCGTTCCTGCTAGAATGCGCCTCCTAAGTTGCACAATTTATGTGCACGATATATATTAATTTTCTGTATTTTATACTCTTTCTGTGCCGAATCATGACTAGACTACTCGCTGTTTTCGCCCTATGGATGCTGTGCTTGAGCAGCACGATGACTTTTGCGGCCTTACCAACTGAATTAACAGTGATTAGCTATCATGAAGTGGCGGATAAAAAAGACGCACTGATTCCACAATATGCGGTGTCGCCAACCAACTTTGTTCGTCAAATGGATTGGCTTAAAGTCAACGGCTATCACTTTGTCAATGTCGACCAAATCTTGGCAGCACGTGCGGGAAAACTCCCTCTGCCAGAAAAAGCGGTGTTGATCACATTTGATGACGGTTATCATTCGGTTTATACCAACGCATTTCCAATTCTAAAACTGTTTAACGCCCCTGCGGTCATTGCCGTTGTTGGAGATTGGCTGGAGCCAACTTCAGGGGAAGTCGTTAACTTTGCAGGTCGTTCGGTATCTCGTGAACAGATGCTAAGCTGGGCAGAAATCAAAGAAATGGTCGATAGCGGGCTGGTTGAAGTGGGCAGTCATACCTACGCACAGCATGAAGGCATCCTTGCAAACCCTCAAGGGAACACCGAACCTGCGGTAACTACTCGCCTGTACCTGCCTAAACTCAATCGTTATGAAGATGAAGAAACCTACAAAAAACGTATCTATAACGATCTGAAAAAGAATAATGAAGTTCTGCAATCACATGGTTTCCGCTCACCACGCGTCATTGCTTGGCCGTATGGGAGCTATAACATCGAATCGCGTGAAAGTGCTGAAAAACTGGGGATGCCTATCGGCTTAACGCTAGATGACGGACCAAATACTCTGGCAACACCACTTTGGGGACTACGCCGTATTCTGGTAGAAAGCAGTATGCAGTTACCTGACTTACAGAAAGAAATTCTGCTACGCGATCGAAATATTACGGATAATGATCGTCCTGAAAAAATCATGCACATTGATTTGGACTATATCTATGATCCAGATCCTGCTCAGCAAGAAAAGAACCTCGGACATTTGCTTGATCGTATTCAGGCAATGGGCGTAAATACTATTTATTTACAAGCTTTTGCAGATCCAGCAGCAAGAGGTTCAGCAAATAGCGTCTACTTCCCGAATCGTCATATGCCGATGCGTGCCGATCTCTTTAACCGAGTGTCGTGGCAAATCCGTACACGGACTCAGGTCAAACGTATCTACGCATGGATGCCAATGCTCGCTTGGGAACTCCCTGCAACAGAGCCTGCCGCCAACGACTTAGTCGTTGCCGATCTACCTACCAGCGCTGATCATCTCAACATGGGTTATCACCGCCTGTCGCCATTCTCTGCGCGCGCTCGCAAAGTCATTCGTGATATCTATCAGGATTTATCACGCGCTGCACCGATTGACGGTATTCTGTTCCATGACGACGTGACTCTTTCTGATTACGAAGATGCCAGCTCATTTGGTATTGCACAAAATAAAGAATGGGGTTTACCAAGCAAAATCAGTGACATTCGCGCGAATGATGATTATCTTGGTCGTTGGACTATTCTCAAAATCAACGCGTTAGACCGATTCGCCAATGAACTTGCAAATTTAGTTAGTCTTGAACAACCTAACTTACTGACTGCACGTAATTTATATGCTCAAGTCGTACTGAATCCTAAATCAGAAGTCTGGTATGCTCAGTCACTGGATAACTCTTTAGCAAACTATGACTTTACTGCAATCATGGCAATGCCTTATATGGAAAAAGCGGATGATCCAAAAGCATTTATGGAAGACATCGTTGCAAAAGTCAAAGAGCATCCAAATGCAATGAAACACGTTGTATTTGAACTACAAACTGTGGATTGGCGTACAGATAAAAAGATTCCTAGTGCCGAACTCGCAGCGACAATTAAGAGTCTCTATGATGCTGGCGCACAACATATTGCATACTATCCTGATGACTCGATTCAGGATCAGCCTGAAACGTCTGTAATTCGTCCAGTATTTGATGGTAAATCAAATATGGCTGTCATCCCTTGAGCGCTAGAATGAAGGGGCACTCGATTTGAATACGTTGTGGCAAGGCTTATTAGGCTTCGTATTTTACTACCCGTTGTTAATGTCCTATATCTGGATGATTGGCGCGCTTATTTTTTATTGGCGGAATGAAAAAACTCAGCCGCCATATGATCAGCCGCCTGTTCTCGAACACACGCCGCCTGTGAGTGTTTTGATTCCTTGTTTTAATGAAGGAGTCAACGCAGAAGAGACCATTCGTCACGCATTAGCACTGGATTATCCTGATTTTGAAGTGGTTGCCATTAATGATGGTAGTTCCGACGAAACCGCTGAAGTACTCAATCGACTTGCTCATCAGTGCCCGAAGCTTAAAGTTGTGCATTTAGCCGAAAATCAGGGCAAAGCCATGGCGCTCCAAGCAGGTAGCCTGCTTGCCAAATCAGAGTTCTTGATTTGTATTGATGGCGATGCGCTGCTTGATCCATACGCCGCTCACTGGATGGTTCGACATTTTGTCAAACATCCGCATGTCGCAGCAGTCACAGGCAACCCACGTATTCGTAATCGATCCACACTCATCGGTCGTGTACAGGTGGGAGAATTTTCCTCGATTGTCGGTATGATTAAACGCGCACAGCGCAGTTTTGGTCGACTGTTTACAGTTTCAGGGGTGATTACCACCTTCCGCAAATCCGCCGTCCATCAGGTTGGTTACTGGTCAGCAGATATGCTCACTGAAGACATTGATGTCACTTGGAAACTACAGCGTGCAGGCTGGGATGTTCGCTTTGAGCCTAACGCCTTAGTCTGGATTCTCATGCCTGAAACCTTAAATGGTCTCTGGAAGCAGCGCTTACGCTGGGCAATGGGCGGCGCTCAGGTTCTGATGAAGAATTTTGCGGTATTTCTTCAGCCTAGCCAAAACTTCCTATGGCCATTGATGGTTGAGCTTTGTCTGACCCTGATCTGGTCCTATCTGATGCTGATTATGGTATTTATTTGGGTGATTGGCTTGCTTCTGCCCAATGGACTCGTCTGGCCTGTCGTTGGTTCTCCTCTCATCCCTCAAGGAAGTGGAGTCTTCTTAGGTGCGACCTGTCTATTGCAGTTTGCGATCAGTAAATGGCTCGATAGTCGCTATGAACGCGGATTAGGGCGTAACTATTACTGGATGATCTGGTATCCCCTCATATTCTGGGTGATTAATATTGCAACTACTATTGCAGCATTTCCTAAGGTACTATTGAGAAATGACGGCGTCAGAGCACGCTGGGTCAGCCCAGATCGAGGCATCCATCAAGCGGAGAAGGATGATGAGTAAAAACCCATTAATCATTAACATCCGAAAGCAGCTGAATTGGCGTCAACGGTTCTTTTCCGATAGTTCTACCGCGCTGATGTGGGGCGTATGGCTGTATCTTTGGCGCCCAATCGTCGTGATCTCCAGCGTACACGCCGTCACGCACCCAATCATTCACGTGGTTACAAAGATTTCACCCTCAACAATGGGCTATATCATCGCGACGGTGATCTGTGGTGCAGCAGGCTTATTGTTGTGGACTCTTTTACCAGCGCGTCGGGTCAAACCAATTGCCCACAAAACGCTAACCGACTATGCGCGTCATTTTCATCTGCCGAAGCAAGAAATCATTGCAGGCCGTGAAGCGAATATTTGTACGGTGTATCATGATGAGCAAGGCAGAATTATCGGTATTCGCCCTGAGAAATGAAATCACACATACAAAAAAACCGCTCATCTTAAGCGGTTTTTTTATGATTCTGATTTCTCAAATCAAGCTGATTTCAATAACGTTGGACGACGTCTTGTAGAGAATTTTTTATATTCACGTTTTACGCCTTGTGGTGGCTTGCCAATATCGATCCCAGCCTTCTGCAATTCAGCTTTCAGGTCATTGCGATGACCATGATAATCCACTTCAACCGCATGACGCTGTCCGCCTTCAAATGGGAAATGTGGATTCTCAATTTCATACTGAATCGCTGCTTTCATATTCGATGGACGTTTGTAATTACCTAAGATTTCTTGGCAAGCAATTTTTGCTTGGTAATCCGCGAGCGGCCAAATACAACCTATAGGCTGGAACAAGCCAATAAAATATAAATTGTCGTAATCTGCATGCATCATCTTGCGATATAGCGGAATTTTTTCCACATGCTGAAAATCGATAAACGTCTTATCAAAGAATGGAAACGTCGTCCAAAACCCTGTACACGCACAAATAATATCGAAACGCTCACGACTGCCATCAGTGAACTCGACCACCCCACCGTCCACGCGCTGAATCCCTTTACGCGGTTTAATTCGACCATGACGGATGAAATCAAATAAGTCTGAATTTGCCGTCGGATGCGCCGACAAAGGCAACCACTTTGGTTCTGGCAAGTTGTACTGCTTGTAAGAACCTTGCAGCATGCGTAGTGTTTTTTTCAAAGCTAGGTTCTTTACATAAGCCGGCAATAAATTTGATTTTGAAGCAAATACATCCGTTGGCATTCCAAATAAAAACTTAGGCACAAACCACTGCGGACTGCGCATCGACAAGGAGACGCTGTTTGCGATACGCGCTGATTCAACCGCAACGTCACAGGCTGAATTTCCACCACCAATCACCAGCACATCTTTGCCACGCCATTCTTCATTTACACCTTTGAAGTCATGCGAGTGCATGAACTTGCCTGTAAATTTGCCATTCAGCTCTGGATATTTTGGATTCCAATGGTGGCCATTTGACACCATCAACACATTAAAAATTTCTGATTGTTCTTTACCTTTAGCATCCGTGAAATCGACTTTCCAATCACCCGAAGCAAGGCGGCTGACATGATTTACAGTGGTGTCAAAACGAATATGCTCATAGACACCGAAATGCTTGGCATATGACTCAAAATACGCCTGTAGCTGGTTATGTTTTGGGTAGTCGGGATAATTCTCTGGCATCGGGAAATCTTCATATTCCGACCAAACTTTAGAGCTGATGATATGAGTATTTTCATAAACACTAGAGTGCCCCGTTTTGGAATTAAATACCCAGTTTCCGCCGACCTTATCATTCTTCTCAAACAAAACGACATCCAGTCCAGCTTCGACACAATTCTTGCCTGCGGTAATTCCACTAGGACCGGCACCTATCACACAAACACGTTTATTTGATTTCACTGCGTTATCCTTTTTAAGCAACCATTGAGATGACTATCGCATGCGATGAATCAAGGGAAATCTTGTCGATCAACCATTTGCCCAAGACTAATACGAATATATATTCGCATTCAATTCGCATTTAAATTGCATCTGATCGCCCATAAAAAAAGCAGCCAATCAGGCTGCTTTTCTCTCCGAAACATCAGTAGATCAATGGCGTAATTCTTTACGCAGAATCTTACCGACATTACTCTTCGGTAGCTCAGTCATAAACTCAATGTACTTCGGACGTTTGTAGCCTGTCAGATTATCATTGATATACGCTTTCAGTTCGGCTTCCGTCAAACTCGGATCTTTTTTCACAACAAACAGTTTTGGCACTTCACCACTCTTTTCGTCTGGTACGCCAATTGCTGCAGCTTCAAGAACTTTTGGATTGTTGGTAATCACTTCTTCAATTTCAGCTGGATAGACGTTAAAACCTGAAACCAAGATCATGTCTTTTTTACGATCAACGATCTTGATATAGCCACGTTCATCCATCACACCAATATCACCCGTACGGAAGTAACCATCTGCTGTCATGACTTTCGCGGTCTCATCTGGACGCTGCCAATAGCCTTTCATGACTTGAGGTCCGCGAATCGAAATTTCGCCACGCTCACCCATAGGCACTTCTTTGCCATCATCATCCAACATTGCCACGTCAGTCGATGGGAATGGAATACCGATCGTGCCAGTATACGCTGTAATATTGACAGGATTTGCGGTTGCAGCTGGAGATGTTTCCGATAAACCATACGCTTCTACAATTGGTTTTCCTGTGACTTTTTGCCATGCCGCTGCGGTTGAGGGCAAAACCGCCATCCCGCCACCCAGTGCTAATTTCAGGTTTGAGAAATCTACTTTCTGGAAGTCTTCGTTATTGACCAATGCATTAAACAATGTATTTACAGCAGGTAAAATCGTCGGTTTATACAATGCAATTTCTTTAACCAAACCTGGAATATCACGCGGATTTGGAACCAAAACCGTCAACATCCCTTTTTGTATGCCCCACATCGCGCACACTGTTAATGCAAAGATATGGTACAGCGGCAACGCACAAAGAATTGCGCCTTGTTCTTTTTCATCTTCCGCGCTAAATACAGAGCTAAAGAACGCATCTGCTTGCAGGACATTACTCACCAGATTGGAATGCGTGAGTTCTGCACCTTTTGAAACGCCAGTGGTACCACCAGTATATTGCAGCACAGCAGTATCACTTAAACCGACGATCGGGCGCTTATATTTGCGAGCACTGACTTTACCCAGTGCATCTTTGAAGCTGACTGAACCTGCAATCGACCAACTTGGCACTTGCTTGCGTACGTTACGTACCACAAAATTGACGATCGTCCCTTTCACCAGACCCAACATCTCACCCACGCTTGCCACAAGAACATGCTTCACAGGGGTGTTGGCAACGACTTCTTGCAAAGTGGATGCAAAATTCTCAAGTACGATAATGACTTCCGCACCAGAATCTTTCAATTGATGCTCAAGTTCGCGCGCAGTATAGAGTGGATTCACATTCACCAAGACATAACCCGCACGTAAAATTGCAAGCACCGAAATCGGATACTGCAACACGTTCGGCATCATCACTGCAACACGTGCGCCTTTTTTAAGACCTAATGACTGCAAATATGCAGCAAACTGGCGGCTATTTTTATCCAGTTCGTTATAGGTCATCCGTTTTTCCATACAGACAAACGCATCACGCTTGCCATACAGTTGTATCGCACGTTCAAACTGATCAATGAGTGAGGTATTGCTCGCAGGCAATACTATTTCGTGTGGTGTCCCTGCGGGATATGAATCAAACCAAGGCTTATTCGTCATACTGATTCTCTCTTCGTTTGTACATTCAAATTTGATTATTTAACGAGATTCATAAAAATCGCTATTAATCGGGCATTGGTTTTTAAAACTAAGATACATTGACATTTGATTTTGCCATCAAAAATTCTGCGTGAGATCAAACGTCAATACGCCCTATCTTTATTTCTATATTTTATAGAATAAAAATTTCGCGCAACTTAACAAAAAAAGCGCACAATCACATTAGCAGGATCAATCAAAAGCATGACCGATTCGTCACTACACATCCATGTGATTTAATATTAAGTCACTTTCGAGTCTAACCCATTCCACCGCAAAACCACAGCAAGCATCACAAAAACGCTACGCCATTTGCATGCTTTCAGCTTTCTGATAACCGCGAGGCAGCAAATGACCGCGCTGACCACGTTTACCCGAATAATGCGCCACATCAGCTTCTTTTAGCGTGAGCGGACGTGAACCCGACATGACCACGAGCGACGCGCCTGCAACTAAACCAACCATGGCACGGACTGTTTCATGGCTTTCTAACGCAATCAGCTTATTGCCTTTACCTCGATTCATCACAGGCAAATCTGCAAGTGGGTAAATCAATAAACGCCCACTCGACGACAACACCGCAATGCGATCAGCATCGGCTGGCAATGACAAGACAGGCATTAACTCACTACCCTCGGTCAATGTCACCACGGTCTTACCCGCCTTCACGGTACTATCTAAAGCTGACATCGTACTGACAAAACCATAGCCCTGATTACTTGCCAATAGAATAGACTGCGTATCTTCACCCATCACGACTTCGACAAAACGCGAACCCGCAGGTGGCGCCAGTTTGGTCGTTACAGGCTCACCTTGTCCACGCGCGGAAGGCAAATTGGCTGCGGGTAATGCATAACTACGACCTGTGTTGTCGAGTAAATAGACGCGCTGATTACTCTTGCCTGTACAATGACTTAAATATTCATCACCTGCTCGATAATTCAACGCTTTTACATCAATATCCGTGCCTTTAGCCGCACGAATCCAGCCTGAATGTGACAACACTACCGTGATCGCTTCGGCTGGTGTCAAATCGGATTCTTTTAACTCAACCGCTTCCTCACGTTGCACGATCGGTGAGCGACGATCATCTCCGTGTTTTTTTGCATCTTCTTGTAGTTCTTCAATAATCAAACCTTTAAGCAGTTCTGGATTATTCAAATAGCCACGAATTTTTGCAGCCTGTAACTCAAGTTCTTCTTGCTCACGGCGGATTTCCATCTCTTCCAATTTCGCCAAATGACGCAATTTCAAATCCAGAATCGCATCAGCTTGAATCTCGGTCAGACCAAAATGCGCCATCAACTCCGCACGTGGGTGATCTTCCTCACGAATAATCCGAATGACCGTATCAATATCCAAATACGCAATCAACAAACCGCCCAAGATATGCAGGCGTTTCTCGATTTTCTCTAAAGAATGACTTAAACGGCGGCGAACTGTTTCTTGGCGATAGTCCAGCCATTCAAGTAACACTGTCCGAATCGACTTCACCTGCGGACGACCATTCAGCCCAATCATATTCAGATTGACGCTATAACTGCTTTCGAGCTTAGTCGTCGCAAATAAATGACTCATGACCGCATCTGCATCCACGCGATTTGAACGCAGAATAATCACAATCCGTGTTGGATTCTCATGATCAGATTCATCACGCAAATCCGTAATCAAAGGCAGTTTTTTCGCCTGCATTTGTTCAGCAATTTGGGCAATAACTTTCGCACCAGACACCTGATACGGCAAATCGGTAATGACAATCTCGCCTTTTTCCACATGATAAATCGCACGGGAGCGATAGCTACCACGTCCAGTCATCTGGATTTTCAGGAGATCTTCTGGGCTGCTAATAATTTCAGCGCGCGTTGGCAAATCAGGACCAGGAATATAAGTCGCAAGTTTTTCATCCGATAAATTCGGATTTTTTAGCAGAGCAATCGTACCTTTGACCACTTCACGCAGATTATGCGGTGGAATATCTGTCGCCATCCCAACCGCAATACCCATCGTACCGTTCAGCAAAATATTGGGTAAGCGCGCAGGCAAGGTCACAGGTTCTTGCAATGAACCATCAAAATTATCTTGCCACTCGGTTGTCCCCTGACCCAATTCATTGAGCAACAGCTCACTATAAGCGGACAACTTCGCTTCGGTATAACGCATTGCCGCAAAGGACTTCGGATCATCAGGCGAACCCCAATTCCCTTGTCCATCGACGAGTGGATAGCGATAGCTAAAAGGCTGTGCCATCAGCACCATTGCTTCATAACATGCACTATCACCATGTGGATGATATTTACCGAGAACGTCACCGACCGTACGCGCGGATTTTTTGGGTTTACCAGAGTTTTTTAGACCCAGCTCACTCATCGCATAGACGATACGACGTTGTACAGGTTTCAGACCATCAGCAACATGCGGCAAAGCACGATCCATGATGACGTACATGGCGTAATTCAGGTAAGCCTGTTCGGTAAACTCGGCAACCGACCGACTTTCGGTCGCAAGGTTAAGATTGCTCATGCGCTATCCATTTCAATGATATTGAATTTTTCTAATCACATGACCCACTTCAACAATGAGTCATCCATCCAATTCAAAAAAGACCATGAGAAAGTCATACAAATAGACCTTCTCAACTCTGACCTAACGTAATAACGAAACTTTATTTCGCCAAAAACTCAGCCGTTGTCAATGCGCCATGTTTACGCAATAGCTCAACGGTTTCACGTTCTTCTGGCAAAGCTTGATCCCAATCAATCAAGTCATAATCCACATCAAAATACAAATCACAAATCGAAGACAGAATCGTCATACCTTCGTCGTCACGCTTATTCGGATCAACTTTATGATCGAGTAAAGTCTGCACAACGGGTACGCAAGCAGCACTTGCGGCATCCCATAATGGCCCAAAAAATTCTTCTGCATCCCAGAGATGCAAATTCGCCTTCGCATCAATCAACGCCTGCAAGATCGCCTGATAAGGAGCAAGCAAACGACCTTTCTGTTCTTCGTTGAGAGGCTCTTCAGATTCATAACCATTGAGTACAGCTTCCCACCAGTCAAACAAACGATCACAAATTTGTGTTGCTGGTGGGCCATATTCTTCATCAATAAAATTAGGATCAATACCTTGCGCCAGCAAAGCTTTGACCTGTTCAACATCAAGCGCTTGAATTGCCGCAGTCAGTGCAGCTTGTTGATCAGTGATCATATTCGTTTCTCTATAAATGAATGAATCAATCAGACCTATACATGATCAATCAAAATGATTAAACCATGATGTCCGCTAAATTACCTTTATCTTCCAGCCACGTCTTGCGATCTGGCGCACGTTTCTTGGCCAAAAGTTTATCCAATAAATGAGTCGTCATCTGTGTATCATCCAAATCCAGTTGCACCAATCTCCGTGTATCTGGATCCATTGTCGTTTCACGCAATTGCAAAGGATTCATTTCACCCAATCCTTTAAATCGGGTGATTTGCGGGGCTTTGCCTTTGATTTTTGAAAGAATACCCTGCAACTCCTCATCATCGAGCGCATAGAACACATCTTTGCCCGCATCAATCCGATACAACGGTGGCATAGCGACAAACAAATGTCCCTGCTCAATCAATGCAGGAAAATGCTTCACAAATAGCGCACAAAGCAACGTCGCGATGTGTAATCCATCCGAATCCGCATCCGCCAAGATACAAATCTTGCCATAGCGAAGCTCTGATAAATCATCACTACCGGGATCAACGCCGATGGCAATCGCAATATCATGTACCTCTTGCGAAGCCA
>JASLGO010000111.1 GCA_030150135.1 Aquirhabdus sp.
TGTGAGTGATAGGTTCGCAGCAGTGTTTTATTGAATTTAATTAAACAAATAAAATCATTAAAAAGGAATTTTTATGTACCAAGCAGGATGGGGTAAACAAGAGATTTCCATTCAGCCTCAAGGCTATGCGATGTTTGGTTACGGACAATGGCATCATCGTGCTCATGGGCAGCAGACGCCTTTGTTTGCGCGTGCATTATTTATTGCAGATGAAAAAAATAAATCACTGATTTTTTGTTGCCTCGATATGGGCTGCGTGACTGGCGCAATGCGTGCAGGCATATGCAAAGTCTTACTAGAACGCATGGGAAGTTCATTTGATGAGTCATCATTTGTTTTAACTGCAACACATACCCATTCTGCACCCGGTGGATGTTCATATGAAGCGTTGTATAACATGCCGACCCCTGGATTTGTGCCTGAGCATTTAGCAGCGGTTGTTAGTGCGAGCGTGGATGCGATTATGGCTGCATGGCAGTCGGCGGCACCTACAGAGTTGGGTTTAACGACAACACGGTTTGCAGATGAAATACCTGTTGCATGGAATCGCTCTTTGGCTTCTTATAATCGTAATCTTGATGTTGCTCGACGTGCCAAATCCGAAACTCATCTTGCCTTAGATCGAAATATGTCTTTGCTCAGTTTCCGCCGTAATGGTGAGCTGGCGTCATTTCTATCCCTGTTTGGTGTTCATGCCACTTGTTTGAGTAGTCATTTGCATCGTCATGATGGCGATAATAAAGGTTATGCATCTGCTCAAGCTGAACAGGCTTTAGCTGATGTAGGCATTGATCAGTCTGTTGCAATTTTTGCTCAAGCAACAGCAGGTGATGTGTCGCCACATTTTCATGGCAAAGGTGATGTAGAACGCCGCCAAAAGATTAAGGGTGAAGCAGAATATGTTTATGCGGCAAAGAATGGGAATTATCAGAGTGATCTTGCGTTATCTGCGCTATCTCAGAATAGTGAGGAGCAGATTCATGGTGAGATTGACTCAATTTTGAGTTTTGTTGATTTGACTCAAATTCATGCTGCGCCAGAGTTTGCCAATGGTCGAACAGACGCATGGACAAGTGATCCGTGTCATGGTGCATCGTTCTTTCAGGGAACGCCTGTGGATGGGCCGGGGACACCAGCTGTTTTAATTACTGCGATTACTGTTTTGGCCAATTCAGTCAAAAGTCTGCGTTTGAATCCGTTTCTGCGTGGATCTAAAGATGTGGACTATTACCGTCGCTTATATGCATCGCAAGGCGATAAGGCTATTTTGCTTGAAGCAGGAAGAAAGCAAATCTTAGGTCGTCCTATGGAGGGAGTTCTGCCAAGTATTGTTGATCCGCTGATTGGTGAGTTGAAGCGACAAATCAATGTGGGTGCGATTAAAGAAAGTCCGTTGGTTGCAACGCGATTACCTTTGCAGATTGTGACGATTGGTCAGTTGGCGCTGGTGTGTTGTCCGGGAGAGTTTACGACGATTGCAGGTAAGCGTGTTTTAGAAACAGTCAAATCACGTTTGAAAAAGCGTGGTATTGAACATGTGCTGATTTGTACGTACTGCAATGATTATATGGGTTATGTGACGACGCAAGAGGAGTATCAGGAGCAAGCTTACGAAGGTGGTCATACGCTGTTTGGTCAGTGGACTTTGGCGGCGTTTCAGACCAAGTTTGCAGAGCTTTCGGATGAGATGTTGAAGCCTGATGCGGAGCGGAAGCATGATCGCGTGACTAGACCTGTGCCAGTGCCTGAAGATGAGCTGGCGTTGAGGAGTAATTTGGCTGTGCCGAGTTGAGGTTTTGGTTGGGGTAATTAAAAATATAATATTATCAGAGATTAATATATGGAAGCAGAACAACAAAAAGCGTTACCGTTGAAATGGATCAAATATCCTTTTTATATCTTCTTAATTGGTGGATTTATCGATAGGGCTGTGGGACATAATTGCTTTGTGAACGGATCAATTGATAATCTGGGAGCAAATTTCTATTTCATTAGCGATATTTTATTTTTTATCACTGTGTGGTTTCTACTTAGGAAATATAACTATACGATCGAAACAGGTAAAGATACTACACAAAAACTTTCAGGAATTATGAGATTTGGCATCCTTTTTTTTGCATTTCTTTTTGGTGGAATGCTTCCTTTAATTACTACTTGGAGTCTCTTTGATATATCAATATGGGCGACATCAAATACTTCTGTACAGTTAAAAGCTGCTATTACTAATGCAGAAGAACACCATTCAACAGAAAGAGGAGGATGTAATGGAATCCAATATACTTTCTATAATCCCCCCATTCAAACGGATACAACGATTTGTGATAGGACAGATTCACTGACTGGTATGAAGGTTGGGGATGTCTTGCTTGTACATGAAAAAGTTGGCTTTGTAGGTGCTCGTGTAGTTAATGCAGAATACTTGAAAAGTTAAGTAATATGTAAAAATCGTAGAATGGGTTAAAACTCATCACACTATGATGGTCTATTTGCAAATACCGTTCATTTCGACAGGCTCAATGAACTAGTTTCTCAATTCAAATAAAAATACCAGCGATCTACAGATTTGCTGGCATTTTTATTTCAAGCTAAACCTTATCCATTCAACAAGTTTTTCAACAACTCATTGACCTGACTTGGATTCGCTTTGCCTTTTGAGGCTTTCATGATTTGACCCACCAAACCATTGAATGTCTTCTCTTTGCCAGCACGATATTCTTCAACCATCTTCTCATTTGCCGCCAAGACTTCTTTGATAATGGCTTCGATCGCGCCAGAAATAGTGTGATGGATTTTATCTACAAATCATATACTGTGGCTTGTACCAGTAGGGTTACGTTTGTTGTGGTAGCTCGCGAGGGCGTTGTGATGATTTGCGCGCGCGTTGGAGTGCACGTACTCCTACATTCAGCCAATTGGTTGTGTTTAATGGACAGAGACAAACCAACATATCACCATCTGCATGGTGAGGATTGATTTTGGCGTAGAACTCGAGATCAGGGTTATTCGTGAGGTTTTTCTGTAACGGTGCAGTGTCTGGCTGCAGTCGTTTTTGACCTGAACGGGCAACGATGCCAGTTTTTGCACACCAAGCGGAAGCATAGAACTGTGTAGCCAGTTGATTCATTAGTCCTCGTTCCCATTCTGGCGTTTGCAGATCGAAGCGTGGCCAGTAATCACGGAAATTATGAGGAAGTAGCAAGTAACTCTTATAACTGAATGCCGTAAAGAACCAGTAGATTGGACGGAAAGGAAAACGAAGACGTGCTTCTATAAAGGATCGAAACCCTATTTTCTGGAGGAGATTGTGTCCACGATATTCTGGTTGAATGATTACATGCGATGTGTAGATCACCGCAAGTTGACGCCGCTGAAATAGGACTGGATCGATATCTATCGATGCCATTCCGATAAGTGTGCGATCTGATTGTGCGCGAAATAGAGCAATTTTTTGACGCTTTTTGAGTTCTTCTTTTGTGAAGTCTTGTTTCGTATCATAAAAAGTTTTTGTGAGTTGCCAAATTTCATCCCATATTGGTTGCATTATCGCAATTGTTGGCACGATATCTATGATCACCTTTTTCGATTTGACACCCATATTACGTATCCTTTTTAAACGCTACTGCGATTGCTATTTGTGGAACACATATATTCGTGAGGCATTACACAATTTTCACTTTTGAGCCATCACAAAATTAAGTTATAAATTTTAAAAATATCAATAAATTATAAAATGGAATTTTATTCACGAATCATATGCTTTTGATGGGTTAGAACCCATCCTACGAGAGAGTTGCATAATAAAAAAATGCCAGTAAACCTACAGATCGCTGGCATTTTTATTTCAAGCTAAAACAAGTTATCCATTCAACAAGTTTTTCAACAACTCATTGACTTGACTTGGATTTGCTTTGCCTTTTGAAGCTTTCATGATTTGACCCACCAAACCGTTGAATGCCTTTTCTTTGCCTGCACGATATTCCTCAACCATCTTCTCGTTTGCTGCCAAGACTTCTTTGATGATGGCCTCAATCGCGCCAGTATCTGTTTCTTGCTTGAGACCTTTGGCTGCGATGATGTCGTCAGCAGATTCACCATTGCCTTGCATCATTTCGGTAAAGACAACTTTGGCGATCTTGCCGCTGATGGTGTCGTCCGCAATCCGTGCAACCAAACCGCCGAGTTGAGTTGGTGTGACAGGGGAGTCAGCCAATTCTTTTTCAGCTTTGTTCAATGCACCGAGCAAGTCACCCATCACCCAGTTAGCGACAATTTTCGCTTGGCTAATATTGGCAACTTTCACTGCATCTTCGTAGAAATCAGCGAGTTCGCGTGAGCCATTCAAGATACGTGCATCGTATTCACTGAGTTGATATTGCTCAACAAAACGATTTTTGCGTGCTGTTGGCAGTTCTGGCATCGCCGCGCGAATCTGCTCAATTTGTGCTTCGCTGATGACCACAGGCAACAAGTCTGGATCAGGAAAGTAACGATAGTCGTTGGCTTCTTCCTTGCTGCGCATTGCGCGAGTTTCGTTTTTGTTCGGGTCGTATAAACGCGTTTGCTGGACGACACGACCACCACCTTCGATGAGGTCAATTTGACGCTCAACTTCGGCTTCAATTGCACGTTCGATAAAACGGAACGAGTTAATGTTTTTCAGCTCGCAGCGTGTGCCGTATTCAGGTGCATTTGGCTTGCGAATCGACACGTTACAATCGCAGCGGAATGAGCCTTCTGCCATGTTGCCGTCACTAATGCCAAGCCAGCGCACGAGTGAGTGAATGGTTTTTACATAGGCAACCGCTTCGGCAGCAGAACGCATATCAGGTTCGCTGACGATTTCAAGCAGTGGTGTACCAGCACGATTCAAATCAATGCCAGTCATGCCTGCAAAATCTTCGTGTAATGATTTGCCTGCATCTTCTTCCAAGTGCGCGCGCGTCACGCCAACACGTTTGACTGAACCATCTTCGAGGACGATGTCCAAATGTCCTTTGCCAACAATCGGGTCGTCCATTTGGCTGATTTGATAGCCTTTTGGTAGGTCAGGGTAGAAGTAGTTTTTACGCGCAAACACTGACGCGCGGCAGATCTCAGCATCAATCCCTAAACCGAACTGAATGGCTTTATTGACCACTTCGCGATTCAATACAGGCAAAGTGCCGGGCAATGCCAAGTCAATTAAACTCGCTTGTGTATTTGGTTCTGCACCGAATGTAGTCGGTGAGCCTGAGAAAATCTTACTTTGTGTGTCAAGTTGGCAATGAATTTCCAAGCCGATCACAACTTCCCAACCGTGAACTAATTGGCTCATGCTGTTGCTCCTCCATCTGTTGCAAGGGGCGCGCGCTTGGTGTGCCAATCCGTATGCTGTTGATATTGATGAATGATATTCAGTAGCTTGCTTTCTGACCAGTAAGGGCCAATCAACTGTAAGCCGACAGGTAGTGGTGAACCATCTTGACCGCTGTAGCTGGTATCAAAACCGACAGGCGCGCTAATCGCTGGCAAGCCAGCAAGGTTGACCGCGATAGTGTAGATATCGCCTAAATACATGGCCACAGGATCTTGTTTTGCGCCGATGCCATAAGCAGCGGTCGGAGCGGTTGGGCCTGCAATCACGTCACATTGTTCAAAGGCTTTCATAAAGTCATTTTGAATTAAGCGGCGTACTTTTTGAGCTTTAAGATAGTATGCATCGTAGTAACCTGCTGATAATGCATATGTTCCAACCAGAATACGACGTTGTACTTCATCACCAAACCCTTCGGTGCGTGAGCGTGTGTACAGATCCATTAAGTCTTTTGGATTTTCACAGCGATGACCAAAACGCACGCCATCGTAGCGTGACAGGTTGCTCGATGCTTCTGCTGGAGCAATCAGATAATAAGCAGGGATAGCTGAATCGGTGGTTGTTAGGTTAATCCAGACTAAAGTCGCACCTAAATTTTCGAGAGCTTTTAAGGCTTCTTCGACGCGGGCTTTCACATCGGTATCCAAACCATCTTTCAGATACTCATGTGGCAAGCCGATGCGTAAACCTTGCAATGGCTTGTCTGCATTTGTTGCTACTAAGCCAGCCACATAGTCTTCGACAGGATGATTGACGCTTGTTGAGTCTTTGGCATCATGTCCAGCCATGACCTGCATCAGGTATGCACAATCTTCTGCGCTACGACCAATAGGGCCGCCTTGATCGAGACTTGATGCGTAGGCGATCATGCCAAAACGTGAGACACGACCATAGGTTGGTTTTAAACCTGTCAATCCACAGAATGCCGCAGGCTGGCGAATTGAACCGCCTGTATCAGTAGCCGTGGCAAATGGTGCGAGATCAGCGGCAACAGCGGCAGCTGAACCCCCTGACGAACCACCGGGAACACGCCCAAGCTGCCAAGGGTTATGAGTTGCGCCGTAGAATGAGCTTTCACTGCTTGAACCCATCGCGAATTCGTCCATATTGGTTTTGCCCAACATGACCAGACCTGCGTTGTTACATTGCTCAATGACTGTTGCGTTGTAAGGCGCAATGAAATTATCGAGCATTTTTGAGCCACAAGAGGTTTTCACACCTTGGGTGCAAAAAATATCCTTATGGGCAATTGGAATACCTGTTAGTAAACCTGCTGTGCCATTTGCACGTGCTTGATCTGCAAGTTTTGCGGTAGCGAGTGCGGATTCGTGCGTCACGCTAATAAAGCTGTTGACCTGTGCATCGATACGATCAATCCGCGTCAGATAATGTTGAGTGAGTTCCAGCGAGGAAAATTGTTTGCTTGCAAGGCCAGCAGACAATTCACGAATACTTAAATGATGTAATTCAGCCATAACTAATTCGTCGTATTTATTAAATAATTTCAAGAAGTAAATGTGTATGTTTCGATTTTAT
>JASLGO010000131.1 GCA_030150135.1 Aquirhabdus sp.
GGTGAGGTTATTGCGACGCCGAAAGTATTAACTTTGGATAAACAAAAAGCTCGTGTTGCAGCAGGACAACAAATTCCTTATCAGCAAGCTACTTCCAGCGGTGCAACCTCTGTGGCATTTGTGAATGCTGAGTTGAGTCTGGAAGTCACTCCAAGTATTACACCTGACGGTCGTGTGCAAATGGATCTGTTAGTGAATGCGGATAGTCCTGGTACTGCTGCACCAAATGGTCAATTGACTATTAATACGAACCGAATTCAGACGAGCGTTCTTGTAAATGATGGTCAAACTTTGGTTCTTGGTGGAATTTTTCAGAACAATATTTCTAGTAGTACAACAAAAGTACCTTTCCTTGGTGATTTACCGTATTTAGGTCGTTTATTTAGGCATAGTACGGATTCCAATACTAAACAGGAATTATTGATTTTTGTTACGCCACGTGTGCTTACTGATTCAACAAGGGAGAATAAAGCTCCTCAGGTTGCTCAGCAGTAATATGATGCTTGTTGCCGATGAGCGTGGATGTTTTTATGGCTGATTTATCATTGGCAACATCTGAGGGATTGACTGAAAATAGGTTGCTTGAAGGTAATGTATTTTTGGTTGGTCCGATGGGGGCTGGTAAGACTACAGTGGGTCGTCATTTGGCTGACCTACTGGGTAGATCTTTCATTGATAGTGATCATGAGATTGAGCGTCGAACTGGTGCGACAATTCCTTGGATTTTCGAGAAAGAGGGTGAAGCAGGATTTAGGCTTCGTGAAGAAGCTGTACTTGCTGAGCTGACTGCGATGAGCAATATTGTTTTAGCAACTGGCGGTGGGGCGGTTACTCAAGAACAGAATCGCATTTATTTACGAAATCGAGGAACAGTGATTTACTTGTTTACGCCTGTAGCTATGCAAGTAGCAAGGACTTCACGAGACCGTAATCGTCCGTTATTACAAACAAGTGATCCAGAGGCTCGGTTGAAAGAGTTATTAGCCATAAGAGATCCTTTGTACAGATCAGTTGCCCATCATGTTGTGATGACTTTGGATGGTTCTGCTCGAGAACTTGCACAAAAAATCATTCATATTATTCAAACAAACCAGATAAAATAAACACCCCAAGTGGTGTTTTTTTTATTTCTACTCCTAACAATTATCTTATATGACACAGCCAATGAATCGAACTGAAGCAGTATCACCGTCTAATGCAGTGCGGACTTTAAACGTTGCTTTGAATGAGCGCAGTTATCCAATTTTTATTGGAAGTGAGCTTTCTTTAGTAGAGTATTTGCTACCTCATGTGTCTAGCCGGCAGGTCATGGTTGTGAGCAATAACGTTGTTGCGCCTCTGTATTTAGAACGCTATGTTGATGCTTTGCGTGATGCGGGTAAGTCTGTTGCTTCATGTATTTTACCAGATGGTGAGTCATATAAGACCTTGGATAGTCTGAAATTGGTTTTTGATGCGCTGATGCAGCATCGTTTTAATCGAGATTGTACTGTGCTGGCCTTGGGTGGTGGTGTCGTTGGTGATATGGCTGGTTTTGCTGCAGCAAGTTTCCAGCGAGGTGTTGATTTTGTGCAAGTGCCTACAACTTTATTGTCTCAAGTGGATTCTAGTGTTGGAGGTAAGACGGGAGTTAATCACCCGTTAGGTAAAAATATGATAGGTGCTTTTAAGCAGCCTAAGCTGGTTTTGGCTGATATGTCGTTACTATCTACTTTGCCTGATCGTGAATTATCAGCTGGATTGGCTGAAGTGATTAAGTATGCACTTCTTGGTGATTTAGAGTTTTTGGACTGGCTGGAGTTAAATATTCAGGGTTTAATGAGTCGTGATTCTCAATTACTTGCTGAAGCTGTTTTCCGCTCTTGTCAGCATAAAGCTCGTATTGTTGCCGCTGATGAACATGAGCAGGGCGATCGAGCATTACTTAATCTAGGTCATACATTTGGTCATGCGATTGAATCATTCATGGGGTATGGTGAGTGGTTACATGGTGAGGCTGTGGCAACAGGGATGCTGATGGCTGCAGATTTGTCGGCAAGATTAGGCTGGATTACGCATGAAGATGTGGCGCGGATACGCAGATTATTGCTTGCAGCAAAATTGCCTGTAGTTGTGCCAGATATTGGATCTGATGCATTCCTGAGTTTGATGGGGCAAGATAAAAAAGTGCTAGATGGTCAGCTAAGACTAGTTTTGTTAAAGAAAATGGGACAGGCAGTGATTACGCGAGAGTTCGATTTTCAGTTATTGCTACAAACCTTGCAAAATAAAGAGCCTGGTTTGGAGGTTGTATGAGTTCTAGTTCATTGTCGTGGAGAGATCGTTTTTATCCGAAAATTTGGTTGATTGGCGGGATTTTTATATTGCTCGTCAGTGCAATTTTGTGGATATGGCTACAATTGGCAGCTCGTGTAACGAAAGAAAATTCGTTCACTGATTCAGATACAGCTACCCCTAAGGTGGCTACAGTTGATCATTTCCCTGCAAATTTAGGAAGTTTGACTGATATAGTTCCTGTTTTGGATCTTAGTAAGGTTGCGGATAAACAAGAGTCCACACATAGTCCAGAATTTCAAACAGCTGTTTTTATTGGTGCCCATGAGAGTGAGTGGACTTTACAAGTTATGAATGTTTCGCAAGAAAGTGTTGTTACTGATTTTCTAGCGAAACGTAGTGATCGTGCTAGGTTTCAGTATTTTCATTATCGTAAAGGCAAGGATGATAGCTATATTCTGACGTATGGTGCATTTACGACAGTTGAAACCGCTATGGGTGCTATGCAGACTATGGATTTTGGATTACCTGATAATGTTAAGGCGTTTCCAGAGCGTTTTTCGACCTATAAGCCATTTGTTAGTGTGGATGATGATACTGGAGTTAATGATTCAGCGAATATGCAACGTCAAGTCAAATTACGACCTGTTGCTATTCCGCCGCCACCGGATGCGATTGAAGATAAATTAGCGCAAATTTCTGCACAGTCTGTTTCAACCGCAGCGCCTGCTGGAACATCGTCAATGCCTGCAGGTGTGGATGGGTTTAGTGGTCAGCCTGATGCGCCGCCGTCGGAGCCTACTCCGAGTCAGACTGCTGGAGCGAAAGCTTCATCTCCAGCGCCCATTCAAGATCCATTTAATTGATATTACTGAGGTATCTTGATTGGTGGTGTTGTAGATGAAGCATTTAATTGTAAAAAGTTAATTTTATTGATGTCGATTATAGCGCCAGTCATGGCGCTTTCTTTTTTTGTACTTTTTTAGTACAATTGTTCCCTGTAGGGTTTGTTCAAATATCTGTTTTGATTGGCTATAAAAAATATAGAGAAGCTGCTCAGAAATAGATCAATGACTCTGTCTGTTAAAAAAATGTGGTTCAGGATCTTGAGTTGTATTTAATAAATCTTGGATTGCATTTGAGTACGGCGCAGTTTTTCTTTACACTATTACACCGTTTTGTCTGTCCTCATTTTAAGTGTCGTGTTAGCTTGAACTTAAAATGGGTTACGCCTTGGGCGTGTTCTTTCATCGCGTTATGGTCATTGTTCGCCCATTGCTGTGTTTTTATTATTGTTTTTATATAAGGGTACGCCATGCATATGTCGCCGCTCGCTGCACTTTCTTCGGAAGCCCATTCTTCATCTGATGCTGTGACAGATGTTGCGATGAAGGGTCTTTATCAACCTGAAGATTTTCGGGATAACTGTGGCTTTGGTCTGATTTCTCACATGCAGGGTCAGGCGAGCCATCATTTGTTGAAAACCGCGATTCACAGCTTAAGCTGTATGACGCATCGTGGTGGTATTGCAGCAGATGGTAAGACTGGCGATGGTTGCGGTTTGCTTTTGGCGATGCCTAAAGATTTCTTTAGAGCAGAAGCGCAAAAATTAGGTGTGACATTACCTGAATTATTTGCAGTTGGTACGATCTTTTTAAATACCGATACAACGCTTGCACAGCATTCACGCGACATCTTAGACGCTGAAGTGGCTAAAGAAGGCTTAACTGTTGCAACTTGGCGTACAGTACCGCTGAATATTGAAATTCTCGGCGAGATTGCGTTGCGCTCACTGCCAGCAATCAGTCAAATTATTGTTTCTGCACCAGAAGGAATGGCAGAGGCTGAGTTTAATCGTAAGTTATTCTTGGCGCGTCGTCGTGCTGAGAGTCAGTTGACGCATGATCCATTGTTTTATGTAACTACGCTTGCAAGTACCGTCATCAGCTATAAAGGCTTGATGATGCCAGAAGATATTGCATCGTTTTATTTAGATTTGGGCGACGAGCGCATCACGACTCATATCGTTGTGTTCCACCAACGCTTTTCAACAAATACTGCTCCACGTTGGGCGCTGGCTCAACCTTTCCGTTATTTAGCGCACAATGGTGAAATCAATACCATTATGGGTAATCGTAACTGGTCAGTTGCGCGTACACCGAAATTTGCAAATCCATTGTTACCAGGTTTGTTAGATATCAAACCGTTGATTAATCGTACGGGTTCTGACTCTTCAAGCCTTGATAATATGCTTGAGATTTTGGTCGGTGGCGGAATGGATTTGTTCCGTGCGCTACGTATGCTTGTGCCTCCAGCTTGGCAAAACGTTGAAACAATGGATGCTGATTTGCGCGCATTCTATGAGTTCAACTCAAAACACATGGAAGCATGGGATGGTCCAGCGGGTCTCGTAATTCAAGATGGTCGTCATGCGATTTGTATGCTTGATCGTAATGGCTTGCGTCCAGCACGTTGGGTAATTACCAAAAATGGTTACATTACGCTGGCATCTGAAATTGGTGTGTGGGATTACAAACCTGAAGATGTGGTGTCGAAAGGTCGTGTAGGCCCAGGTCAGATTCTGGTTGCTGATACTGCGACTGGTGAACTTCTACAAACG
>JASLGO010000101.1 GCA_030150135.1 Aquirhabdus sp.
GAAAAAAACTGTGGATGAAGCCTTAGCTCAAACTGGCGATCTGATTAAACATGTGGTGGTATTCGCGCGTGATGCTTCTGAAAAAGGTCAGTCGGAAACCAACATGCAAGCAGGGCGAGATGTTTGGTGGCATGATTTAACCGCTAAACAAGAAGCCAATTGTCAGCCTGCGTGGGTTTCTGCGGAACATCCATTGTTTATTTTGTATACATCAGGTTCAACAGGTAAACCAAAAGGCGTACAGCATTCCACAGGTGGTTATTTGCTGGGTGCATTGCAAAGTTACCTCTGGACGTTTGATGCGACACGCGACTGTGGCACGGGCAGTACAAATCCGAAAGCGAATGATGTGTTCTGGTGTACTGCTGATGTGGGCTGGATCACAGGACATAGTTATGTTGCCTATGGGCCATTGGCGGCTGGTGCAACTCAAGTTATTTTTGAAGGTATCCCAACTTATCCAGATGCATCACGTTTCTGGCAAATGATTGAAAAACATAAAGTTAGTATTTTCTATACCGCACCGACTGCAATTCGTTCTTTGATCAAACTCGGTGCTGATTTGCCGAAAAAATATGATTTATCATCGTTGCGTATTCTTGGTAGTGTAGGCGAGCCAATCAATCCTGAGGCTTGGATTTGGTATTACAACGTGGTTGGCGGCGGTCGTTGTCCGATCGTCGATACATGGTGGCAGACCGAAACGGGCTCACAAATGATGACGCCGCTACCGGGTGCGATCGCTTGTAAACCCGGTTCATGTGCGCAGCCATTACCAGGGTTGTCGATCAATATTGTCGATGAAACTATGCAGACCGCCGCGCCGCGTGAAACAGGTACGCTTGTGATTGAGCGTCCATTTCCGTCGATGGTTCGCACACTGTGGCGTGATCCAGAACGTTTCAAAACTGCATATTTCCCTGAGGAATTTGGTGGTCGTTATGTCGCGGGCGATAGTGCAATGCGTGACGAAGACGGTTACTTCTGGATTCTCGGTCGTATTGATGATGTGTTGAATGTGTCTGGTCATCGTCTGGGAACTATGGAGATTGAGTCTGCGCTGGTTGCAAACCATTTAGTTGCAGAAGCGGCTGTGGTCGGTCGTCCTGATGCGCTGACAGGCGAAGCGGTTGTGGCGTTTGTTATTTTGAAAGGCGCACGTCCGACTGGTGATGATGCTGCGGAAATGGTCAAAGTTTTGAAAGCCTTCGTCGGTCAGGAAATCGGTGCGATTGCACGACCCGCGGAAATTCGTTTTGCTGATGGTTTACCAAAAACGCGCAGTGGTAAGATTATGCGTCGTTTGCTGCGTTCGATTGCTCGTGGTGATGCGATCACTTCGGATATTTCAACACTTGAAAATCCTGCGATTATTCAGCAGTTGCAAGAAAAGTAATTCAGCATTTTGATGTACAAACAGCTAATCTTAGGATTGGCTGTTTTGTTTTTTGTAGAAGTTGGTTTGGTATTTTAGGATTTAACAATTATTCATGAAAAGCATTTCTCTTGTTGCTGTGATTCCACTCCTGTTCATTGGCTGTGCCAATCATCCAGTTGCTGATAAAAACGTGACTCCTGAGAGTTCTTTTGCTGCCTCTGTGCCGCATAATTGCCAGTTCCCTCAGGATCAGAAACGTCGAGTTTTTCATAGCATGTATGCTGATCAAGAGTCAGCAGAGAAGGCATATGCCAAGTTAAGCTCTTATAGTCCAGAGCTACAGTATCTTCAGTTGATGATGACTGCTAGACAGGAAAGTATTGATTCATCTACGCGAAATGCGGGTGGCGATTTGGGGTATATTAAATTTGCGAGTTTTGATAAGAGTTTTGCAACGGCGGTGTTTCATTTACCTTTGAAGCGTTTGTCTCATCCGATTCAGTCGAAGTTTGGCTGGCATATTGTATGGGTGAGTGATGCGTTGGATATTAAAAAGAATGCGCCTTGTGAGTGATGTCAACTAATTGAACTAATAGTAGGTTTTGGCTTATCGATTTGTAGTATTGTTTGACCAACAAAAGTAGGAATTTAGCTATCTTAGTTAAAAAATATTTTTTAATAGAAGTATAATAGACAGATTTATTCAAAACATTTTTTTGCTTTTCAATAAGTTGAACTTGAGGATTATTCTTTAATTTCTTAGTAATTGCATCAATGGTAGACATTGAGTTGATGTAATTGACCTGATTATTTTTTCCTAAATTAGGGACTTTGTATGATTCATCGTGTCCAGTCTGCACCAAATTTTCAAGCTAATGGCAGCACTTCAAATGCCTTATTAGGACAAATGTTTTTTTTGAAAGCAAAACAGGCTTTAGCAGTGGGCAATTGGCAAGAAGTCTGTGGATTTGCACAACAATGTATTAGTGCGGCTGGTAAGGATGCGAAATTACGCTTTTTTGCTAAAGAATTGCTGGCAATTAGTTTGTTGAATACGCACCAAGAACAACAGGCTTTAGCTATTTTTGTTGAATTGAATCAGTTAGATCCAAACTATGTAGTGAATATTTCAAACATGGGTTTGACTCTGATTAAGCTACAACGATTTGGCGATGCAATTCGTTGTTTTCAGCGTGCGGTGGAGTTAAATCCAGACAATGTTGAATACTACGTCAGCTTAGGCTTGGCTTACCATAAAAACTTTGATTTTACAGCTGCAAAAAACACTTACCAAAAAGCAGTAACATTGCAGCCACGGCATGTTGGCGCACTTTTTGGAATAGCTTGGTCATTACATGCTGATGGATTTATTGAAGAAGCAATGCAAGCCTATAAGCAAGTGCTTGAGGTTGATCCAACGCATGTAGAAGCCTTAAACAATATGATTTTCATTCATCATTATCTGTATCCGATCAATGCCGTGCGAGAACAAGAGCTTTTGACTATATTTCGTGAGGCAATGGGCGAACGAACCGTTAGGGCAAGACCCAACCAAAAACTAAATGTACCACTCAAAATAGGAATTGTTTCCGCTGATTTTTGTCATCATGTCGTTTGCTATTTTCTTGAAAACATTTTAGCCCAGTTGCGCCTTGACGAGACTTTAAGTCGTAAAGTCTTATTAGTAGCTTACTCAAATCAAGCTAGAGAAGATGAATATACACAAAGACTGCATAGCCACTTTGATATATGGCATCGTGTCGATCAATGGAACGATGATGCTTTAATCGCACAAATCAAAAAAGATCAAGTCGACATTCTGATTGACTTGTCAGGACACACTCGAGGTAATCGTTTGCCTGTATTTGCTAAGAAAGCTGCACCAATTCAAGTCAGTTGGTTAGGCTATTGGGGTTCTACAGGGTTGACTAATATGGATTATGTCTTAGCTGATCCGGTCAGTGTGCCGTATGGTGAAGAAGGTCAATTTATTGAAAAGGTCTGGCGACTTCCTGATTTGCGTTATTGTTTCACCACACCAGAAAACATACAAGTTAGTCCACCGCCATGCTTGCAAAGTCCGAATATTGTTTTTGGATGCTACCAAAACTTGCTTAAAATTAATGATGCTGTGCTGAGATGCTGGGCAAGTATTTTGAACGCTTCTCCAAATGCAATTTTGCGCATTCAATCTGATAGTTTTGAAAAACACTTGTTAAAAAGTAGATTGATTGAGCGTATGACTCAGGCCGGTATTGATCCAAAGCAAATCGAGTTGGTCTTAGGGATGAGTAAAGAAAAATATCTTGCCTCATATTCAGAAGTCGATATTTTGTTAGATACGTTCCCTTACACAGGCGGAACCACCACCACAGAAGCATTATGGATGGGTGTACCTACATTGACGCTAGCAATGCCAAGCATGCTGGGGCGACAAGGTGAGGCTTTGATGGTGAGCGCTGGTCTGCCCGATTGGGTGGCGCATAGTGAAGATGAATATGTGCAGAAAGCAATCGTGTGGGGTAATGCAGAATTAAATCAACGTCAAGCCTTAGCCAAACTAAGATCTGAACTTCGCAATCAGATTAGGCAAAGTCCTGTATTCGATGCGAAACTTTTTGCCAGTAATTTCGTGGATGCGTTATATGGGATGTGGCAAGAAAAAAGTTTATGTGAGTAATAGATTGAATTTTTAGATTTAAGGTGCTCTATGCGCACCTTCTTAATCCACCATCGGACTACTCACCCCATAATCAAACCGTTCCTTCCAACCACATAAATCACTGACAATACACGTCCCACACAACGGCGTTCTTGCCTTACAGGTATAGCGCCCATGCAAAATCAACCAATGATGCGCGTCCATCATGTAATGTGCAGGAATCGCTTTCAGTAATTTCTGCTCAACGATTTCAACCGTTTTTCCCTTTGCAAGCGTCGTGCGATTACTCACGCGAAAAATATGCGTATCCACCGCCATTGTTGGTTGACCAAAGAACGTATTCAACACCACATTCGCCGTTTTACGCCCCACACCAGCCAACGCTTCCAATTCTTCGCGCGTATCAGGAACTTCGCCGCCATGCTTATCAATCAGCATCTGGCAGGTTTTCATGATATTTTCGGCTTTAGAATTATATAAACCAATGGTTTTTATATATTCTTTTAACCCATCTAAGCCGAGTGCAAGAATCGCGGCAGGTGTATTGGCGACAGGATAGAGTTTTGCGGTGGCTTTATTTACACCGACATCCGTTGCTTGTGCCGATAACAAAACTGCAATCAATAGTTCAAACGCAGTCGTATATTGCAGCTCAGTACGCGGCTCTGGGCGTTGTTCTTTCAAGCGCGCGAAGAATTCTTCAATATCAGCTTTTTTCATGAGGCATTGCCAGAGTCGAGTTGATTTAGTTCCGTTTTAAGTCGTTCAATATCAGCTTTTTTCTTGGCATCGTTAGGCATAACTGAAAGCTGCTTTTCTAGTTTTTTAATTTGGCTGCGTAATGTTGCCAATTGCAGCGAAGATGTGCTGGATAGTTTTTCAATATCAATTGATGGTGTTGGTGCTGGCGGTGCGACACTGGCAATCACCGCAGGTTCATTGGCAAAGCGTGAAGCGGATAGTTTGATAGATTGCTTCGCTACTTCGCGTGCATGTTTGGCTTCAAAGCGTTGACGTAAGTTGATTTGATCTTGTTTAAATTGGTTTGTGCGTTGCGCTTCATACTGCGCATCCAATTCAATTTTAAGTGGTTCAATCGTCACAATATCAATGCAATCTACAGGGCAGGGTGGAATGCACAACTCACAACCCGTACATAGGTCAGTTAAAACCGTGTGCATCATTTTTCCCGTCCCCATAATCGCATCGACAGGGCAGGCGTCGATACATTTGGTACAACCGATGCATTCATCCGCGCGAATCACTGCGCGTGCAGCTTGCGGACGACCATCTGCTTGCAGGGGAAACGGGCCAAGCGCAACAGGTTCAATCGGGCGCTGAGTTAATTTTGCCAATACCTTGACCATCGGCTCGCCACCGGGAATACACAAATTAATCGCTTCACCATCCGCAATCGCTTCTGCATAAGGCAGGCAGCCGGGTGTATTACACTGACCGCACTGCCATTGAGGTAATGCAGCGTCAATCAAGGTGATTAATTTTTGTTTATCAAGCGATTGGTGTTCAAGCATGGAAAATGATTCAGTCTACGGTCTTTTTCAATCCGCTATTTTAACTGGATAATCAGGCTGGGTCATTAAAATCAAATCTCCCCCCACCCTTCTTTTTCTAAAGAGGGGAGTTTCTGAGGATTTTCGAAGGTTGAGAGTTTGTGGAGTCCCTCTTTAGAGAAAGATGAGGAGCGCTGCTCCGCAAGAGGGAGATTTGAAAACATTTGATTAATAATCTTCAGCTCAATCAAATCGATAAATATCCATCCCCAGCGAACCCATCGTAAAACTAGAATGTACGACACTGAATCGTGAACCTGCACCCATCGCGAAAAATAACGGCTCAAGATGCTCATCTGTCGGATGGTTTTGTTTCGCGTTCGGTGCTTCATATTTCCAATTGAGAACAGCTGTGTAGTCACTATTTCCCAGTTTTTGAATCACCCAGCTTTTGAAGCTACTTGCCCAATTCGGCGGCGCAGCATACGGATCACGAAATGAAAGTTCACGTAGATTGTGAGTAATACTGCCTGAGCCAATGAGTAAAATTTGTTGTGAACGTAAGCTCGACAAGGCTTTGCCAAGATCAAAGAGTTGTTGTGGACTAAACGATCTCGGAATTGAAATATGAATAACAGGAATATCCGCTTCAGGATAAAGGTGCAATAGCGGCGCCCAAACTCCATGATCGCGCGGACGTAATGAATTGCCATGTGCATCTAGTCCCGCATCAATCAGCATGTGAATAATTCGTTCAGCCAGTGCTGGACTTCCGGGTGCTGGATAGCGAATTTGATAAAGTTCTTCTGGAAAACCACTAAAGTCATGCCATGTTTCTGGGCGTGTTGCGGTCGAGACTTCCAGCGCATCACTTTCCCAATGCGCAGAAACCACCACAATCGCATTGGGTCTAGGCAAATTTGTAGAAAGCCGATGCATGGCGTCAGCAACTTCTCCAGCATCTACCGCCATCATGGGCGAACCGTGAGAGATAAAAAGCGCAGGGAGAGTCGCGAACGTCATGGCAAGTCTTCGTTTGAGTTTTCGATATAATGTGCCTCAATAGCTTTAGAGTAAAGCTATTGAACACTTCATAAATTATTTAGAATATCTAATTTTAATTAATTGAATTGTTAAGCTCTGTGATATGGGTGGCCTTTGTTCAGGCTCATCGCTCGATACAGTTGCTCAATTAAAATCACGCGAACCAACGGATGTGGCAATGTCAGCGGGGAGAGTGACCAGTGCCATTCCGCTTTTTGCCGAACTTCATCGGATAAGCCATCAGGTCCACCCACTGCAAGTGCAATATCTAATCCATCCAGCATCCAGTTTTGCATCGTCGTCGCGAGTTTTTCTGTGGAAAGATTACGCCCACCGACTTCAAGTGCAATCAGTCGTTCACGCGGCTGCAAACTATTGAGAATACTTTGGCCTTCAATCTGGCAATATTTCTGAATTTCAGCCACTGAATCGGATTTACCTCGGCGTGCCATAGGTAATTCAACAAGCTGTACAGGAATCAATGGCTGGACACGTTTGTAATAATCATCAAATCCTTCTTGAACCCAATCAGGCATCTTTTGACCAATCATGAGAAGACGGACTTTCATATAAAACTACCTAGCAAATTAAACGATTTAAATTCTATGAACATATAGAGCTTTTGATTTTCATCGTCCTGAGCAATTGTTTGAGTCAGGAGAAAAATATTTAGTTGATGATATCTTGGATAAACTTTAATCTGAAATGTACCTCCCTGTACGCGAGTTTTGCGAAGGACACCTTGCGTCAAAACAAAGCAGTGCTTTGTTTTTCCTCATGCTTACTTTTGTCAAGACAAAAGTGAGGCCAGCCGCAGGCGTATCCTCCCATCACTAAGCTAAACAGCAAGACACCCGCGTGAGTATTAATCTATTCGCTAAAACAATAAAAGCCGCAAAGCGGCTCATATTTAGAAAACAATCAGCAAATTAGCCTTTTTGTTTCCAGAGACTTTCAAGGTCATAGAAAGTACGTGCAGTCGGCAACATGACATGGACAACAACTAAACCGAAGTCGACCAAAATCCACTCTGCATCACGCTCACCTTCGATACCCACTGGGCGAAAGCCAGCTTTTTTACATTCGTCAGCAACGTTACTGGCAAGTGCTTTCACATGACGAGTCGAAGTACCGCTGGCGATGACCAGCACATCGGAGACATTACTAATGCCTTGAACATCAAGTTCAACGACATTTTGAGCTTTGACGTCAGCAAGTGCCAGACGTATTACTTCTAAACAAGCAGCAACTTCTTGTGCGCTAGTCAGAGAGCTCAGTGTGTTTGATTCAGGTGCTGCGGATTCGTTTAACGTACGTTCTTTCGCGGAGCTTTGTTTCAAATTGCTTGTCGCAGGAGATGAATGACCTGTTGTAGGTTCAAGATTCATACTGGGTTGTTCCACCATAAAGTTTGGTTTTGCGATTATACTCGAAAACACGTGGTGGTAGCGATTTTTTAAGCAACTTCGCAAAATCAGATGTTTTGGCGTGTTCTCGAACGTCACTACTACTCAGATTTGGAGGAGTTTGATGATCCAAAAAAATCAAACCGTTAGCTGATTCAGAGAGATTTTTAACTTTTAAGACTTGTTTGTTTTGAAGCACGTCATCTAACACTATAGATTCTGCTTGTTCGCCATTAATTCGCGGAAAAATCCATAAATGGGTTTTATCTAATAACTCAAAGCCACCTTTCCAACGCGGTAAGCTCTCTAAACTATCCTGACCCATCACAAAGATCAGAGGTCGCTCTAAACCAATACGCTTACGAATCAATGCCAAGGTATCAATCGTGAAGTTGGGTGGCGGTAAATGAATTTCAGTTTTATCAATTAAAAAAGCCGTATCGCGTAATGCGAGCTTTAGCATCGTTAATCGATGCTTTGCACTCGTTTGAGTAGATTTAAATGGTGAACATGCGGTTGGTAAAAAACGAATTTCAGGTTTAATGCCGCAATTAGTCAGTTGCTGGTAAACAGTATGTGCCATCCATAAGTGGCTTTTATGGATCGGGTCAAAAGAGCCACCGAAAAGAACGAGTGGAGCCGTGTTAGACATATTGATTAAGCTTATTTAATAGAATGAATACAGAACGGCAAATAAATATGACATAGTTGCATCTTCATGTCACATAGTACAACACATACCAGCATCCTATTTTAATTAATAGAACACAATTACTTGAGATAGAATTGAGTGAGCTTAAAAAGTAATTGCAAGAGGGCTATTTGATCAATAGCCCTCTTGTTGCACTAAATTAATTTACTTAATCAGTACCTTCACTAATTAAGCGGAATGATACAGCACCCAGTAAAGCGCCGATAATTGGTGCAACCCAAAACAACCATAATTGCTGAATTGCTAGTGCATTGCCGGACACAAGCGCAACAGCTGTGCTACGAGCTGGATTTACTGAAGTGTTTGTGACAGGAATGCTGATGAGATGGATTAGAGTTAATGCCAGACCGATGGCAATCGGTGCAAAACCTGCAGGAACACCACGTTTACTGGTCGAACCTAAAATAACAATCACAAAAAAGCCAGTCAGAACAATTTCAGCTACCAAAGCAGACATCAGAGAGTAACCTCCAGGTGAGCCAGCATCATAGCCATTTAGAGCAAAACTATGTGCGCCATCAAAACCAGCTTTGCCACTGGCAATAAACCAAAGCACCGCGGCACCAGCAAGACCGCCGATGACCTGAGAAACGATGTAAGGAAGGAGCTTGCTTGCTGGAAAACGA
Organism: Aquirhabdus sp.; assembly: GCA_030150135.1. Taxonomy (GTDB): domain Bacteria; phylum Pseudomonadota; class Gammaproteobacteria; order Pseudomonadales; family Moraxellaceae; genus Aquirhabdus. The sequence continues at coordinate 9,340 of JASLGO010000101.1, forward strand.
CCACCAGCCCAAAGACCAATCGAAACCGCTGGGTTAAAATGGGCACCAGAAATGTGACCTACTGCAAACGCCATGGTTAATACAGTTAAACCAAATGCCAATGCGACACCAGCAAAACCGATACCTAACTGAGGAAAACCTGCGGCAAGTACCGCGCTACCGCATCCACCAAACACTAACCAGAAGGTTCCAAAGAACTCGGCGCCATATGCTTTCATTGTATTACCTCAATGTAATTAAGAATCAAAGAATTATTAAATATCACACATGCAACCTTATTCTAAAGGGGATGCTTAATGAGTGAATAGATAGAACAATAATTGATCACACAAATACAACATAAAACAGATGCTAATAAATCATCACTGAACTGCTCATAAAAATGAGCATTAATGCTATTGAGTGAACAAAAATCTGAGCGCATTCTTAAATCGTATACGACACATGCAATCAAATGATGCATTTAAAGCATTATCGCATTCACTGTATAAATCTTAATTGACTTTGACGCTAGCATTATTGACTTAATGCGGCGTTTTCGACTCTTTTTTTCATTAAAACGATCACAAAGCAAGCAGTCAACTGCAAAAGATGAGAAAAGGTTTGACAGTCATTGATAAATGTATAGAATGCACCCCACAGCGACGGTGATGTGCTTTTAAATAAGTAGATTAAACAATAGCTTAGGTGTTTTTGTGGTTGATTTTGAAGTGTTGGTGAGATGTTTTTGGTTGAAATTGAGTTCGCTGTGGTGAGCTTAAAAATAGATTAAAAAATTGATTGACACGATGAGAAACTACTGTAGAATACGCCTCCTACCGCGGTGATCTAGACGATAGATACGGCGGGTAAGATCAAGAAAACATTATTCTTTTGAATTTTGTGGCTGGTTTTGCGAAAGACTCTTTAAGAACTTGTGAAGAACAACTTGTGTGGATTTTTGCTGGTTACGAATGGGATAAATTATCATTTAGTAATTGGTAGAAATTACTCGCAATTCATTTTAGGTAATGATGTAGTAATGAAGTCTTAGATGACTTATAGCTAGTGAAAGATGAGCCGAGATTGGTGCCCTTTAGGCACTATTGAAAAAATTAAACTGAAGAGTTTGATCATGGCTCAGATTGAACGCTGGCGGCAGGCTTAACACATGCAAGTCGAGCGGTTTAGTTAGCTTGCTAACTAGATAGCGGCGAACGGGTGAGTAATGCCTAGGAATCTGCCTGATAGTGGGGGACAACGTGTGGAAACGCACGCTAATACCGCATACGTCCTACGGGAGAAAGGGGGC
>JASLGO010000025.1 GCA_030150135.1 Aquirhabdus sp.
CGATCACACCACCACGATTTGCGACCACACACACACCAGAGTCACGCGCAACGTTACGCTCCATGCCTGTACCAACCAGTGGCTTATCTGAACGCAATGTCGGAACAGCCTGACGTTGCATGTTTGAACCCATCAATGCACGGTTCGCGTCGTCATGCTCAAGGAACGGAATGAGCGATGCCGCAACCGAAACCACCTGACGTGGTGAAACGTCCATATGGGTGACTTTCTCTGGGCTCATACGCACAAATTCACCATGATAACGAACAGAAACCATCTCGTCCGTCAACTCACCTTTTTTGTTGATTGGTGAGTCTGCTTGTGCAATCACGGTATCCGTTTCTTCAATCGCTGACAGATATTCGATATCATCAGTCACCACGCCGTCAACCACACGGCGATAAGGTGTTTCCAAGAAACCAAATTCGTTGGCTTTTGCATAAACCGCCAAGCTGTTGATCAAACCGATGTTTGGACCTTCTGGTGTTTCAATTGGACATACACGACCGTAGTGAGTTTGATGAACGTCGCGGACTTCAAAGCCTGCACGCTCACGGGTCAAACCACCAGGTCCAAGTGCAGAAACACGGCGTTTGTGCGTAATTTCTGACAATGGATTGTTTTGATCCATAAACTGTGACAATTGGCTTGAACCGAAGAACTCTTTGATCGCCGCAGCAACTGGCTTAGCATTGATCAGATCTTGCGGTGACAAACCTTCTGTTTCCGCTTGGTTCAAACGCTCTTTCACCGCACGTTCAACACGAACCAGACCGACACGAAATTGGTTTTCAGTCATTTCACCAACAGAGCGAACACGACGGTTACCCAAGTGATCGATATCGTCGACTTCACCTTTACCGTTACGAATATCTACCAACATTTTCAAGACATCAACGACGTCTTCATTCGACAAAATGCCTTCGATTTCGCGAGTCGCTTGATCAGTACCCACTTCGTATGGACGACCCAAACGACGGTTGAACTTCATGCGACCAACAGGTGATAAGTCATAACGCTCTGAACTGAAGAACAGGTTGTTAAATAGGTTTTCTGCTGCGTCTTTTGTTGGTGGCTCACCTGGACGCATAACCTTGTAAATTTCAACCAACGCTTCTTCACGGTTGCGAGTCGTATCCGCACGCAGCGTATCCGCAACGAATGAACCACGATCGATATCATTAGTGAACAGCATACTGAATTCAACAACACCTGCTTCAACCAGTTTCACCAACACTTCATGCACCAGCACAGTGTTTGCTTCGATGATCAGATCGCCAGCTTTGTTGTAGATGTTGTGCGCCAAAATACGGCCGTACAAGTATTCATCAGGTACTGGCAGCTTAGTGAGACCCGCCTCTTCCATCTGACGAACATGGCGCGCATTAATACGTTTACCTTGCTCAACAATGACTTTATTGCCTTTACCGACGATATCAAACTGCGCCATTTCACCGCGCAGACGCTCTGGAATCAAATCGATTTGATAGCTGCCATCCGCCAAGTACACAGGCACTTTTTCGTAGTACATATCGAGAATTTGTTCAGTCGTGTAATTCAACGCACGCAACATGATGGTTGCAAGCAACTTACGACGACGGTCGATACGCACGAACACAAGATCTTTCGCATCGAATTCAAAGTCTAACCATGAACCACGGTAAGGGATGATACGTGCGGAATAAAGCACTTTGCCTGAGCTGTGGGTTTTGCCCTTGTCATGGTCAAAGAATACGCCTGGTGAACGGTGCAACTGGCTCACGATCACACGCTCAGTACCATTGATGACAAAGGTACCGTTATCAGTCATGAGTGGCATTTCACCCATGTAGACTTCTTGCTCACGCACATCTTTGATTGACTTGGTTTCACGATCGTAAATGATCAAACGAATTTTGACGCGCATTGGCGCTGCATAGGTTGAACCACGCAGGATACATTCGCGTACATCAAACTCAGGTTTACCTAAGTGATATTCAACGAACTCAAGCGCAGCATTACCTGAATAACTGACGATTGGGAAAACTGAACGGAATGCCGCTTGTAAACCGAAGTCTTCGCGTTGCTTTGCAGTTTTACCATCTTGTAAAAACGCACGATAAGAATCAACTTGGATGGACAGCAGATAAGGTACATCCATCATATTAGGCAATTTGCCGAAGTTCTTGCGAATCCGTTTCTTTTCGGTGTAGGAGTATGCCATTGGAAGTCCTCAAAAAAGTGGGTGCAAGATGCTTTTGAAACGATCACGAGGTGTGACAGCGTCCAACAAAAGCACTAATCTAAAATCATCAATAAAACTAGCTATTTAAATGATCATATAAATAACCATTAAACCTATGAATGACCTCAATCCTGCTGTTAAATCAAGTTGCAACAGGACTTCCATTCACGTACCGCAAAAAGCATTTCTTACAAAGACGACAAAGCCACAAGCGAATTGGACATTCAAAACACAAGTGATGAATATCCAATCCGCCTATGGAAGAACGCTTAAATGTGCATTTTCTGAAAACTAATAAAAAAACAATGCAGATTTAAAAATTCTTTTTTTCGCACCCTCGCTCTTTAGTTATGGACACCTCATCAATAAAGCCATCATTGAAAACCATCCTAAAAAGAGCAAACCATTGAATATTTTAAACAATAGGTACGCTGCACTATGAGAAATAGACCGTATCTTGTGATTTTTATGAGCAAAGTGCTCAAAAACGAAGCTCAATCCACAAAAACACGAGCCGCATAGTATAATAAAAAACGGCGCACAAACGCAAGCATTTGTCCACCGTTTTTTAAACCAAATAAAGCGTATTAATTAAATTAATCTCACCCATTTGACCTTAAATCAAATCACACTCTTAAAATCTTTTAAGATTATGCAGCAACTTGAAAACAAGTCGCCGCATTAGCCTTATTTGATTTCAACAGTTGCGCCTGACTCTTCAACTTTCTTCTTCAGTGCTTCAGCGTCGTCTTTACTTACGCCTTCTTTCAACACTTGTGGTGCACCTTCAACCAAATCTTTCGCTTCTTTCAAGCCCAAGCCAGTTACTTCGCGAACGATTTTAATAACCGCAACTTTGTTTGCGCCGAAGCCAGTCAGAACTACGTTGAATTCTGTTTGTTCTTCAGCAGCAGCAGCACCAGCAGCAGCTGGACCAGCAACTGCAACAGCAGCTGCAGATACGTTGAATTTTTCTTCGAATGCAGAAATCAGATCAACCAATTCAACTACAGACAATTCTGCAACCGCGTTCAGGATGTCGTCTTTTGACAGTGCCATGAGTAAAACTCCAAAATGTATATAAGTGGGTGAGGCAAGTTGCGATTAAGCAGCTTGTTCTTCCTGTTTGTCTTTGAGTGCTGTAAGTAAACGAGCAAACTTCGAAACAGGCGCTTGCAGAACCGACGCCAGCATCGTAAGAGCGGTGTGCAGATTCGGCAAATTAGCCAATACGTCGATTTGATCAGCACCGTAAAGCTTGCCGTCAAATGCAGCCGATTTAATAACCAACTTGGCATTGTCTTTTGCAAATTCTTTGAACAAACGAGCAGCAGCGCCCATATCATCCTCAGAAGTTGACAAAGCAATGATCGATGGGCCAGTTAGAGTGTCGTTCAATACTGCAAACGGCGTTCCTTCTAGCGCACGACGTGCGAGAGTGTTACGAATAACACGCACATACACACCTTGCTGACGGGCTTTGTTACGCAGACTTGTCATCTGAGCAACAGTCAAGCCACGGTAATCGGCGACCACAGCAGAGAATGCACCAGACGCAGCTTCAGACACTGCGGCGACGATCTCTTTTTTGTCCTCTAGTCTTAGAGTCACTGTAACCTCCTTCGCGTTTATGGACGTTAGATGAACACAATGTCCATCACCATGATTTGCATACTAATTATTTCAATCAAACGAAATAATCAATCTACACGCGGAAAGTCTAAACCCTAAGATTTACACCACCGCGTCTACGTAGGACCCATTAAGAAAGTCTTATTCAAAAAACAAAACTTTCGCCTACGGTCTTTGACGCTGATTAGAATGTAAAACATATCCAACCACTTCAAAGCCCACTCAACAGATTCTTGCCAGCATCAGATCAAACCAACCACAGACAACAACCATCAAGATTTGTGTTTGCCGAATCACTGATTAACAATGACTCAGCAGAAACCGTTTTAAATCAAATTATGCAGATACAGATGACACATCAATCGTCAAGCCAGGACCCATGGTCGATGACAAGGTAATTTTCTTGATGTAAACACCTTTAGAAGTTGCAGGTTTTGCACGCTTCAGGTCAGAAACCAATGCTTCAACGTTTTGACGGATAGCAGCAGCCTCAAAGCCAACTTGACCAACAGCCGCGTGAATGATACCGCCTTTGTCAACGCGGTAGCGCGCTTGACCAGACTTCGCATTCTTAACAGCAGTAGCCACATCAGGAGTTACCGTACCCACTTTCGGGTTAGGCATCAAACCACGTGGACCCAATACCGTACCGAGCTTACCAACCACACGCATCGCATCTGGTGCAGCAATCACAACGTCAAAATCCAAGTTACCCGCTTGAATGCTCTCGGCGAGATCATCCATACCAACAACATCTGCACCTTCAGCTTTAGCAGCTTCTGCTTGTGCACCTTGTGCGAACACAGCTACACGCACAGTTTTACCAGTACCCGCTGGCAACACAGTTGCACCACGAACGATTTGGTCAGATTTACGCGGATCAACACCAAGGTTGATTGCAACATCCATAGACTCTTTGAATTTTGCAGCTGGCAGGCTATTCAAAATAGCTACCGCAGAATCTAAATCATAAACTTTGTTTGCTTCTACTTTTTCAGCAATCGCTTTTTGACGCTTAGTTAATGTCGCCATCTTAGACCACTCCTTCCACGTTCAAGCCCATTGAGCGAGCAGAACCTGCGATTGTACGCACCGCTGCATCCAAATCAGCAGCAGTCAAATTAGCTTCTTTCGCTTTTGCGATTTCTTCTAATTGCGCGCGAGTAATCGTACCGACTTTTTGTGTGTTCGGACGTGATGAACCGCTAGTCAAACCCATTGTCTTTTTCAAGAAATAAGTTGCTGGTGGCGACGCCATAACGAATGTGAATGATTTGTCAGAATACACAGTGATTGTGACTGGAATTGGCATACCAACTTCCATTTTCTGAGTCGCAGCGTTGAATTCTTTACAAAACGCCATGATGTTCACACCACGTTGACCCAATGCAGGTCCGATTGGTGGAGATGGATTTGCTTTACCTGCCGCAACTTGCAGCTTGATATATCCGTCAATCTTCTTAGCCATGATAGCTCCTAAAGTGGGTAATAACGCCTAACGGCTCCCCTTGGCTTAACACAAAAATAATCTCAATAAAGATTACCTACCACAAATCTTGTTAGTTCCACTTTTATGGTTACCCAAAAAAGTAACCTACAAAAACAAAACCACCCTAGTTTCAAAAAAACAAGGGTGGCGAATTATACACGAAAAACCAACCAATTCCATAGTCAAAAAACTAAAAAACAGGCGATTTTAAATTTTATCAATCAGTTTTTTCAACTTGTTTAAATTCAAGCTCAACTTGCGTTGGGCGATTAAAGACATTGATCGTCAAAGTCACTTTAGACTTATCATAATCCACCTTCTCAATCACACCTTTGAAGTCCACAAACGGACCATCAATAACCAACAACTCTTCACCTGGCTCAAACATCGTTTTCGGCTTCGGTGCAGTCTCACCTTGCTGCTGAATACGACTCAAAATTTTATCAGCTTCTTTTTGAGTAATTGGTGCTGGTTTTTCTGGCGTACCACCAATGAATCCCAATACTTTTGGTGTTTCCTTAACGGTATGCCAAGTTGCTTCGGTCATTTCCATTTCAACTAACACATAACCTGGAAAAAACTTACGCTCACTCTTACGTTTCTTACCATCTTTCATTTCTACAACTTCTTCGGTAGGCACCAACACCTCACCAAAGCTATCTTGCAAATCACTACGCGCAATACGATCCTTCAACGAACGCATCACTTGCTTTTCATAACCCGAATAGGCGTGAACAATATACCAGCGCTTCATAACTTTTATCCGTTGATTTTTGAGGAACTTCACCCTCAAAAGTTAATTATTCACTATCCAATGAACAACTGAATTGCCCAACCAAAAAACAAATCCATCAACCACAGAATGATTGCCATGACAACAACAACAGCCAGCACCACCCAAGTTGTTTGCAAAGTATCAGTTTTAGTTGGCCATGTAATCCGGCGCAACTCAACGCGAGAATCCTTCAGCAGTACAACAAATGCTTTACCTTGCGAAGTGACATACAACAAGATCAAAGCTAACACAACCGAACCAGAAATTGCAGCCACGCGCACCCAAACATTCGAAGCTGGCGCCCAATAAGCTGGCAAATACTGAGGAATTAAAGTCGAACCAATCAAAAGTAGCAACGCCAACAACCAAAACAAAGGATCAATCACAGATCGAGCTGGAGAGACATCTGTCGGCGCCATATTTGCATGACTATTGATTGCACTATTGATCGTATGACCCAGCGACGGCTTATCTGATGTAGTTTGCTTATGCGGATCAGTATTCATATATTGAACGACTCATTGGTTAAACCAAAGAAATACAAGGAAGCAAGTCTGAACTTAAATATTGAAAGATTACATGTATTTTTTTAAAAATTGTTTCACTTCACGGAATTACTTTTCAACCGCACTAAAAACCATATTTAAAAAAATACTTTAAACGAATATGGCGGGCTAGGAGAGACTCGAACTCCCAACACCCGGTTTTGGAGACAGGTGCTCTACCAATTGAACTACTGGCCCAGTATCAGAAGAAAGCGCTCAGACACTGAACGCCTCCTTAACACAGAGTTATGAGCAAACACCCTCACAACTCAAAAAAACAATTACTTAAGAACTTTAGCAACTACACCCGCACCAACAGTACGACCACCTTCACGGATCGCGAAACGTAGACCTGGATCCATCGCGATTGGGTGGATCAATTCTACTGTCATTTGGATGTTGTCACCTGGCATAACCATTTCAACACCTTCTGGCAAGCTGATTGCACCAGTTACGTCCGTTGTACGGAAGTAAAACTGTGGACGATAGCCTTTCAGGAACGGAGTATGACGACCACCTTCATCTTTTGACAGAACGTAAACTTCTGCTTCGAATTGGGTATGTGGCTTGATTGAACCTGGTTTCGCCAATACTTGACCACGTTGCACGTCTTCACGTTTTGTACCGCGGAGCAATACACCACAGTTTTCGCCTGCACGACCTTCGTCGAGCAATTTACGGAACATTTCAACACCAGTACAAGTTGTTTTTACAGTGTCTTTGATACCAACGATTTCGATTTCTTCGCCGACTTTGATGATACCTGATTCAACACGGCCAGTTACAACAGTACCGCGACCAGAGATTGAGAATACGTCTTCGATTGGCAATAAGAATGATTTGTCAATTGCGCGCTCTGGTTCTGGGATGTATGTATCCAGAGTTTCAACCAGTTTAAGAACTGCAGAAACGCCGTATTTACCATCACCACCATTCAATGCTTCAAGTGCTGAACCACGGATGATTGGAGTGTCGTCGCCTGGGAAGTCATATTTTGACAACAGGTCACGCACTTCCATTTCAACCAATTCCAACAACTCTTCATCATCAACCATATCGCATTTATTCAAGAACACAACGATGTATGGAACACCAACTTGGCGTGACAACAGGATGTGTTCACGTGTTTGTGGCATTGGGCCGTCAGTTGCTGAACATACGAGGATCGCGCCGTCCATCTGTGCAGCACCAGTGATCATGTTTTTAACATAGTCAGCGTGGCCTGGGCAGTCAACGTGTGCGTAGTGACGTGTTGGAGAATCGTATTCAACGTGTGCAGTATTAATAGTAATACCACGTGCTTTTTCTTCTGGTGCAGAGTCGATTTCGTTCAGGTTTTTGATTTCGCCGCCGTATGCTTTTGCACAGTTCAGGCTAATCGCTGCTGTCAGAGTGGTTTTACCATGGTCAACGTGACCGATGGTGCCGACGTTAACGTGCGGCTTATTACGTTCAAACTTGGCCTTTGCCAT
>JASLGO010000105.1 GCA_030150135.1 Aquirhabdus sp.
TCGCCCTTACCTGTGACCACAGTAAAACCTAGTACCCATTGGGGGGTCATACCGTATTTGATGACTTTAAGCCCGCCGGCGTTGTTGCCGATTTTGCCACAAATCTGACTTGAACCCGCAGACGCAAAATCGACTGGATAATACAGCCCTTGCTCTTCGGCAAATTGTTGTAATTGTTCAGTGACCACACCCGCTTGGATACGAACCATGCGATCCGCAGGCAAGAAATCAATCACTTTATTCATGCGATCAAGACTGACAACGATTTCGCCATTCGCGGCGACTGCGCCCGCAGATAAACCTGTACGACCACCACTTGGGGTAATCGCAACGCCGTATTCATTGGCAAGTTTCACAATCGCTTGCACTTCGGCGGTATTGGCAGGAAAAACCACAACCGACGGATTAGGCTCGAAATGTTTGGTCCAATCCTTACCCCATGTTTTTAAGGTATCGGAATCCAAATGCACACGATTTTCACCAACGGCTTGCTGTAATCCAGCGATGAGCGCAGCGGGTAATTGCGGTGTCACAATATCAGAAGAAGCTATATTCATATCTTGGAAAACCTATAACAGGGGTAACGCAATAAAAGGTCGTAATATGTTACCATAGCCGCCTATTTTTTTGCTTTGCGGCTTTTGCGTTAATTTTGAGGGCACAACATGAGTCAGCAGTTTTCTTTGGAAAAAGACAAAATTCGTTTCTTGCTTCTGGAAGGCGTGCACCAAACCGCGCTGGACGAGCTGCATGCAAACGGCTACACCAACATTGATTATCGTAAAACTGCACTCGACGAAGATGCGTTGATCGAAGCGATCAAAGATGTTCACTTCTTGGGTATTCGTTCACGTACTCACGTGACTGAAAAAGTCCTTGAAGCGGCTAACAAGCTGACTTCCATTGGTTGTTTCTGTATTGGTACGAACCAAGTGGATTTGGACGCGGCAAGGGAACGTGGTATTCCAGTATTCAACGCGCCTTATTCAAACACCCGTTCAGTTGCTGAACTGGTACTTGGTCAATTGATCTTGTTACTCCGCGGCATTCCAGAAAAAAATGCACTGGTACATCGCGGCGGCTGGTCAAAATCTGCGGAAGGCTCATTTGAAGCACGCGGTAAGACTTTAGGTTTAGTCGGTTACGGCTCAATCGGTTCACAATTGTCTGTTTTGGCTGAATCACTCGGTATGAAAGTGATTTACTTCGACGTCGTGACCAAGTTGCCACTCGGTAATGCACGTCAAGTTGCAACGATGGATGAATTGCTTGCATCATCTGATGTCGTGTCATTGCACGTTCCGCAATTGCCATCAACCAACAACATGATGACTGCTGAACAGTTTGCCAAAATGAAAAAAGGCTCAATCTTCATCAATGCAGCACGTGGTACTTGTGTTGTAATCGATGATTTGGCTGCTGCGATTGAAAGCAAGCACTTGGGCGGCGCGGCAATCGACGTGTTCCCGAAAGAACCGAAAGCGAACGACGAAGAGTTCCTGTCACCACTGCGTAAATATGACAATGTCATTTTGACTCCGCATATCGGTGGTTCAACGCTTGAAGCACAAGCAAACATCGGTTTGGAAGTTGCAGATAAATTTGTACGTTACTCAGACACTGGCGCGACGATCACTTCTGTGAACTTTCCAGAAGTATCGATTCCACAGCAAGAAGGCACACATCGCCTGCTCCACATCCACAAAAACGTCCCTGGCGTACTGTCTGCGGTCAATACGTTGTTCGCACAAAGCAACATCAACATCGTGGCTCAAAGTCTGATGACCAAAGGTGATGTGGGTTATCTGGTGATGGACGTTGCAGGTAGTGATTCAGGTCGTGCATTTGAAAAACTGCAAGGCGTTGAAGGCACATTGCGCGTTCGCGTGTTGTACTAATCTGAATTGAAATGAAAAAGACCTCGCGCAAGCGGGGTTTTTTATTGCCCGCCACATAGTTCACTGAGCTTGTCGAAGTGAACAGTTTCGCTCCCTCCATCTTACAAACCAATCTTGCTAAACGAGTTAAAGGCTTTCCATAATAAGATTTTTATAATATACCGCGCGTTTCGACAGGCTCAACGAGCTATGCAGTTCACTGGAAAAACCTTAAAACCCCTCCAACACAATCTTCCCTCTCGCCTTCCCACTTTCAATAAACGCATGCGCGCGACGTAGATTCTCCGCATTGATCTTGCCGAAATGATCAGCAAACGTTGTTTTCAAAACACCCTGATCAACCAACTCTGCCACTCGATTCAAAATATGATGTTGCTTGATCATATCCGCCGTTTCAAAAAATGAGCGGGTAAACATATATTCCCAATGCAATGAAATCGACTTACGTTTGAGTAACTTAATATCAAGCGGCTTCATCGGATCATCAATCAACGCCAATCGACCTTGCGGAGCAAGACATGCCGCAATCTCAGCAAAATGTTGATCCGTCTGATTGAGGCTGGCGACAAATGTCACCTCAGGAACCCCTATCCGCTTCAACTCCTCAGATAACGGCTTATGATGATCAATCACATGATGCGCACCCAAATTTTTAACCCACTCAGAAGTCTCAGGGCGTGAAGCTGTACCGATCACCGTCAACCCTGTCAATTGCCGCGCAAGCTGAATCAAAATAGAACCAACACCGCCTGCCGCGCCCACAATCAATAACGTCTGACCTTGATTAATCTGTCCTTCTTCAACCTGTAGCCGATCAAACAACAATTCCCAAGCGGTCACACTGGTTAATGGCAGTGCGGCAGCATGAGCAAAATCAAGATTCTGAGGCATCCGTCCAACAAGACGCTCATCCACAATTTGTCGCTCACTATTACTGCCAGCACGCATTAATGCACCTGCATACCACACGCGATCATTCGACTTAAATAAAGTCACTTTAGAGCCAACAGCTTGCACAATACCCGCCGCATCCCAGCCCAATACTTTATATTCACCAGTTGGCGGTGGCATATTTTTGCGGACTTTAGTATCAACAGGATTCACAGAAACCGCATGCACGCTGACCAGCAAGTCATACTCGCCAACATCAGGCTCAGGCAGCACAATATCTTGTAACGACAACACATCATCAATCGCTAGAGATTCTTGATATCCAACAGCTTTCATGCGACATCCTCTGATTTTCATTCTTCAAGAACAACACTATGTATCAAAAACTTTCTTCGTGTTATTTTTCTTAAAATGAAATAATTTGATATAGACTTTTGTTAGTCTTCAGTATTTAATTCAAGATTATTATAGCGTTTTTGTGACCTATCCAAATTTCAGATCGTGAGCAACCATGTATTATCAGATATTAATTGAAACAACCGAAAAAGTTGATGAATCTGATGCTAATAAACAATATTTTGAACTGGATCGGTCTAGCCTAGAAGATATTGAAACAAATATTGTTCTGCCCTATTTGCGTAAAGAAGAATTTGTCTTCTCAGGAAAATCTCTAAAATTCAAAGAAATAAAAAGAATTCTGATTAAAGAAACAAGCAAAACAACTCATGAACTGTCCTTGCAAGAGAGCTCACGCGTGCCACATAGCACGATTCGTATCTCAGCAATAGACATTCTCAACTACAAAGAACATGTTAAAGACATTACCACGACGGTTTTTAATAAAGCTTTGTCTGTTGTATTAGCAAAGAAAATTCCCACAACTCCTGCACCAATCCAACCAGAAACACCATCATCTAGTCATGCAAAAGTGTTGCTCGTCCATGGTAGAGATCATTTTGCTAGGGATGCTGCTGTTAAATTCTTAGAAAAACTAGGAATTTCAACGATTATTATTCACGAACAAATTCGTGGTGAAAAAAATATCATCGAAAAAATTGAAGAAAACCTGAATATCGGCTTTGCAATTATTCTTTACACACCAACCGGTTTAGAGCCGAAGCCTCGAGCGCATCAGAATATTGCCTTTGAACATGGTTATCTCATTGCAAAATTAGGTCGCCGTAAAGTATCCGCACTAGTGAAAGGAAATACCGAGATCCCCAACCATATCCATGGTGTTGTGTACATTCCAATGGACGCACTCGATTCGTGGCAACTCGCCATGACCCATGAAATGATTCGCGCGGGTTACAACCTCGATATCAGTCAGATTACATTTCCCACGATTTGAGTCGCAGCGGATCAGTCAAAACACTTCACCTGCACAAGCTACCACAACTCGCCTTCACGCCACTCTGCGGATAAATCATCTGTAATGGTGATGTCTGGCGTTGTGATTAAGCGATAAATCATCACATCATCGTCTGGCGTTGGAATCAATTGGTCATTTTGGCGAATATAGAGATCACCTTGCCAAAGCTCCCATCCTAATCGTTCATAAAATTGAGAATCGGCGGGAGCCAAGGCAGCCAACTCATAATTCAAATCTTGGTGGAGTATTGCCTTTAACCCTTCTTTGTTTTGAATAAAACCGACCAAAAACCGCAACAACTGGGATGCCAAACCTTGTCCTTGTAACGCGGGTTCTGTCGCCACGTATTCAATATATGCTGTGGCCAATGGAACTGCACCATTTACGCTGAAATGACGATCGACCCATAACGCATGAGAAACAATGACTCCTGCATCACGTCCAATCACATGATAAGCGGCTTTCAGATATTCATAATCACACCAAACATCTTCGCCATAGGCGCGCGTACATAAATCCTGAATGGATCGCAAATCAGCTTGTGATAATTCTTGGGCAGGAATGACTTCGAATTGGATCAGTCGTTGCATTATTTTATCTTCTTATTTTTAAATATTTTAAAAGCCATTACATTGAAGACAAAATGTGATCTACAAAAAAATCGGCGCATTACTCAGCTCATTATCTTTATGATCATCCAAAATTTTATAAAACTCATTCAAAGTTGCTCCAATCAACTCCACACCTAACACAACACCATGCTGATGTGCGTTATCCGCTAGCTTTGTCGTCACTTGCTGGCAAATAGACTGCCATCGCATCGATTCAATTTTGCCATGAATCCCACGATCTGCAACGATTTCAACGCGATGTTCACAGAGATTGATATAGAGTAAAACACCACTATTTTGTTCAGTATCCCATACGCCCAATTGTGCAAACAAATCCCGCGCACGTCCGATTGTGCTTTGATACAGTGCTGTTTTCAGAGGTAAATGAGCTTCGATCACAACGCGAATCTCGCCAACATGACCAGTTTCTGCCGTTGTCACAGCATTTTCTATCGCCTTACGTGCCGCAGTGTCAAACTTTCGGTGAGTAAACCACGGCATATAAAAACATTGGCGCAACCAGCGCGCAAAATCAGCCCGATGTTCTTCGCGCTCAGGATGGCTTTGTACTTGTGAACTGAATGGATGATTTACCATGATCCCGACGCCCCTCCACCACCAAATGAACCGCCACCACCACTGTAGCCGCCAAATCCTCCGCCTCGACCACCGCCACCCATGCCGCCAAACATGCTGAGAAATGGCAAAACTCCGACTAGAAGCAAGACAAACACGACTCCGCCCAGCAACAAACTTGCGGCTAGTCCTGCACCTGTCATTAAACCAATCCCAACACCTGCCGCCGCCAATCCACCAGAACTCAGAACGCGGCCAAAGATCATTTGCGTGAATTGACCAATCACAACCAAGACAATCAACAGTAAAATGAAGTTTCCAGAGACAGCCCCACCTTGTGATTGTTGCTGATTCTGTTGAGCTTTAAGTTGATCTGCTTCGGCTTTGGCCGTTTCTGGATCTTCTTGCAAAATTGAATCAATCCGATCAATACCCGCCTTTAACCCCGCGGCATATTGACCTGTTTTAAATTGCGGTGTGATTTGTTCTCGGATGATGCGAGAAGCGATGATATCGGGAATAATACCTTCTAAACCGTAACCCGTCAGAATTTGTATTTTTCGATCCTGCGTCGCGACAACAATGAGCAGACCATTATCTCGTTTTGCATCGCCTAATTTCCAAGCGGTAAATACACGACCCGCATAATCAAAGATCGGTTCGCCTTGCGTACTCTTCACCAAAACCAACCCAATTTGTGCACGACCCGCATTGTGGATGGCGCGTAATTGGTCACTGAGTTGCTGATTATCTGCGGCGCTCAATACATTCGCCTGATCAATTACAGGCGCATTGAGCGTAGGCAATGTCAAAAGCTCGCCATTACCTGCATCAATTGCAGAAGGAGCCGCTGGAGTTACAGTAGCATTTGGCTGATTTGATGCAGAATTTGGTGGCAATGGCACAGGAATAATCTTCGGCAGCGGCGCAAGTGCCGTTGTTTTAGCAACGTTTGCAGCAACAACTGTATCTATCGCATCATCAGCAAATACAGACACACTGGTAAAACTCACCGCAATTCCCAGCAAACCTGCCAGAAACGAAGTTCTCGCTGCAACCGAGGCATTCATACCTTACGACCCACCGAAGCTCACCGTCGGGGCTTGTGAAATTTGAGCTTCATTACCCACGCTAAAATTCGGCTTCACCTGCATGCCTACAGCCTTCGCAGTCAGGTTAGATGGAAACTGGCGAACGGTTAAGTTATAAGCCTGAACCGCCTGAATATAGCGACCACGCGCAACTGCAATACGATTCTCAGTACCCTCAATAGAGGCTGATAAATCCATAAAATTTTGATTGGCCTTTAAATCAGGATAATTTTCGGTGACCGCCATCAGACGTGATAAAGAACCTTGTAGCTGATCTTGCGCATCGGTAAATTTCTTGAATGCCACTGGATCATTCACCAACTCTGGCGTTGCCTTAATACCCGCAACAGATGCACGCGCGGCTGTCACTTCCGTCAAGACTTTTTGCTCATGTGTCGCATAACCTTTCACGACATTGACGAGATTAGGAACCAAATCAGCACGACGCTGATATTGATTAAGTACTTCAGACCAACTGGCCTGTACGGCTTGATCCTGAGCTTGCAACGTGTTGTAACCGCAACCTGGCAATGTTGTTAAGAGAACCGAAGACAAAGCAACTGCGGTAAAGAAACGTCGTGACATCATTCTGCCCCTTCATGATTTATTAATTTTCAAGCCTAACAATAACGCATGTTTACCAGTAAATGACGTTTTGAATTGTTAAAAAAATCTCGTTTTTTATCTACATGCTTTTATGAAAAAATAGATTGTAAGAAACCTGATATAGCTGTGACCAAAATCATGCTATCTTTGAGAAAGATCTTTTATTAACCGCCTACACGCCATGATTTCTAAAACTTCAAAGACGTTCCTTAAAACGCATCCACTCACCCATCAAATCGGCATCGTATTTGGGCTCACGCTCATGAGTTTATCATTGAGTGATTGCGCTAAAAAAAATACGCCTCCAGCAGAAAATACCGTCACGATTGGCTATGTTGGGGCGTTGACTGGGGAGTTGGCGCATTATGGAAAAGATGAAGAAAATGGCGTCCGCCTCGCCATTGATGATCTGAATGCTCAAAAAATTCGGATTGCAGGCAAAATCATTCATTTCAAGATTCAAAGTGAAGATGATCAAGCTGATCCACGCCATGCCACCAACGCCGCGCAACGATTAGTTGATGCTAACGTCAATGCGGTTATCGGACATACCACATCCAGCACGACCTTACCTGCATCGCAGGTCTATAACCGAGCAGGCATTCCTTTACTCGCACCCGCCGTGACCAATCCAAAATATACTCAGCAAGGTTTCCCTTATACATTCCGCTTAATTGCCAACGATATTCAACAAGGTCAGACTTTAGCCAAATTTGCTGTCCAAAATTTTGACGCCAAACAGATTGCGATTATTGATGATCGTAGTGCTTACGGTGTCGGCATGGCGGATGAGTTCGAAAAATACTTAAAAACAATCAATGGCAACCTCATTGCACGCGAGTCTGCCAGCGATAAAGAAACTGATTTCAACGCTATTCTCACTCGGATCAAAAGCAAATCGCCTGATCTTATTTTCTTCGCAGGCAACGATGGACAAGCAGCTGCCATACTTCAACAAATGCGTAACTTAGGGATTGCAGCACAATTCATCGCTGGCGATGGCGTACATACACCTGAGTTTATTAAACTCGCTGGAAAAGGCGCAGAAGGCGTCGTGACGACATTGCCGGGTTTACCACTTGAAAGAATGCGACAAGGTTTGTTTTTCAAACAACGATTTGAGCAAAAATACGGTCCTGTTCAACTCTATGCACCGTATTATTATGATGCGACACAGATTGTCGCCAAAGCCATGCAAATGGCAGATTCAACAGATCCCAAAGTCTATGCTCCCGAACTGAAGAAAACCAACTACGCAGGTGTCACGAATCAAATTCAATTTGATCCGCAAGGTGATCTGAAAGTTGGAAAAATCACCGTCTATCAAGTCAGAGATGGACAATGGGTGGAGTTGCCATCACCACAAAAATCATCATCGCAACCCTTGTCATCACTCAATCCTAGCGTGAACATCACCAAATAGGCATCACTATGTTGACTCGCAAATCGACAAAATCAGCATTCATCGGGCTCTCTTTACTTGCCAGTGCCTGTATCAGCCAAGTCGGACTCGCCACCACAATCACATCAGAAGCAATTTCCCGTCATGAAGGACAACGTCACTACCTCCTCGCCTTACCCAATCAGATGCCAACGGGCAAACATCCGCTGGTTATCTTGTTACACGGTCACATGGGTTCAGCAGCGCAATTACTTGGACAAGAGCGCAGTGCAGCGCCGATGTCCATCTGGCTCAAAATTGCTGACCGAGAAGGGCTGATTATCGCCGCACCTGATGGTGCAAAAGGCAGTGACGGCAAACAAGGCTGGAATGATTGTCGTGCAGATGAAAGTAAAAATACAAAAACCGATGACGTCGGCTTAATCCGCGCCATCATGAATCGGGAAATCAATGAACACAATGTTGATCCAAACCGAATTTATGTCATGGGCATGTCTAATGGCGCGATGATGACTTTCCGAATCGCCAGTGAACTTGGCGATAAGCTGGCTGGCTTTGCAACGGTCAGTGGCTCGATG
>JASLGO010000040.1 GCA_030150135.1 Aquirhabdus sp.
CTTTGACATCAATCACGTCAGGGCCAAGCGTACCGCTATAAATCGGTAAGTCAATTTGTTGTTCGTTGAGCGTGAGTACGGCTTTTTTGCCAGTCGAAGTGCCAGACATTTGGAAACTCTCCAGAAACGATAAACCATCGAGATGATTGAGAAAAAGTACAGTGCAGTTGTGCAACATGTAAATCAGAATCAGGTTAAATCAACACTATTCCACTAAAAGAATCTGTTGTGCCTAGGCTGCTCAGCTGAACCTCATTGAATCGCATTTTATGATGTATTCAGAGCACGCCTAAAACAATGCGCCGTATATTACTATAAAAACAATAAAAAACGGCAACTGATTAGCAAAAAGTGTCTTGAGTTAATTGTGACGACAAGATAGCAAGCATCGTGATGTGCATAAACACTTTAATCATTTAATCTGGTGATGTGGGCTTTTTAGAAATAAATATGATTAATATATAACCGAATTTGTTGCATATTGTTGCTTTTTTCTGGGCGTAGGGAGGAGTGGGCACCGAAAAGAAGCTGTCAATCATACCGATGTTGTTTGTATTTGTTTGTTTCAGTCATTATAATTTCGACACGTTTTAGACCCATTTTTGCATCGCATTGTAATGGTGCATTGTATTCAGGTTTTTAATCTAATTTCTAACCCCAGCATTTGGCTGCTCGCATAGATGTTCAAGTAGAGTAGTTCGGCGCTAGGTAAATCTTCTAAGTCACTATTTACAGGATGACCGCCTTGAAAAGCAAAAGACCTGTCAATTTGCCACTAAGTCAGGTGATTAGTGTCAATCTAAAATCGCCAGTGGCGATTGCATCGATTCTGCACCGTATCTCTGGTGTCGTATTGTTCCTTTTAATTCCTGCATTGCTTTATGTTCTCCAGCGTTCATTAGCTTCTCCACAAGAGTTCGATGTTGTCCATAATGAAGTTTTTGGCAATATTTGCGTACGTTTTGTGGTTTGGGTATTTCTTGCAGGGTTGATCTATCATCTTTTTGCAGGGATTAAACATTTACTTGCTGATATCGGTGTTGCTGAAGAGCTACAAAGCGGACGTACTGCTGCTTGGTTAATGCTCGCTGCATCAGGTGTGGGTATCGTAGCAGCCTTTGTTTGGGTGGTGCTCTAATGAAAAGTGCAACAGGATTAACGGGATCAGGTTCTCGTGATTGGGTTGTTCAGCGTCTTTCAGCGATTGTGCTGGCGGTGTATACCCTTGTCGTTTTTGGTTGGATTCTCTGTCATTCTTTGAGCAATACGCTCAATTATGTCAATTGGCATGACTTTATGATGGCGTTGCCCATGAAGCTGTTTAGCTTGCTCACAATTCTTGCTTTGGCAGGTCATGCGTGGGTTGGTATGTGGACAATTTTTACTGACTATATCAATGGTTCAGTGGCTGTACGCTTGGTATTGCAAGCTGCCACCGTAATTTCAATCGTGGTCTTTGTACTTTGGGGTATCCAGATTTTCTGGTAATCGCAGCGACTGGTTTTATCAAAGCGATACGCTGTATCAAAGCAAAGCGATATAGGTTTAAGGAGAGTATTTGTGGCTGCATTGTCCAAAGATGACATGAGCAATATCAAGACCCTGAACTTTGACGCCGTCATTGTTGGTGGTGGTGGTTCAGGTATGCGTGCTTCATTACAACTTGCGCGCGCAGGTCTAAAAGTTGCAGTTTTAACGAAAGTATTTCCAACACGTTCGCACACTGTTGCGGCACAAGGTGGTGTTGGTGCAAGCCTTGGAAACATGGCAGAAGATAATTGGCATTATCACTTTTACGATACCGTAAAAGGTGGTGACTGGCTCGGCGACGAAGATGCGATTGAGTTCATGACTCGCGAAGCACCAAAAATGGTGTATGAGCTTGAACACATGGGTATGCCGTTTGACCGTAATGCGGACGGTACAATCTACCAGCGTCCATTCGGTGGTCATAGCTCTAATTATGGTGAAAAAGCAGTTCCACGTGCATGTGCTGCTGCTGACCGTACAGGTCATGCGCTATTGCATACGCTATACCAAAAGAATTTGGAAATGGGTACTCAGTTCTTCGTTGAGTGGATCGCGTTAGATTTGATCCGTGATGACGAGGGTGATGTGCTTGGTGTGACTGCAATTGACCAAGAAACGGGTACAGTTGGTGTATTCCAAGCCAAAGCAACCTTGTTTGCAACTGGTGGTGCTGGTCGTATTTTCGCGGCGTCAACCAACGCGTTCATCAATACTGGTGACGGCTTAGGTATGGCTGCTCGCGCAGGTATTCCATTGCAAGATATGGAATTCTGGCAGTTCCACCCAACGGGCGTTGCGGGCGCTGGTGTGCTCTTGACTGAAGGTTGTCGTGGTGAGGGTGGTGTACTGCGTAATGCGAATGGTGAGCCGTTCATGGAGCGTTATGCGCCCACTCTGAAAGATTTGGCACCACGTGATTTCGTGTCTCGCTCAATGGACCAAGAGATCAAAGAAGGTCGTGGTTGTGGTCCTCGCAAAGATTATGTATTGCTCGATTTGACCCACTTGGGCAAAGAAACAATCATGAAACGCCTACCATCGGTATTCGAGATTGGTAAGAAGTTCGCGAACGTGGATTGCACGAAAGAAGCGATTCCTGTGGTACCGACGATCCATTATCAAATGGGTGGTATTCCAACCAACATTCACGGTCAGGTTGTTGTACCAAAAGACGGTGAGCCAAATGTGGTTGTTAAAGGTCTGTATGCGATCGGTGAGTGCTCTTGTGTGAGTGTTCATGGTGCAAACCGTTTGGGTACGAACTCATTGCTCGATTTGATCGTGTTCGGTAAAGCCGCTGGTGATCACATCACAGAAAGCGTGAATAAATCATCTAGCGACTATAAGCCATTACCATCGCATGTGCTTGAACGCAGTATGGCGCGTATCAACAAATTGCAAAACTCAACGCAAGGTGAGAATGCGCAAGATGTTGCCGATGCAATTCGTGCGATCATGCAAACACATGCTGCCGTTTTCCGTACGCAAGCGATGATGGATGAAGGTGTTAAACAGATTCTTGCATTAGAACCGCGTGTGAAAAATATTCATTTGGGTGACAAATCACAAGTGTTTAATACCGCACGTATTGAAGCATTGGAAGTTGAAAACCTGTATGAAGTTGCGAAAGCAACCATGATTTCTGCTGCTGCACGTAAAGAGTGCCGTGGTGCGCATACTGTTGTTGATTACGAGTATCCTGCTGACCATCCAACGATGGCAAATGGTCGTAATGATGAAGAGTGGCGTAAGCATACATTGTGGTTCTCGTCAGACAACCGCTTGGAATACAAGCCAGTGCGTACTAAGCCACTGACTGTTGATTGTATTCCACCTAAGCCACGTACATTCTAATTAGGAGCATTCGAGATGAGTCACGGAATCCGTACTTTTGAAATCTATCGCTATGATCCTGATAAGGATAAAGCCCCCTACATGCAAACCTTCCAGCTAGAGCTGGGAGATCATGATCGCATGTTGCTTGATGCGCTGATTAAATTGAAAAAAATGGATGAAACCTTGTCATTCCGTCGCTCATGCCGTGAAGGTATTTGTGGTTCGGATGGTATGAACATCAATGGTAAAAATGGTCTCGCATGTTTGCAAAACCTGAATGATTTGCCAGCGAAGATTGTTTTGCGTCCATTGCCAGGTTTGCCAGTGATTCGTGATCTGGTTGTGGATATGAATCAATTTTATACTCAGTATGAAAAAGTTCGTCCATATCTGATTAATGAGCAGCCAGCTCCACCGACAGAGCGTCTACAATCTCCAGAAGATCGTGAGAAGTTGGATGGCTTATATGAGTGTATCTTGTGTGCCTGCTGTTCGACATCATGTCCTTCATTCTGGTGGAATCCTGATAAGTTCTTGGGCCCATCTGCATTGATTCAAGCTTATCGTTTTATCGCGGATTCTCGTGATAAGGATACCGCGAAGCGTTTAGCTGATCTGGATGATCCATTTAGCTTATTCCGCTGCCGTGGCATCATGAACTGTGTATCAGTTTGTCCAAAAGGCTTGAACCCAACCAAAGCGATAGGTCATATCCGTAATATGATTCTTGAGCAAGCAGGTTGATCTAATCTGGTTCAAAAGAACGCACCCTTGAGGTGCGTTTTTGTTTTTGTGGTGCATGATTCTGGGATTTTTTTTGATATTGTTTGGTGATTGCGTAGTAATATTTTCTTGCTTAATATCAGCTATAGCTCAAAAAAATCAAAAGAGTGTGCTTTCACATGATAGGATTTTCAACCATAAAACATGGCATGCAGATTGCTATATCTTGTGCAGTAATTATGTAATGTTGTGATATAAATTTGGTTTAATGATTGTGCGCTGTGGCGCAAAGTCATATTTGCCAAGCAGGTTGTTATGATTGATCACCTGTTTTGCAAATCTGACTTGTATAAAAATGTCCACCCTAGACCTTGCGGTCTAGAACATTCTCTTCATCATCAGGCGGAGGTAAATGCTTAGCAGCGGTTTTGTCTACAAAAATCAACGTAAAGTGTTGGTTTATGTCTAGCAACCCGTGTGTGTTTGGCATAGTCTTGGGTGAGCGTTCAATGGAAAAATTGAGTGCTCAATTGGTGAAGTTTACGTTCATCCAAATCGCTTGATAAGTGCGAGGTTGAACGGAATGGTGAGGCATTTTTAGGCGCAGAACTGCAAGATGAAGTTTCATTTCAACGGTTCTGTAAAAGGTTAGATTGGTGTTGATTTAAAGACGAGTAAACTCATGCAAGAGGCACAGATGCAGCGAGCGGATACTGAGTTATCCGGAGAAAACGCGGCCTATATCGAAGAACTCTATGAGCGTTATCTGACCGATGCAAGTTCGGTTAGTTCAGACTGGAAGGCATTGTTCGACCAGTATCCAAAAGGTGACCAACCACATAGCAATGTGATTGAGCAGTTCCTATTATTAGCTCGAAATTCCACTCGCGCGCAACCGATGGCACAAAGTTCGGTCAGTACTGATCATGAACGTCGTCAGGTTGGTGTGTTGCAGTTGATTGCAGCTTATCGTAACCGTGGGCATCAGAAAGCAAACTTGGATCCACT
>JASLGO010000020.1 GCA_030150135.1 Aquirhabdus sp.
TGATTCCGCACAGCTAATGATTAAGTAATTTTTGAGCTTAAGTAATGCTTAAAACATGACTTTTCCCTAGAAACTTGATAAAGTCTTCGGCTTCCAATTTTATATTACGTTCTTTATCTCGCGGTGATATGACCTTTCGTATAGGCCATCACTCCCCAAGGATCTATTGTTATGTCACAAGCTCCAATTACCGATTCTCCAGTGATAGTCACTCTGCCGAATGGCGATCAAAAACAATTCGACCAAGCCGTGTCCGTTATGGATGTTGCTCAAAGTATTGGTGCAGGATTGGCGAAAGTCACCCTCGCAGGTCGAGTCAACGGCAAACTCGTCGATGCCTCTGATCTGATTACTGAAAATGCAACGCTGCAAATCATCACGCCAAAAGATGAGGAGGGCTTGGAAATCATTCGCCATTCTTGCGCGCATTTGCTTGGTCATGCGGTGAAACAGTTGCGTCCAGATGTGAAGATGGTGATTGGCCCTGTGATTGAGGAAGGCTTTTACTACGACATCTATAGTGAAAAACCTTTTACATTAGATGATGTTGCGGCCATCGAAGCGCGTATGAAAACGCTGATCGATGCGGACTATGATGTCATCAAAAAAATGACTCCGCGTGCAGAAGCAATCGCGGTATTCCAATCACGCAATGAAGATTATAAGTTGCGTCTGATCGAAGATATGCCAGATGAAACAGCGATGGGGTTGTATTATCACCAAGAATATGTCGACATGTGTCGCGGTCCACACGTCCCAAACACACGTTTTTTGAAAGCATTTAAGCTGACTAAGTTGTCTGGTGCGTACTGGCGTGGCGATGCGAAGAACGAACAGCTACAACGTGTTTACGGTACTGCATGGGCAGATAAAAAACAGCTCGCAGCCTATATTACTCGTATCGAAGAAGCTGAAAAACGCGATCATCGTAAAATTGGTAAAGCCTTAGATTTGTTCCACATGCAAGAAGAAGCACCGGGCATGGTGTTCTGGCATCCAAATGGCTGGACAATCTATCAAGTGCTTGAACAATACATGCGTAAGGTTCAAAAAGATAACGGTTATCTGGAAATCAAAACTCCGCAAGTTGTGGATTTGGTGTTGTGGGAAAAATCAGGACATGCGGCGAACTATGCCGAAAATATGTTCACCACGCATTCGGAAAATCGCAATTACGCAGTCAAGCCAATGAACTGTCCATGTCATGTTCAGGTGTTTAATCAAGGTTTGAAGTCTTACCGCGATCTGCCTTTGCGTCTTGCCGAGTTCGGTTCATGTCATCGTAATGAGCCGTCAGGTTCGCTGCATGGCATTATGCGTGTGCGTGGCTTTACGCAAGACGACGCGCATATCTTCTGTACCAAAGAACAAATTGGTCAGGAAGTGGCTGATTTTATTGCATTGACATTAGCAGTGTATAAAGACTTTGGTTTTGACGATGTACAGATGAAACTTTCAACACGTCCAGCAAAACGTGTAGGTGATGATTCGTTATGGGATCTCGCTGAAAAATCTTTGGCGGATGCACTTGATGCTGCAGGTTTGAAATGGGACTTACAACCGGGTGAAGGTGCATTCTACGGCCCGAAAATTGAATTCTCGCTGAAAGACTGTCTGGGACGTGTTTGGCAGTGTGGTACAATCCAGTGCGATTTCAATATGCCAATGCGTTTAGATGCGTCTTTTGTGACGGAAGATAACCAGCGTGACCATCCAGTTATGCTCCATCGCGCAATACTTGGTAGTTTTGAGCGGTTTATTGGTATACTGATCGAACATTACGCAGGTTTAATGCCACCATGGTTAAGTCCAGTGCAAGCATGTGTGATGAATATCACAGATGGTCAAGCTGGTACGTGCCGTGATGTGGTAAACAAGCTCGGTCAACATGGCATTCGTGCGATCAGTGACTTGAGAAACGAAAAAATTGGATTTAAAATCCGCGAGCGTACATTAGAACGTGTCCCTTATTTGTTGGTTATGGGCGACCGTGAAGTTGAAGACGGTACTGTCAATGTGCGTACACGTGGGGGCAAAAATTTAGGAACGATGACCATAGATGCATTTGTGGCATTGGTTCAATCCGCCGTTGCCGAGCGAGGCAGGCATATTTTGGAGCAAGAGTGAACAAACCCGAAGCACGCAGTCCGCAGGGCGCAAAAAGCAATCGCCCTGCAATTAATGGTGAAATCGAAGCCGCACAAGTACGGTTAGTCGATGAAAATGGCGAACAAAAAGGCATTGTTTCTCTGGCTGAGGCAATCAGTGCAGCAGAAGCGGCACAGCTTGACTTAGTTGAGATCGTTGCCAATGCTGAGCCACCAGTTTGTAAAATCATGGACTATAACAAGCATTTGTTTGATCTCAAACAAAAGCAAAAAGATGCTCGCAAGAAGCAGCATCAAGTCCAAGTCAAGGAAATCAAGATTCGTCCAGGTACTGAAGAAGGTGACTATCAAGTCAAATTCCGTGCAATTGAGCGTTTCTTAGAAGACGGCGATAAGGTCAAAATTACTTTACGTTTCCGTGGTCGTGAAATGGCTCACCAAGAAATTGGTCTGAAACAATTACAGCGTATTGAAGCTGATGTAGCTGATATCGGGATTGTTGAGCAAGCACCGAAGATGGAAGGCAAGCAAATGGGTATGCTGATCGGTCCGAAGAAGAAGAAGTAAGATTCTGAATCTTGTGTGATAAGCTCGCATTCCAGTTCGTAGGTTGTTGTAGATAAAGTAAACCTTGTGATTATTCGCAAGGTTTTTTCTCGTTTATCGTTTTTATATGTATCTCGTTTGCGTATGTTCTTGATTGCTTAATCAGGAATATTTTTTGAATTATTTTGCTGTGTGTTTTGTCATCGGGAAAATGTTCTCATCTCAACAAATTTAAGCAGGTCAACGTAATGTTTAAATATATTCAAAAAGATGCTTTTGATCAGTCGTGCCAAGTATATCAAGAACCGTTTAATTTTGTGCTTGCGGGCAATATGCTTTCAGCTACGGATGAGTCTGAGCTAGATCGCGATTATCCAAAATATAAAGAAGCTGGCTTCTTGCCTTATAATCCAGAAGAGTGTGGACCATCGATTAATGCATTTGTTGAAGAACTCACTTCGGAAGAGTTTTCAAATCATGTCGGTGCTATGCTGGGGATTGATAATCTCTATCAATATCCGACGCTGATTACACTGTGCCACATGTTTAATAAGCGTTTTGGTACGATTCATACTGATAGTAAATCGAAAGTCGCAACGGCATTGATTTATATGAATCATACTTGGCCAGATACAAGTGATGGCTGCTTACGCTTTCTAAAAAGAATAGATGATATTGAAGATGTTGTTGTTCCTGAGATGAGACCAACATACGGTAATTTTACGATTTTTAAACGTGCCGAAAATTCTTTCCATGGTCATCTTCCTTATGAAGGTGAGCGTCGTGTGATTCAAATTGCATGGCTCACTAGTGAGGAAGAGAAGCTGAGAAAGAATAAACGTGGCAGATTTACACGTAAATTAAAGCAGTTATTTGGTGGATTGGATAAGAAAGTCGGTGCAAATCGCGATAAGAATAAGTCGCATATGTAATACCGGATTGGATAAAAAAAGCCCTGCAAGATTACAGGGCTTTTTTTATCGCAAAAACTAAATGTCAAAACGCCCTATTTTTATTTCAGTTGTAAATGATATGTGTAGTACGTGGTTTGAAAATTACCTGAGCTAAAGTGCAAGTTGCTGAAAATCTTTAGCAGATTATTTTTAAATTCAATGCTATTGATGTCAGTTGATATGATACTACTCTCGGTAACCTGTCCGTTTGGTGCAATCATTAAATGAATGACGGCAAAGCTGGCATGCATTGATGGTGTGATTTCCAAGGCATGTTTGTAAGCACCATCAATGATGTTTTGGTTTTGTTGAATGACATTGCTCATATCACCGCGTACAAGAATAGTCGATGCAGTATCTTCTTTCACACGAGTGCCGAACCAAGCTGCATTTGTACCTGAAGTATCTAAGTGTTCTTTTAAAATCACTTTAGGATCATTTGATTGCCACGTAAAAATATAATCTGGATAACTCTCTCTACCATAACAACAGTCTTGTTCTAATTGTGGACCAACCAGCTGGTTCTGTGTAATACCATAAGCAGCGCAATTAATTGTACATTCATTCTGCATTGCAGTCGTTGCTATAGTTTGGAATTTTGCAATCGTATCGATTCGGTTCCATTCATAATATTTGTAAAGGGCAAACACTAACACCACGCTAAAGAAAGCTCCAACGAATGTACTCATAAAACTTGGAAGACCTTTTTTGCCTTGCTTGTTAAGTTTCTTTAATGATTTAAGGTTTGATGGAGTCTGTGTCGTATTGGCAAGTGCTGTTCGTGCTCTTGTATGTAGTATGCGATAACCATAGATAGCAACAAACGCAAGAAGAAAGAATAGAAACCAGATGAAATATTCAGTTAAAGGCATTAGTTTGGTCTCCTGAGGTTCTATCCTTATGCAACTGTGCTGAGATTACAGACATTCGACTGATTATTGCAAATAAATTCGTCTAGAAATAAAAAAGCCCACTTATGAAATATAAATGGGCTCTCTGATCATTACTTCAAATTACAGTGTGCGAGAAATCAATTCCTTCATAATTTCATTGGTTCCCGCATAGATACGGTTTGCGCGGTTGTCAATGTAGGCGCGGGCGATAGGGTATTCGAGCATATAGCCGTAACCGCCATGCAACTGTACACACTCATCAACCACTTTGCTAAACATATCGCTGAGCTTGTATTTTGCAGCAGCAGCGGCTTCGATTGGGAGGCTTTCAGTCAATTGCAGTTCCATACAACGATCCACATAGACGCGACCCATATCGATTTCGCTACGCATTTCAGCAAGTTTGAAACGTGTGTTTTGGAATGAAGAAACGGTTTTGCCAAACGCTTTGCGTTCTTTTACATATTTAACAGTTTGGGCGAAAGCAGCTTCTGCGCCTGCCTGGCAAATGATTGCCACGATTAAGCGCTCCCATGCCAATTCTTTCATCAGCATAAAGAAGCCCATGCCTTCCATACCGAGCAAATTGGATTTAGGGACGCGAACGTTATCAAAGAATAATTCGCAAGTATCTTGCCCTTTCATGCCGACTTTGTTGAGCGGTTTGCCTTTGGTGAAACCTGGCGTTTTGGCATCAATAATCAGAAGTGATAGGTTGTTTGAACCTTTTTCGGTATTGCCAGTTTTGACAACGACAACTGCCATATCGCAGAGATAACCATTGGTAATGAAGATTTTGGAGCCATTGACGATGTAATCATCGCCGTCTAAAACTGCGGTTGTGCGAACACCTTGTAGGTCTGAACCTGTGCCGGGTTCGGTCATGGCAATCGCGGCGACGACTTCGCCTGTTGCCATTTTCGGTAACCATGCGAGTTTTTGTTCTTGATTGCCAAAGTTGTTGATGTAGTTTGCGACAATGTCTGAGTGCAGAGACATTCCGCTACTGGAATCCATCGCGTAACCTTGTTCTTCAATCAGAATCATACTGTACAAGCGATCCACACCTGAACCGCCAAATTCTTCTGGCATCGTTGCGCAAAGTAGACCGAGTTCACCTGCTTTATTCCAGAGGTCACGATCGACGTGTTGCTGTTTTTCATAACGTTCAGTGTTTGGAATGACTTCCTGCTCAAAGAAGCGGCGTGCAGTGGCACGGAATGCTTCGTGATCTGAGTTAAACAGTTTTCGAGGCATCATTGGATCGATGGGACGGGCGAGTGTGGACATGTAAGCATTCCTTGTTTATAGCAGCTAACCATTCTGATCTTGAATGGGTCTGATCTTGAATGGGATAAAATCGGTGCATCGTTACGTGATGTCTCGATGAGGTGTGCATAAGTTAATCGGAACTGTTCTGTCGCAACAATGATCGTTATTTCCAATGTCACAAGGCTTTTTTGCCAATCAGTAATATAAATATAGTTTTATCTCATGTTTCATCGCATTTCATTACAAAGACCAAATGTCAACACGCCCTAGATGAATACTGATATTCTTCGATAATTTGCACAGACTAGAACAGACTCGATTTGTCATGACTCCACATTCCTCTAAACCTCATTTGGCGATTGATCGCTCGCTGATTATTTCCGTCTTTGTTGTTGCGTCATGTGGCTTGGCGTATGAGCTGATTACGGGAGCACTTGCCAGTTATTTGCTGGGTGATTCGATCTTGCAGTTTTCGACCATTATCGGAACGTATTTGTTTGCGATGGGGATTGGTTCACATCTGTCGAAATATGTTAAAGATGATCAGGTTCTACAACGATTTATCGAAGTTGAATTATTTGTGGGTTTGGTTGGTGGATTGTCGGCAACATTTTTGTTTGTCATTTTTGCTTGGTTGTCGATGCCATTCCGAGTGGTGTTGTATGCGTTAGTGTTGATTATCGGCATCTTGGTGGGAATGGAAATTCCACTGGTGATGCGGATTCTGAATCAACGCCAGACTGCATTTAGTGAATTGGTCAGTAAGGTTCTCACATTTGATTATTTAGGGGCACTTGCTGTCTCTTTGTTGTTTCCATTGGTTCTCGCTCCGAAATTAGGTCTGGCGCGCTCTGGGCTTCTTTTTGGTTTGTTTAATGCTGGCATTGCAGGTTGGACGGCTTGGCGCTTTCGCGATGAATTGCCAAAAATGCGTTTGTTGTTTAATCGCACGATTTTTTCCATGATGATTCTGTTGGCGGCATTTGTAGCATCTGATCGACTGGTGAAATGGTCTGAAGGGGTATTGTTTGGCGATCCAGTGATTTATGCCAAGACCACACAATATCAGCGTTTGGTCATTACCAAATGGAAGGATGATTTACGGCTTTATATCAATGGCAATTTGCAGTTTTCCAGTCGTGATGAGCATCGTTATCATGAAGCATTGGTGCATCCGATTCTAGGTGCGATGCCGTGGGCAAAACGGGTGTTGATTTTGGGTGGTGGCGATGGTTTGGCGCTACGTGAGGTGTTGCGTTATCCAAATATTGAGCATGTGACACTCGTAGATTTAGATCCTGCAATGACCAAGTTGTTTTCGACCAATGCCGAACTGACCGCGCTCAATCAAAAGTCGTTTCTCAATCCGAGGGCAACAGTGATCAATGATGATGCTGCGCGTTGGCTAGAGAATAATGCCGATACATTTGATGCCATCCTTATAGATTTTCCTGATCCGTCGAATTTCGGGTTAGGTAAGTTATATTCGGTGCCAATGTATCGCTTGGTTGCGCGACATTTGTCTGAACATGGTTTGGTTGTTGTGCAATCGACTTCGCCGTATCATGCGCCGCGTTCTTTCTGGTGTGTGGCGGCGACGCTAGAAAAAGCTGGCTTTTACACCACGCCGTATCATGCCCTTGTGCCTTCATTTGGTGAGTGGGGTTTTATGATTGGTTCCAAGTTCCCAAACTATCAGCCGCCGACGAAATATAGTTTGCCGATGACGTTTTTAGACAAAGAAACGACTGAGGCGATGTTTCATTTTCCGCCTGATATGAAGCGTTGGAACGTGCAACCGAATGAGTTGAATAATCAGCAGTTGGTGCATTATTTCCAGCAAGATTGGGGTGATGTGATTCGGTGATGTTGGTGATTGAAAATTTGATTTGATGTAGGGTGCGACCTTTGGTCGCCCTATTTGAATCGTGAGGGCAACCACAAGGGTTGCCCCTACATATAATTGAAAAGGATATTTTGTGTTTCCCATTGAGTTATTTGCATGAACCGTCGTCAGTTCTTAGGTTTTACCGCTGCCAGTAGCTTGATGGCGGGATGTCGCTGGCCGTCGTGGTCGATTATTCCACCATGGCTACCTGTGAAAGTGCTGGATGGCGGTATGAAACAAGGACATCACTTTGCACGGGATTGGGGACGTCAGGCATTACCGACACCGAGTCGTGAAAGACATGTTGATACGGTGATTTTGGGTGGTGGAATCGCAGGGTTAACCGCGGGCTGGCGATTAGCTCAGGCAGGTTTTAAGGATTTTTTATTGCTGCAAGGTTTTGAGCAATATGGCAATGCCAGCAGCGGGCAATGGCAGGATGTGAGTTATCCGCGAGGTGCGCATTATTTGCCATTTCCAACGCCTGAATCGACGCATGTACAAGAGATGCTGCGAGCATTTGGTATTCTGCAAGGGCGGGATTTGGGTGATATTAATAGCTACGATGAGCGCTGCGTCGTGCATGCGCCAGATGAGCGATTATGGTTAGGCGGCAATCAATATTGGCATGATACAGTGATGCCGCCTGCGGCTACAGGTTCGTCTGACTTCATTCAGCAACGGCGTTTTTTTGCGTTTGTGAATAGTTTGAAAGGCAAGCGTGGCTCGGATGGTAAGGTGTTGTTTGCCATTCCAATAGCTTTGTCTTCACAAGATGCAGAATGGCGAAAACTGGATACGATGACCTTTGATCACTGGTTAGATCGTGAAGGATATACATCGGCAAGTTTTCGTTGGTATCTGGATTATGGTTGCCGTGATGATTATGGTTTTGGTAGTGATAAGGTGTCGGCGTGGGCTGGGATTCATTATTTTGCGAGCCGTGTGCATGATAGTGAAAAACCGCATCAGACTTCTCTGCTGACATGGAGTTCAGGATTGAATCCATTGGCTACACAGTTATCACAAGCAAGTTTGCCACAACAGCTTTCTCAAGCAGCCATGCGATTGGTTGAAACTCGTGATGGTGTACAGGTCTGGTCAACCGATATGCAGGGTAAAGTGACATTGATTCATGCCAAACGTGCGATTTGCGCAATGCCGCTGCATGTACTCAAGCATGTTTTTCCACAGTTAAAAGATTACGGTTTTGACGTAGAACAAGATATATTGCCACATGTGCCGTGGCTGGTTTCCAATATCTGGCTCAATGGTTTTCCACGTGAAGTTGGTGATGTACCGCTGTCATGGGAAAATATTGTGTATGGTAGCAAAAGCCTAGGTTATGTGACCGCGACTCAGCAGTGGATTCGAGTGGCGCGTCCGCCGTATTCAGTGTTTACAGCGTATCATTCATTTGCTGATCAAGAGCCTGCATTGGCTCGATCATGGATGCAAAAGGCCAGTGTATATGAGCTATTAGATGTGGGTATACAGGATGTGATGAGAGTATATGGGACTGATTTGTGGTCTTGCGTGGCGGGAGTCGAAATTATGATGCGAGGTCATGCGATGAGCGCGCCAGTTAAGGGTTATTTGTCTCAAAAGGGTTTATTAGCGCTCCGCGACGCCGATCAAAAAGTGATGTTTGCGCACAGTGATTTATCGGGCTATTCTATTTTTGAAGAAGCAAGTTGGTGGGGCTGGCAAGCGGCAGGTCGAATCATATGAAAGGGATACATCTGATTGCTGATCTGTATGATTGCCAGTGCCGAACTGATTTATTGACAACGATGGATGTGCTTGAGCCACAGATTGTTGCTGCTGTTCAGTCCGCTCAGATGCAGGTGGTTGGCGTACGTTTTCATCAGTTTGAGCCGATCGGTGTTACGGGCGTTGTGCTCTTGGCAGAGTCACATGTGGCAGTGCATACTTGGCCTGAGCAAGGCGAACATGGCTATGTCACATTGGATGTGTATGTTTGCAATCATACAGGCGAGAATCGTGAGAAAGCCGAACAGTTATTTGAACGTTTAATGACTCTGTTTGCACCCAAGAATATTGAGCGTCATGCTGTAAACCGTGGAAATCGTACTTAATCATGAGTAAAAGTGAGCGGTTCAGGGAAATCAACGGATAAGACCATTATGCAAGACTTACTACAAGCGATTGGACAAGACCTGAGCCATCTGGTGACGCCTTATTTATTGAACTATCTTTTATATTTGGTTGGCGGTGGTATATTAACTACTATTTTTTCAACAATTTATATGTGGTTCACTCCCTATAATGAAATGGCGTTGATTCGTGCGGGTCATAGCGCTGCGACTTTAAGTTTTGCTGGTGCTGTGATTGGTTTTGCATTAACGCTTGCGGCTTGTGCGATCTATCATGCCAGTTTTATTGCTTTTATCGGGTGGGCTGTTGCCGCGATGGTTGTGCAGCTTCTAGGCTATGTGATCACAGCGCGATTGATTCCTGATCTAAAGCAACAGATGCTGAATAATAATATTGCGGTGGGTGGGTTTGTCGGAGCAATTGGCTTGGCGCTGGGAATTTTGAATGCAGGCTGTTTGTCTTAGTTGCTTGTCTTGATAGCTTGGTAGTCATTGTAAAAATAGATCATTGATACTAAAAAATTAAAGTATATTTTGAAATTAAAAAAGGGAGTGCATCATGAGTATTGGTTCATTTATTCGCAAACAGTTTATTGATGTTATTGAATGGGATCAGCAAGACGATGGCGTTTTGATGTGGCGCTATCCAATGCAAGATAATGAAATTCAAAATGGCGGCAAATTGACTGTGCGTGATAGCCAGGTCGCTGTTTTTGTCAATGAAGGACAAGTTGCGGATGTTTTTGGACCTGGACTACATACGTTAACGACGCAAACACTTCCAGTATTAACCAACCTTAAAAATTGGGATAAGTTTTTTGCATCACCATTTAAATCAGATGTTTTCTTTTTTAGCACCAAACTGCAATTAGGGCGTAAATGGGGAACGCCGCAGCCGATTACTTTGCGTGATAAAGATTTTGATATGGTGCGTCTACGTGCTTTCGGGATGTATTCGTATCAGATTGCTGATCCTAAAGCGTTTTATCAAGAAATTACGGGTGCAAAATCTAGTTATAGCAGTGAAGAAGTTGAACCACAGCTTCGCAATCTGATTGTGTCGAACATTAGCAGTGGCATTGCATCAAGTGGTATTCCTTTCCTTGATTTAGCCGCAAATCAAGGTGTGATGGGGGATCAATTGAAACTAGCGATGACGCCATTATTTGCCCGTTATGGACTTAAGCTGGATGCCTTCGTGGTTGAAAATGTGTCCTTACCTGAAGATCTGCAAAAAGCAATCGATACTCGAATCTCGATGGGCATGATGGGTGATTTGAATAAATTTACTCAATATCAAGTTGCGTCTTCAATTCCTTTGGCTGCGCAAAACGAAGGTGGTCTTGCGGGTCTGGGGGCAGGCATGGCGGCTGGTTTTGGTATGGGGCAAGTCATGGCTGGCGCAATTCAAAATGCGACTGGACAAGTTGCCCAAACTGCCAATCCGACACCCGCACCATCGGCTGCGCCGCAAACCGATTTAGTAGCGCGATTGACTCAACTGAAAGCGTTGCTGGATCAAGGTCTAATCACGCAAGCGGATTTTGATAATACCAAAGCGGACATCCTTAAATCGTTGTCGAATTGATCAGTTGCCGTTGAGTTGTCGTTGATATGACTGATCCGAATAATCCGTCTTTGCCGAATCCACCCGCCAGTAAGAAGAAGTTTTTGGCGTTCAGTGCTGCTTGTCCGAGTTGCGGTGCGCAGGTGACTTTTCGTTCATCTGCATCGGTCATGGCGGTCTGTGAGTATTGTCAAACGACGGTGTTACGTGATGAAAACACCATCCGTGATCAAGGTAAGATGTCGGCAATTCTTGAGGATTATTCACCGCTGCAAATTGGCAGTAGTGGATTTCTGGATGGCTTGGGTTTTTCCCTGATCGGGCGGATTCAACTGCAATATCCTGATGGGTTCTGGAATGAATGGTATTTGCAGTTTGATGATGGCACCAACGGCTGGTTATCTGATGCGTCGGGTCTGTATGTTCTGACGCGGCATACAGGAGCACTACCTGATGCGCCGCAATTCACCGCATTATCAATTAATCAGATTATTGCTTATAAGTCCGCAAGTTATCGAGTAACGGATCACCGTACAGCAACATGTACGGGTGGGCAAGGCGAACTACCGTTTGTCGTTGGTAAAGGTTGGCAAGCATCAGTCGCTGATCTGCGCGTGCAAGCACGCTTTATGACGCTTGATTACAGCGATGGCTATCCACCTCAAGTGTATGAAGGGCGTGCGGTCACGCTGAATGGTCTCAAAATTCAGCTATTACGCGATATAGATCGGCTGCAATCTGCAGCAGGAAAAGTGAAAGGTAAAATCACCAATCTAGAATGTCCTAATTGCGGTAGCCCGATTCCTTATGTCATGGGAATGGCAGAGCATTTGGCTTGTCCTGCATGTCGTGCTGAGGTGGCGATTGCAGGCGATAAAGCAGAATTATTGGTTAAGCATAAAGAACTCACCACACTCAAAAGCGCACTTTCATTGGGTGATAAAGCTACGCTGGATGATCATGCTTATGTCGTGATCGGCATTATGCAAATGGAGGAAGTGAGTGAAACTGACTCCAGTCTATGGACTGAATATTTGCTGTATAGCTTAGAAGCGGGCTTTTTGTGGCTTGTAGATGGTGGTGAGGAAAATTGGCAGAAGACGGTTGTCCTCAACGAGCTGCCAGAGGAAAAAGCGGGTAATGCATTTTTCCAAGATAAGCGTTGGGATCGCAAATGGGCGTATCAGGGACGTGTGTTATATGCGGTTGGTGCGTTTAATTGGCGAGTGAAGATAGGTGATACAAACTTTATCATCGAATATAAAAATGGCGTAGACACTCTAGTTTCTGAGCGTAATCAAAATGAGATGAATTGGAGTTTGTCGACTTCAATTTCGGGTTACTTTATTCGTCAAGCATTTGGTAAGAAGCAACCACCTAAAGCAGAAGCTGTAAAAGAACCTTTAAGCCCTAGTCAGAATATTCTCAAGTGGCTTAGTATTATTCTGTGGATCGTAAATTTCCCGATTTTCTTATTTGGCCCAGGTTCATTTTTTCTAACATTGATCGCACAATTTGGCATTATCTTTCTGCCGTTGATCATTGAGAAATCGGCTGAAGACTCTGACTTTATGAGTAGTTATAGCGATTGCTCGAAGTTATGGGTATGGGGTGGGATATTAATTTTTGTTGTGGCGTTATTTAATTCTTCCTCAGATGATTCTTCATCGTCAGGGTGGAGAAGTTCAAGCGGATCGTACTATGGTGGTTATCATGGAGCGAGTGGAGGACATAAGTGAGGTGTGAAAGGAATAGAATGGTGTTTGTAACACTCTATGGGTTTATTCTTGATTATCTCTAGCCTTTATGAACTTGCCTTTAGAGTACTGAGCTGACCCTAACGATAGGCCTTTATCATCCCAATACTTCCATGCCCCATCCTTTTCACCATTAATATAATACCCTCGTGATCGTATCTTTCCATTCTTATGGTAGTAGGTCCACTCCCCTTGTGCTAAGCCATCGATTTGTGATCCCTCATGCTCTTTTACTCCTTGCGCTTGCCATGCAATGTGCCAGCCATTGATGTCATCGTTCTGATTGAAGCAGCCAATACCAGTAGCTTTGCTAGGTTGATTTGAATATGTATCTGGCCAAACTGTGAAATGTGAACCGATAGGGCAGGCAATACTTAAAGAATCTCGACTGATATAATTCCTTTTGATGTATTCTTTGCACAGAATAAGTACTACAAATAAAGCCAAAAAGATGAATACGTATTCTGTCTGTTTCTTTTGATTAATATTCATTGCAGAAGTGTCTATATTATGGTTCAAAATATTTTATGTGGTGTTGAGGTAGGCATATAAAATTAATGCCTACCCCATAAGATACCTTGAAATTATATTTTGATTAACTAATCTTATTTACGCTTCGCCCGATTACTAATTAGCGTACCCAAGCCTTCATCAGTAAACACTTCAAGTAGTGACGCATGTGGCACACGACCATCAATGATATGTGCACTCACTACACCACCTTTGACTGCATCAAGTGCACAGCCGACTTTTGGAATCATCCCGCCGTAAATCACACCAGTTTCGATCAGGTGATCGACATCTTGAGTCGAGAGTCCAGTCAGCACATTTTTGTCCGCATCAAGCACGCCAGGGATGTTGGTGAGTAAAATGAGTTTTTCTGCTTTTAACGCTTCAGCAACTTTACCTGCTACCAGATCTGCATTGATGTTGTATGTATTGCCTTCTTCATCGACACCAAGTGGAGCTATAACAGGGATGAAGTCGCTTTGCATGAACAAATCAAGGACATCAGTTTTAACGCCGACAACTTCACCAACCAGACCTAGATCGATTTGTTTGACTTGACCTGCTTCATCTTTCTTGTCGAGATAAAGTTTCTTGGCACGAATCAGATTGCCATCTTTACCTGTCAAACCAATTGCACGCCCGCCATTTTGATTGATGAGGTTCACGATGGACTTGTTGACGCTGCCACCGAGTACCATTTCGACCACTTCCATGGTTGGCGCATCAGTGACGCGCATACCATCGATACGATCCGAAACGCGACCTAGTTGCTTGAGTAAGTTATCGACTTGAGGACCGCCACCATGCACAATCACGGGATTGATGCCAACGGTTTTCATCAAGACGATATCTCGAGCAAATGAGCGTTCAAGCTCTGGATCTGTCATCGCATTGCCGCCGTATTTGACGACCAGTGTTTTGCCTGCGAAACGTTGAATGTAGGGGAGTGCTTCGGTCAGAACTTTTGCGACATTCAGGGCTTGATCTTTGTTCAAAGGCATAGTGGCTAACTCGGCTCTCAGTGCAGTCAAGAGTGATCTGCGATAGATCACTCTACGTGACATTAGTCAGGCATTTTGTCTGCCAAACTAGGTTGATGTTTTTGTACCAAATCATGGAAGGTTTGGCGGATGCGATCAAGTGACATTGCATTTTCAGCTTCAAAGCGCAACGTGACAAATGCACCGGTGTTCGATGCGCGTATGATGCCAAATCCATCTTGAAAATCAAGCCTTACACCATCAATAGTTGTCAATGTTGCACCTTCAACCTCTGCGGCATCTGCGGTAAGCTCAGCAAAGAAGTTAGGAGGTAGATCCTGATCAAGCGGTAGATAAATATCCGCAGTACCAACGCGAGTTGGAAGTGTTTTTAATACTTCATCGAGGGTTTGACCGCGATGGCCTAGCCATTCCATTAAGCGCAGAGCAGCATATAAACCATCGTCAGAGGCATGTCCACGACCATCATTAAAGAAATAGTGACCTGAAAATTCACCACCAAAAGCTACATCGTTACTGTCAGACATGACTGCGTGACGGATGAAAGTATTTCCGCTACGGCTCATGATTGGACGACCGCCATTTGTGGTAATCGTTTGTGAAACTGTACGACTACATTTCACGTCAAACACAATGTCAGCACCTGGTTTAGACTCAAGAATCATCATGGCAAATAATGCAATCATTTGGTCAGATGTGACAACAGTCCCATCTTTGGTGACTGCAACCATACGATCACCATCGCCATCAAATGCAAAGCCAATATCTGCTTGGCTAATGATCATTTGCTGGGAGAGTTCGTTGAGGCGATTTGGTTCGCAAGGGTCTGGATTACCGTGTGGATATGAACCGTTTGGTTTAATGTCAAGATCGACAACAGTACAACCTGCGGTTTCAATGGCTTGTTGAGCCAATTCACCCATGACGCCATTCATGCCATCAATGACAACGTTAAGTTCTTCACCGAGAATGACATCATTCAGCATTTCATCTAGATACTCGGCAGTGTATGCAATCTTACGTTGTCTGCCTTTGCCTTCTGTAAAGGATTGATCTAAAGCACGTCTATAAATTGCTTCAATATCTTCAGGCAGTGGAGATTGTTGTTGCATGAGCCATTTCACGCCGTTGTATTCAGCGGGATTGTGGCTTGCAGTAATCATGATGCCATTACCTTGGTGCTGTCTTGCTGCATAGTGCATGATAGGGGTTGGAACCATACCAATATCAATGACTTGTAATCCAGATTCGACGAGACCATTGCGCATGATTTCGGCGTATTGTTCACTAGTGGTACGTGCATCAAATCCAACGACGACTTCAATCTGTCCACGTGATCGTAGTTCGCTACCCAGCGCGCGCGCAATGGGTTTCATCCATTCCGCGGTGAGGTCTGTAACTTTGCCACGGATGTCATACGCTCTAAAAATACGCTTTGGTAGACCTTTGTCGAGATAGAACTCAGTTTCGGGGAGCATTGCACTGCTACCTAACGTAAATTCCATGAGATTACTTTTTTCAGAAGCATTTGATGTGTCTAAAGCGTCATCAAGATATGAGAGGTCATCTAAATCAGCAGCTGGCGTTGCCACTGGTGTAGGCTCTACGATAGCCACTTCTGATGCGGGCTCAGGAGCCGTAACTTGTTTTACTGGTTCAGGCTCAATGGTTGGCTGAGGCGTAGCCACGGGGATAGGTGCTGGCTCTGGTTTTGACGGCGTTAATTCAAGCGCAACTGCATCTAATTGAGCAAGTTGATCACCACTTGCGTGATAGTTTGGTGTATTGATAATACGTTGCGGTCTGATAAAGAACCAGATTGCGCTTGAAAGCAGCGTTCCGATGAAGGTCAGCAAGCCTGCGAGAAGTGGTAAATTTGTCAATGGGTTTAGCGAGCTGGAAGCCACTGTTCCAACATTGAGCTGCCAGCCGACGGCTTTGAGCGGTACATTGGTTAACTTGGAGTTTGAATCACTGTTTAGCGTGACTGCATTTAACGGCTGTCCACCATTGATGGTTTGACTCAGTGTAAGCTGAATGCCTGCGGGTGTAATTTTCTTTAAATCATCAGCAAGCACAGAAAATGGTCGTTCACTAATCATATACCCACCGATTGGCATGGCAACGGCAGTCGTGATGAGCGCATGAGCTCCTGTGTTGCTAATTTCTGCGCCAGTGGGGCTTTTGCGGGTGCGATTGAGCAGATCTTGATCTGCAAAATTCAGATCAGGGGGAAGCACACCATCGATTCCGATGATTGCCTTGACGCGACCTGTCGATTTTAAAGAAGGTTGTTGTGCGAGTAAGTTGCTTTCAGCTTCCCACGCTTCAATTTGACGATCAATGATAATCGCTGCATTTTGACCAAACTCAGTGAGTGCTTGATTTTGCTGTTGTTCAACAACATGCTGCGTCAATACATAGCTACCAATACCCATAGCGACGGCTAATATCACGTTGAGCGCTAGTGGTTTTAGGCGAGGATCAAACTTTTTGGCTAAGAGTTTAGCTACGATATTTTCTTGGCTTCCCGATTTACGCGCAGTTTTCTTCATTGAATTTACGTCCGTTTTATCTTTTTTTAGATCTTACTCTACCTAAAAAGCCTCATCATGCGGCTCATTCATACTGAATGGAACAAGGGCAAACTTATTGTCTGCCTGTATGACCAAACCCACCAGCGCCTCGTCCACTTTCGACAAATTCTTCAACAATGTCAAATGAAGTTTGCATAATTGGTACAAGTACATATTGCGCCATACGTTCACCTGGTTCAAGTGTGAAAGCTGTTGTCCCGCGATTCCAGACAGAAACCATGAGTTCACCCTGATAATCAGAATCAATGAGACCGACTAGATTACCGAGAACGATACCATGCTTATGACCTAGACCGGAGCGAGGGAGAATAAGGCCCGCATATCCAGTATCTTCAATATAAATCGCCATGCCTGTTTTAACTAACGCTGTTGCATTAGGTTGCAGAACAATGGCTTCATCTAAGCAAGCACGCAAATCAATTCCAGCGGAACC
Source organism: Aquirhabdus sp. (assembly GCA_030150135.1). GTDB lineage: Bacteria > Pseudomonadota > Gammaproteobacteria > Pseudomonadales > Moraxellaceae > Aquirhabdus. The sequence continues at coordinate 17,643 of JASLGO010000020.1, forward strand.
ATGCGTTGCATGAGCAGGAAGTGGCCAAGTTGTACCAATACGTGGGTCGAGAATTTTAAGTTGCAGCTTCATCGTTTTTCCTTAAGTCGAATATCTGTATTAAAGCGTAAATTTACAAAATCTCTAGTGTTAATCTGTATGTTGAGTCACATTTTTCATTAAAATTTTGACCCATCATCACATTATTTCATTAACGCTTTCAGATTGGCTAAATAAGCGGCAGCTTGAGCTTTCGGATCGATATTCGAAGCTTTATTTTTCTTCTTGCCAGACCATTCGATTTCCTCAGAGGGAAGTTCATCGAGGAAGCGACTCGGAGTGGTTTGACGTAAGTTGCCGCCCATCTTGCGTTGTTCAGCCAGTGTGAGAGTCAAGCCCTGCCGTGCGCGCGTGATCCCCACATACATAAGACGTCGCTCTTCCTCGATAGTTTCGGCAACAATCGAATTCTTATGGGGAAGCAGTTCTTCTTCAAGCCCCATGATGTAAACGTACGGAAACTCAAGACCTTTTGCCGCATGCAAGGTCATCAGATTCACTTTGTCGGTATCTTGCTCTTCTTGCTGCTGATCTAGTAAATCCAATAAAACCAATTTACGAATCACGCTTTCAATATTTTTTTCATCTACATCATCGGCGCGATTAATCAAGTTTTGAATACTTGAAAACAAGGTCTCCAAGTTGTCGAGTTTGTTTTTTTCCGCCTGAGGGGTTGGCGATTGCTCTTTAATATAATCAATATAACCTGTTTCTGTAATCATCTGACGAACAAGCGGAACAGGGTTGTCATCGTCATGTAGATCGCGCGTGTATTGTTCAATAAACTGCGCAAATTCATGCAAATGCATGACCGCTTTTTTCTGACTCATGGTCATGCCGAGGCGTAAATCACCTGCCGCCATAAGTAAAGACATGCTGTACTCTTGGGCAAATAATCCGAGCTTTTCCAGTGTGGCAGGGCCGATCTCTCGCTTTGGCGTATTGATAATACGCAGAAATGCACTGTCATCATCAGGATTAATAATGAGACGTAAATAACTCATGACATCCTTGATTTCAGCACGAGCAAAGAAAGATGTGCCGCCTGAAAGTTTATAAGGAATTTGCATTTGGCGTAGATGCGTTTCAAGAACACGCGCCTGAAAATTGCCACGATAAAGTACAGCGTAGTCTTGCCATGTTTTGCCATTCATGAGTTTATGGCTCATGATGTCATGAACAATCCGTTCAGCTTCATCATCATCATTACGACAATTCAAAACTCGAATGACATCGCCATGTGCTTTGTCACACCATAATGCTTTTTGGAATAAATGCGGATTATTTTCAATCACTGAGTTTGCCGCTTTCAGAATACGACTGGTGGAGCGATAGTTCTGCTCCAGTTTAATCACTTTTAATTGCGTGAAGTCTTCAGCAAGCAGCGCCATATTTTCTGGTTTTGCACCGCGCCAAGCGTAGATGGATTGGTCATCATCTCCCACGGCGGTGAAGCGTGCCTGCACACCCACTAAGAGTTTGACCAACGTATACTGAGCCGTGTTGGTATCTTGATACTCATCAACCAGTAAATAGCTGACGCGATTCTGCCATTTATCACGAACTTCCGCGTTATCTTGGAGCAAGCGAGTAGGTAGAGCGATCAGATCATCAAAATCGACGGCATTGTAGGCGCGAATATTTCGTTCATACAGTTCATATAAATGTGCGAGTTGCAGGTCTTCATTGTCTTTGGCGGTGCTGATCGCTTGAACGGGTGTTAACAGATCATTTTTCCAGTCAGAAATGCGTCGCATCGCTTTGGCGATCAGCTCTTTACTATCTGCGCCTGACAAATTATCACGCTGCATCAAGTCCATCAGTAGACGCTTACAATCATCTGCATCGAGAATCGAAAAGTTGTTTTTGAGTGGTGTATGTTTCAATTCGATGCGTAATAAATTCAACCCAAAGTTATGGAAAGTTGAAACGGTAATTCCTTTGATTTTCTCGCTGGGTAATAGCTTGCCCACACGTTCTTTCATTTCACGTGCAGCTTTATTGGTAAACGTCATCGCAGTGATACGATGTGCGGGAACATTACAGTTTTCAATCAGATGAGCAATTTTTCGTGTGATGACCGCGGTTTTTCCTGAACCTGCACCCGCTAAAACCAATAGAGGTCCTCTGACGTACTCCATTGCTTCTTGCTGACGTGGATTTAGGGAGGAAAGTTTGGTTTTGCCGCTCATGGATTCATCTCGCTCATTGAGCGGCTATTATAGAGAGGTCGAGGGAGATTGGACAGTTGCTTAAAGACACTTGGGTTTATATTTTTCTTTTCGTCAGTCTACGTTATTTTGAAATGCAGTATTAAATACGTATTTCATTGAAATAATTTTATTTAGGCAATAAAAATGGCTCTAAAAAGAGCCATTTTTGTCATATTCTGGGAGAAATATGTTTAACAGTTTGACCGACCGCCGTAATCAGGGTTTCATCTCGCTATGTGAATACGATAACAGGATCACAAAATAGATGAATAGTAACGGTGTGGTAGTTTGATAAATGCTCTGTGAATTTGGTAATCCTTGCGTAACTAGAAGCCGCAAGGAAGACCATAAAAGTAATGGTCAGGTAAATTAAGAGTGCTTTTTGTATCTTGGATCTCAGAATAATCTCATCCATTTGCCAATGATTGAATAATGAATCATCAGATTCATCTCTTTTATTTCGATGCTACTGCACTAGAGTCAGACTGGTTTTCAAATTTCATTTGATCAAGATATTTAGTAAAACCTTTCATATTTTGAAGGACAGTCGGATTCGAAACTAATTCCCGTCCACCGATTTCACCTAATGCAAAAAAAGCAGTTGTTCTAGCACCAGTACCTTCATATTTCATCGCATCGATAGTTTGATTTTTACACGTTTGAGTCAGGAGCGTACTATATGTATCTGCAAATGATTTATTGATTCGTTCACGTTCTTTAGAGGAAATGGATACCATTTGATTGAGTAAAGGATTGGATGAGTACGCAACAAACATCCACTTCATTATGCTTTCTTTCTGCTCCGTAGTAGCGGATGCGAGTAAGCATTTTTTTAATTCGGCACTATATGGTTTGAAAGATGATGTTTGAAATAACGCCGCCAAATCTTTACTTGTTGCAGGCTTCTGTGTAGGTGCTGTTATCACTTGGCTAACAGGGGGTAAGCCTGTAGCTGATATCAAGCCTTGGTTTTGAGGATTTTGTGTAGTGACTAGAGCCATGGCTCTAGATTGAGCACTCGCGGGAATTCCTAATGCTGGCGTATTTTCCGTATTAGTTTGAGCTGCTTGTGCTTTAGTAATTGCTTCAGCTGTAGCAAAATCCATTTCAGCTGCTGCGAGAGTGGATTGAAATATTCCCGCTAGAAGCATGCCAATACCCATGACATATTTAAATTCCATTTTGCGCTCATTTTTAAATTATTTTGAACTAACTACATTGTAGGAGAAAGGAATCTAATAACATTCAATCATCCAACAAATCCATTTGCTTCGCTAACTGATACAAATTGTTAGAACGTGCACCGCTACGACAGAAAACAAGAACTGGCTTTGGTAATGCATTCAAATGTTCTGCAAATACGCGGACATCTTGTTCTGTAATCTGACCTGAAATCACAGGCTGCGCCACATAGCTCAGCCCAGCAGCTTCAGCAGCAGCTTGTATCTCAGCAGAAGTGGGCTGGACAGGGCCACCTTCCATATCAGGGCGATTATTAATCACTGATTTAAAGCCTTTAGATGCTGCTTCTGTCATATGTTCAGGGTAAAGTTGCCCAGAGAATTGCACTGAATCTGTCATCATCGAAGCCTTTTTTTTGAAGTTACATAAAAAATATAGGCTCTATTTTTACAGAAATTATAAGGCTTGTATCTAGGGTATTTAAGTTTTAATGCTGATAAAAATTGACTTCGTTCTATTTTTGGAACATATCGTGCTTATTTGAGATATTTTATGTTGAAAATAAAACGGATAAAGTGCCTAACCAGAAAGTGCGCGATGTGAGATGGGGCGATTGATGATGGTTCTCTGCAATATATCGGCTAAACGAGTTTTGTAGTAAATATTATGAATTCGAGTAATTTGTTTAAGGTAGGATTGATCAAATGTTTTGCGATTTGGTAACAAACAGCAAATAGATACCTGTTGTAATCTGATGAATACTCGAAAGCAATCATGGGACAAAACAAACACCATCAATAACGGAGTATATCCAGTGGCACAAAATTATACACGCACAGCAATTGGACTACATTGGATCATGGCGCTACTGATTATTGCTGCCTTTTTGTTAGGTCTGGTGATGACAGACATGCCTTTTAGCATGATAAAACTCAAGTATTTTTCGTGGCATAAGTGGTTAGGTGTGACGGTTTTCTTATTGGCGATTGTGCGCGTTGGTTGGCGGTTAACACATCCAGCGCCGCCAATGGTTGCAACGATTCCAAAGGCACAGAAACTGTTGGCTGAGGCTGTGCATTATTTGTTGTATTTCCTGATTTTTGCAGCGCCACTGTCGGGTTATTTTTATAGTTTGGCGGCAGGTTTTCCAGTTGTGTATTTAGGCTTGGTTCCGCTACCTGTATTGATTGCTCCAAATCCAGATCTTGC
>JASLGO010000054.1 GCA_030150135.1 Aquirhabdus sp.
AAGAAATTAAACGAAATTCGATTTAAAGATCATCATGGTGAGTTTCATACAATCCGCGATGATCACTTACAACAACTCGCAATCGATGCAATGAAACAAACACGATTGCTTATGAATAATCCACGCGCAATGACGGAAGCAGATGCGCTGGCAATCTATCAGGCAGCTTACTCATGACACGTCCATCCCCAAATACTCGCGCCGATTATGTCTGGTACACCGATATTACGACTCGTTGGGCTGATAATGACATCTATGGACACGTCAATAACGTGATGTATTACAGCTACTTCGACACCATTGTGAATCGTTATCTGATTGAAATTGGCGGACTCGACATTCATAACGGTAATGTCATCGGTTTGGTCGTAGATTCTGGTTGTAGTTATTTTTCCCCGATTGCATTTCCTGATCGTCTGGACGGAGGATTGCGCGTTGCTCATCTCGGACATTCATCGGTGTATTATCAGATCGGTGTGTTTAAAGAAGGTGCTGAAGCCACCACGGCTCAAGGGCAATTTGTCCATGTATTTGTAGATCGTGAGACTCGTAAACCCGTGGCAATTCCAGCAGATTTACGCGAAAAGTTGGCGTTGTTGATGTTGGTTAGGGATTAGAGTCATTCCTATCGTATATCTTGTTTACTCCTGAAGCCCAAAGCATGGGCTTAAATATTTTTAAGTTATCTGCTGGATAAACTCCGATATCTTTCCGAATAGCAAACAATAGCTCTGTAAGTAATTTCTCTCGTTGTTCTGGAGAGGGGTTCTGGTTTGAAAGAGAGAGTTCTAGGCGATAAGCATTAAGCGCAGATACAACTGCCTGTGGTGCAAACAAAAGCAAATTATTTGTTGTCTTAGAAAAGAGTTTATGCCCTTCAGGACTATCTTCACCTTCAAGTATTCCACTCATGCTTTCGATAAAAGATTTGTAATAGCTAAGCTTTTCTTTTCGCCATTCAGCTTCTTGTTCACGACGTTTCGTCAACCAATATGTCATAGTAACAACAACAACACTGCCAATGAATCCAACAATAGACGCTACAAAAGTAGCGTTCATTTGAACCCACTTTAATAGAGAAAAAAATATTTCAGAATAATCTAGCACTTCTATTAGCCTTCCTTCATCTCCAACTCCACAACCTGACCATCAAACAATTTCATCAAAGGCTCAATCGCAGGATCACTGACAAGCAACTCACGCGCTCTAATTTCAGCCTGCACGATACGCGCTTCTTTACGCTTCACAGGTGTAACTTCTATCGGCGTTGCCTGAATAATCTCAAGTTGAGTTTGTGGCCAATCTGCTTTTAACGCTGCCAGTAAACCATCAAGCATTTGTGAAGTCAGCACTCGATGTTCGGCTGCAATCACAAATTCAATTTTGCCACCGATTTCACCACGCATGAGTCCATGTTGACCAAGACTCAATTCTCCACCTGATAACCCACCTGCTTGAGCGCGTTCACGTAACCAATATTCCCACTTTTCTGCCGACCATTCGCCCGATAGTTCAGCATAAGGATGCGCTAAAATCTCAAATGGTGTTTTTGTCGAATCATCACCATAAGCAATATTGGTACTGCGTACTTCAGCTACAGATTTTTCTTCTATCGCTGCTGTTTCTACAACTGGTACTTCGTCTACAGTAGGCACTTCTTCTATGACAGATTGTGCTGCAATCTGTTCAAGAACAGGTTTTGGAGCAGCTTCAAATGCAAACATGTCCTCATGATGACTTGTTGCGTCTTCATCACGGTCATCTATTGTTAAATCGTCTACCGCTAATGACTCTACTTCTTCAGCAATGATTTCAGCGGCCTGCACATAAGCGGGCTCATCCTCTAATTCGGTCTCATTTTCAGACAAATCAACCTTAGAAATTTCATCTTCTAACGACGGCAAAATCTCTTCTGGAGGTTCTTCTGGCTTTGGTTCATCAACATTCGGAGCCAAAAACGTTTCAGTAACATTTTCAGTTACACTCAAAAATTCAGATTTTTTTTTAGACTGAGCCTCTATTGATTGAGTTTCTTGAATTTGATTTTTAACATTAAATTCTGATTGATGAGCTTCAGAACGATCAATAATAGTTTCATGTAACCCTAGCGGACGAAACGCCAAGAGCCTCAGCACACACATCTCAAACCCTTGCTGTGCAGTCACAGCAAGCTTCAAATCAGCTCGTCCCTGTAGTGCAATCTGATAGTACAACTGCACATCCTGACGATCAAAACTCGTTGCCATTTTCTTCAAAATTGCAGTTTCTGTCGGTGTGCCAATATCTGCTTGCTGCGGCAACAATTGCGCTAAAGCCACTTGATGTAACAGTGTAATCATTTGATCTAAGACAGCGCTAACATCGACAGCTTGTTGTGATAGATCGAACAGTATTTTTGCGACTTGCTGACTATCACTTTGATGAATTGCCAACAACAAATTGGCAACTTGGTTACGATCGAGCAAGCCCAGCATCGCTTGCACATCTTCACCTTGAACACTTCCTTGACCATAGGCAATCGCTTGATCTGTCAATGACATTGCATCACGCAATGAGCCTTGTGCCGATTCTGCAAGCAACCATAAGGCAGCATCATCAAACGCAATACTTTCTTTTTTCAGAACTTCTGCCAAGTGATCATGAATTTCTTGACGCGGCAACGGACGCAGCGTGAATTGTAAACAACGTGACAAAACCGTTACAGGTAACTTTTGTGGGTCAGTTGTAGCAAGTAAAAACTTCACATGCTCTGGTGGCTCTTCCAGTGTTTTGAGTAAAGCATTGAAACTATGCGTAGACAGCATGTGTACTTCGTCAATCAGATAAACCTTATAGCGACCTTGTGTTGGCGCATAAGGCACGTTATCTAATAATTCACGTGTGTCCTCAACTTTTGTTCGTGATGCAGCATCGATCTCGATCAAATCAATAAATCGACCTTCATCAATCGCACGACAAGTCCCACAAACTCCGCATGGTGTTGCAGTCACACCTGTTTCGCAATTTAGACATTTGGATAAAATCCGCGCAATCGTTGTTTTACCTACACCACGCGTACCCGTAAATAGATAAGCATGATGGAGTCGACCGCGTTCAAGTGCACTACCCAGCGCACGCGATACGTGCGTTTGCCCAACCAACTCAGCAAAATTGCGAGGGCGATATTTACGTGCTAAAACTTGATACATGCCGACTTCCAATCTATAAAACTGATGACGAATTAAAAATAAGTATTGATTTACTCCAAATACCTACTTTTAAAAACTATTTTTCGCTAATGATACGATCCGCGATTTTCAAAACTTGTTGGCTCAACCACCACAAACGAGGATCACCAGCTATTGAGTCCATGTTCACCGAAGTGACGAAAGCAAAACTTAATTGCCTCGTTGGATCGCACCATGCACCCGAACCATTGTAGCCCATATGACCAAAGCCATTCGGTGCACGCTTACCCAGCGTAATAATGCGATGATACCCCAAACGCCAGTGCATCGATATGGGCATCACACGATCACGGCGACGACTTTGAATCTTTGAAAGCTCTCGATAAACAGGGCCAGAAATATAACGATGACCTTCAAATTCACCACCTGCCGCAAGCATGGCATAGATTTTGGCTAAAGCACGTGCGGTAAAAATACCATTTACAGCAGGCATCGATGCCTGTAAAGCCTCAGGGGAAAATAGGTCAAACTTACCCATTCGATAAGGACTCAAAGCATCTCGTGACTCAAGTGGATTATGTCCAATCAACTTCATCACTTTTTGCATGGTCGTTAAAGGATACGCAGCTTGGCTTGGGCGAGGTTTTGGATCACTTAATGGACGCACACTCATTGGCGGTAATTGACGATATGGACGTGCAACACGCCCCAATTCAGATGCGGGCACGCCAAAGTATGCCTCACCATCAATCCCAAGCGGATGTACCAATTCACGCTCTAACGTGACCGATAGCGGCTCTTTCATCACCTTCTCAATCACACCACCGACGAGCCAGCCGTAGCTCAACGCTTGATAGGCCGTATCTGTATCAGGTTCGAAACGGGGAATCGCTTGCTGATAGGCTTTCAGCATCGCATCCCAATCCAGCATCACATGCGCTGATTGAATAATATGACGAATATCATGCAAACCTGACGCATGAGACAATAGATGCCTTAGTGTAATTTTTTCTTTGCCGTGACCAACAAATTCAGGCCAATACTCACAAACAGGACGATCATATTCAAGTAATCCCTTGCTTACCAAAATATGAACTAATGTTGCCAGTACACCTTTACCTGTTGAATAGGACAAACTCAAGGTATCTTCTTTCCAAAGCGTTGCACCTTGTTGTAGACCCATCCATAGATCTGCGACTTTTTCGCCGCGAAAATAAACCGCGATTGCCGTGCCGCCCTTAGTTTCTGGTGGAATTGTCTTGCGTAATGCTTGAATGAGCGACTCAAATTCAGGCGTACAAGTTCCATGAACGACAAATTCAGTCTTGCCTTGCAACTGACGAATGAGTTTCAAAAAATCCATTTATCATGATCCCTTATCATTGATCCATATCTAAATTACTGAGCAACATCAATTGATCAAGCGCTGCTCTTTTTCGCAGATGCGTTTCGTCACTTCACTTTTTACTAGAGTGTGATTCTAAGTCACTTTTGAGATGAAAATTGTATTAAATAAAAAAACACTCATAGAATCTGAAAAACTATGAGTGTTTTTTTAGAGTGCTTTTATAAACATCTTGAAGCAAATAAATCTTACGAATAAGCCGCCATTTCTTGAGCTCGTTTAGCAGCTGGCGATGAATTAAGATACGCCAAAGCCTCTTCTGTAGAACCTTCTTTTTCAGGGTTATACCAAGGGCTGAAATATGAGACTTGTTGAGCAATCAACCACAGTGGATGTGGCAAATGTCCAGTCTTGCTTTGCTTTGCCCATTGCAACCATATCCATGGTTTAAATACGCTTGGTTTTTTGGCTGAAAATTGAGGATCTTGACTCATAAAATTTGCAGCACCATCAACCCAAAGACCTAAAATTGCAGGCACAGCAACTAATGACAAGTAGTAACGAGACAGATAATCACCACCTAAATGTTGATATAAATCAAATGCAACACTGCGATGCTCAACTTCTTCTGCGCCATGCCAACGTAATAAATCTAGCAACACAGGATCAGCACCAACCTGATCCCATGCTTTATTTTCTAAGACATAATTGCCCAACACACAAGTCATATGTTCAATTGTAGCAACCAAACCTAAGCGAAGTACTAACCAGCGTTTTTGCAATATTTTTGGTATTTTTTGACCAAATGGCTCATCGGCAAGTAATTGCTCAAACAAGAAATCCATGATCTTCATATTTCGATCAGTTTCGACATTATGCGTTTTGAGATATTCATTGATTGCACTACCATGAGCGCGCGCATGCATCGCTTCCTGACGAATAAACATCTGCACATCTTCACGCAGTTTTTCATCAGTTACAAACGGCAATGCTTTATTATATAAACGACAGAACCAAAACTCGCCAGCAGGCAAAATTGTATTGATTTCATTAATGAAATGACTTGCAAATGGTTGACCAGGAATCCATTCAAGCGGTGTGTTTATCCAATCAAATTTCACTTTACGCGGAATCAGGCTATCTACAGTATGAGAAGCTCTGTGTGGTTTCCCAGTAAATTTGCTTATTGATAAAATGCCCATCATGACACTCCTACTAAAAACTGAATAAATCTGACCAAGCTTTCTGTCTGAACTGCTTTTATCATCCAATATATGCCATCTAGTGACCATGTCAACAGCATAAAATGACGTCTACTTACGGAGTCAAAAACTGAAATCCCAGCTATTAAATACCATTCTGATGAGTCATTGCATGCCAATATCTGTCTTTGGATGTCAATCTCGATGAATTACTTACGAATTAGAGGGCTGAATGTAAAAAACCACTTAACTTTTAAGTGGTTTTTTACATTGCCAATATCGTGATTATTGCTTAATCACAAGTACGCGTTCTTCACACATATCTGCAATCGCATAGCGAATGCCCTCTCGTCCCAACCCGCTGTCTTTCACGCCACCATAGGGCATGTTATCGACACGGAAGGTCGGAACGTCATTAATAATCACACCACCTACGTGAAGTTCATCCCATGCTTTCAGCATTTTTGTGAGATTTTGGGTATAGACACCCGCTTGCAAACCAAAACGACTTTGATTTACCAGATCAAGAGCTTCATCAAATGTTGCATATTTTTCTAAAATCACCACAGGGCCAAAGGCTTCATTTTGATAAACATCAGATGAATCAGGTACATTTTCTAGAACTGTCGCTTCCAGCATTGAACCCGTTAAATGACCACCTGCAAGTAATGTAGCACCTTGACCAATCGCATCATCAATCCAACCTTTTAATCGCAGTGCTTCTTTTTCTTTAATCATTGGCCCGATCACTGTATCAGCCAAATGTGGATCGGCGGGTTTGAGCTGTCTTGCGCGAGCAACAAATTTTGCTTTCAACTCATCATAAATATCTTGATGCGCCAAAATGCGTTGTACGCTAATACAAACCTGACCTGACTGAATAAATGCGCCTGTAATTAAGCGATCAAGTGCTGCATCAATATCAGCATCTGGCTCTACAATCACCGCAGCATTACCGCCTAATTCCAATACAACTTTTTTGCGTCCTGCTCGCGCCTTCATATCCCAACCGACTTGATCAGAACCAGTAAAACTCAGTAACTTGAATCGGTCATCAGTCACAAATAAATCTGCGCCTTCGCGATGACACGGCAAAATCGAGAAAGCTCCGATTGGTAAATCAGTTTCTGCCAATACTTCCGCAATAATCAAGGCACTGACAGGCGTTAAACTTGCAGGTTTGAGTACAAATGGACAACCTGCAGCAATAGCAGGTGCAATTTTATGCGCGGTCAAATTCAATGGAAAATTAAACGGACTGATCAGCGATACAGCACCCACAGGAACGCGCTGTGTCATACCACGATATGCGCCTGCTGTGGGCGTCACATCCAAAGGCATCACTGCCCCCTTATCAAGCTGTGTCACCGCATCCGCGGCAAGTTGAAATGTGCTTATTAAACGCAATACTTCGCCTTTTGCTGATGTCAGAGATTTTCCGCCTTCGACAATCAATACTTCCACTAACTCATCAAATCGCTCAGTAAAACGTTTTACACAATGCAGCAAAATCGCTTGTTTTTGATAAGTTTTCAACTGAGCCATTGGCTTTTCGGCTTTCACTGCTGCTGCAATCGCTTGCTCAATGATTGCGCCATCAGCCAACGCGACTTGAGTCACAACCTGATGAGTAAACTTATCAGTGACATCAAGCCACTCACTAGAAGTCATAGGGCGATTTGCCAGATAAAGAGGATATTGTTTAGGGAGTGCGAAACTTGCTTTGATCGTAGTCATGAGTGTTATTTTATATCAATGAATATGGGCAATATCCTAGCCCATATTCACTCAATGCGTAAGAAGTGAAACGTTGTGATTTGAATGGAAATTCCAATAAGTCTTACATGGCTTATGGTTATTAAGCTTTCACACTCAAATAGACTTGTCCATCTTGCTCACTCACATTGTAGTGCTTTAAACCACACGGTTTTTTACCCATAGCCAGCATGTCGTGTGTAAATTTCGGTAAGGATAAACCAAGAAATGAATCAACCCATTTGACATTATCACCCGTAGCAAGATCGAACTCGGCACCGTGAAATTTGCAGGTGACTGTACCATTTTCAACTTTGCCTTTGCTGAGTGGTAAACCCATGTGTGGACATTTAGCAGCATAGGCTTTGAGCTGATTATTGACGCGAGTAACAATAACAGATTCATTGTCGAGTTTAGTACTAAAAAGCTGTCCTTCTACAATCGCAGAAGATTGGGCAATAATTTGTGCTGACATGATTTTTCCTTTTGGTTAGAAGGTTTTTCTAAAGTCTATTGATGCTTGTTTACATTACTAAAATAAGATTACCGTTTCATAAAATATAGTGATTTATGCCTCAGCACGTTCAGGCAACGTCCGCCATGTATACAACCAAATAAACGCTCCAACACCCATCATGATTGGCACAAGCTGAATCGCCAATTGCAAGCCAATATAATCAGACGCCAATCCTACAATCGATGGACTAATTGCATCACCCAGTAAATGAATCATCAAAATCGTAAACGCAAATGCACGCACTCGCAGGCTACTGGGTACACAATTGGCGAGCATGGCATTCACTGGACCGTTATAGAACCATAAGAAAAACTGAGCAAAAAACAACATCACGACAGCTGACATTGCATCATGCAGAGTTAATGCAAAAAGACCAAAAATTGTCGCAAGCAACATCGACCAACCCGACAGAGCCATATAAGGCTGTCTTGTGTGCTTTCTTAAATAATCAGCTAAATAACCGCCAACCACTGTTCCCAACAATCCGCCAACGACCGCAGACATTCCCACATAATGCCCAGATGCCTCAATCGACATGCCACGATGACGCTGTAAGAACGTTGGAAACCAATCTGCTAAAGCACCCGCTGCAAAGGTCACCACAGTATAGCCCGCAGCAACAAACATATATTCGCGATTACGCAGCAATAACCCTATCGCCTCACTCCATTTGGGAGGAGTCACGTCAGCATCATGATCATAATGACCTCGACCTGGATCGCGAATCCAAAGCGCAAGGAGTGCCATTAAAATCCCCGGCAACCCGCAAATCAAAAATGCCGCTCGCCAACCATACATTTGCCCAAACATACCACCCAAAATAAAGCCCATCGCTGAGCCCACAGGGATCGCAACATAAAAAATCGTCAGAATACGGTTACGACGTTCAGGTGGAAAAAAGTCACTGAGCAATGCAGGTGCCAATGTTGCGTAAGCCGCTTCACCAACGCCGACCAAAGCACGCGCCAACATAAATGTCCAAAAACCTGTAGCAAATGCAGCAAGCGCAGTCGCCACAGACCACACCACGACACCCGCAGCAATTAGATATTTACGAGGAAAACGATCTGCCAAAGCGCCAAACATGACACTCGAGACCATATAAACCAAGACGAAGCCAGTGATTGGCAAACTCGTTTCAAAGTCAGTCAATTTCAAATCATGCTTAAATAAGTCTTTCACAACACTGGGTACATAACGATCTAAATAATTCAGCAAATTCATCATCGTCAGGACGAAAATTGCGTAAAATGCACCTTGTGTCGCTTTATTTGCCTGCATGATTATTCCTTATGGTGATCACTCAAGAACCAAAATCAATTAAATACGTTGAAAAATTAAGAATCAATGAGTGCACTTTTCATTCCACATCCCATAAAGTGCATCAACAAAATCATGTGCAAATTGCTTGGCATTAAATAGAGGACTTGGTCTAATTTGCTCACGCATTTGTGATCGTAATTGTGCTAATTCTTGACGTTGGTAATGATCGGCATTAGCCCAATGAATTGCCTTTTGCACATATTCTTCTTCACTATATGTGATCCAATCAGACAATCCAGCATTCTTTAATAATGCCTCACCTTGTCTTCCAAGCATACTAGGCAACGCAAGTGTCAATGTCGGTACACCCATCCATAATGCTTCGACTGTTGTCGTTCCACCTGTATAAGGAAAAGTATCCAAGATCATATCCACTTGAGCATACGATGCTAAATAATCTTTGCGATTCATCGCGCCCACTAAATCAACTCGCCCAAGATCAATACCGGCATCAACCAAACGAGACTGAAATATCTTTTTGGCTTCAGCTTGAACAAATTCCTTTACTTGGATACGAAGACGCGCATGTGGGCTAGCTGATAATACCTGCGCCCAGCATTGCAGCACTCTTTGGTTAATTTTTGGGAGCATCTGATAACAACCAAACACGATCTGCTGATGCTGTAAACAAGGAAGTGTGCTTACCTCTGGCGCATCTTCTGGGATTGAAAAACAATAACGCAGATGAGGCAATCGCCAAATCCCTTCAACAAATCCAGACTCTTCAGATGCAGGAACACAAACTGAATCCGCCAAAACATAGTCGATATTGGATAATCCAGTTGAAGCAAAATAACCCAACCAACTGATTTGTAGTGGCGCAGCTTTACGCGCAAAAACAGGCAAACGATTGCCTGTGGTATGACCAGACAGATCGATCAAAATATCAATACGATCTTGTTTAATCTGTTCAATCAAACGCGCATCATTCCACGCATCAACTTGATGCCATGTACCAAAATAAGCTTGAAGACGCGTCGTGTACTCATCTCGCTTGCTCGTATTATGATAAGCAATCAACACCACCTGCTCAGCCAGCTGCGGATCAACACCAATCTGCTCAAGTGTACTTTCTAAAAAAAATCCAACAGGATGTTTCCACAAATCGGCTGAAACAAACCCAACACGTAACGGTTTATGATGCTCTAGCCTCATCTGATGCGTCACGTTCATGAGAGGATCATTTACAAAATGCTGTTCATAACGTCGTAAGTACTGCATTTGATGATCAATATTCAATGGGTAACTAAATTGATGTAAGTTAATCATCCCATTCAGCAATAATATATTTTGGAGATCTATTAATAATCCTTGTTCTAATAACTGCTCTGCTTCCTTAAAGCGCGCCTCAGCTCTCAACATTTCTGCCAAATTAACTCTTGCTTGAACAGACTTCGAATCAAGAGTAAGTGCTTTTTGATAACTGTCTTTTGCCAGCGTAATTTCTCCGCAGAGATTACAAGCAAATCCCAAATTCGCATACGAATTATATGAAGGCATGATTTGTACTGAACGCTGAAAATATCCGATAGCCTCTTTTTCTCGATGAAGTTTAAGTAAGACTAAACCAATATTCGAAAGCATTCCCGCATCATTCGGGATTACGTTACTAATCTCTTTCCATAACATCAGCGCTTGCTCTAACTGCCCAAGTCTCATGAGTGCCGCAGCACAAAGATTTTTGGCACGAATACTGAGCATCGCATCATCCTGTGCTACTGCAATACATGCCTGAGCAATTCGACACGCCTCTTGCCATTGGCCTGCATTAAAAGCGTTCTGTGCTTGTTGTAAATAAGTCAGTGCCGAAATAGAAGGAGCACTTGTTTGGGCCGGTTGAGATACCGACTGATTAAAATTCAGTTGAACAGACATTTTTGAGGGAGTAGAAAAAGAAATTTTATTTTGATTTGAATACTTAGAGGAAGTCATAGTGAATGTCGATAAAGTCTAAATTTGATCCGTCGTGGCGACTTTA
>JASLGO010000064.1 GCA_030150135.1 Aquirhabdus sp.
CAAACCGTAGTGTTCGACATAGTTGATCACTTCAAGCAAGCTAAAACCATACACCGCTTGAATCGCAATAAACGGAATCACCTTACGACCAAAAACTGCAATCAGCGTCGCATACAAACCAGCGCTCATTGCCCAACCTTGTAACAACTCATTCTCAAGCGACCACCAGCCTTTGCCACGGCGTGCTAGACGTGCTTTCTCAATTTTAATTGCAGATTTGAAGCTACCAATCACCGTGCGTGGTAGGAATTGCCAGAAAGTTTCACCCATTTTCGAGCTGGCTGGATCTTCTGGTGTTGCAACACGTTTATGGTGACCATACGGATGCTCAACACGGAAATGACCATAGCCTGTTGGTGCAAGGGCTAATAGAGAGAGCAATTGATCAGTTTTGTTCGACTTATGGCTCAATTCGTGAGCGGTATTGATCGCGATTCCATTCATTGCCCCAATTGATAATGCCAAGCCCAATTTATCCGCAACCGGAGTGCTTTTACGTGTGTACAAATAAGCACCCAAAAACAATACAATGTATTGCATCGGAATAAAGGCTTTCACGATTTTGGCATAATATGGATCGTTTTCTAATTTTGCGATGACCGCTTCTGGTGGATTGTTTTTATCTTCACCAATAATACGATCAATCATTGGAATTACGACATGAATCAAAACAGGTCCAATCCATGCTAATCCACGCATTTTTTTTGGTGCAACACGATAGATCAGTAACGCACCAATCCCAATGACTGGAACTGCCGGGCTGAGAACCCATAGATAACGTTTAGCATCAACCCATTCTGAGGATTTCTGTTCTGACGCGCCTTGCGCAAGCATATCGATTGGTGTCTGTGCGTTCATGGACAACTCTACCTGTCTTCATTAAGTGCCAACATTATTGAGCCGAACTCTGGACAAGACCAGTTGTCAGCGTCCAGAAAATTTATGCTAAGCGCTCTATTTTGTTATATTTATCGTCATCGTCCAGAAAAATATTGCCAGAATCCAGAATATTTTGGACAGCAACGAGTTGCATAATTTTGTAGGTATTATTCACAACTAGCAGTATTCTTAACCTTACGGGTTTATTTCAATGTTTAATCTCACTACGCAATTAATGTAATAAGATGATCCATGGACGCACTTAGTCATATTCTTGAAGATATTCCAATCAGCCAAGCTGAATACGTCTATATGAGCGGGCGTGGAAACTGGCTGGTTGAACAACCTCAGCAATCTGCCATGATTACTTACGCAGTGACGGCAGGCGAAGCTTATCTCTATTTACATGACCAAACGATTAAATTACAAGCGGGTGGCATTCTTTTAATGCCATCGGGGATCCGGCATCAGATCGGCATACCAGACTCCAGACATAGTCTGTTAAACCCCTATCTACAAGCACCTGCAACGCTAACTTTCGGCAGCCATGATAATCCCCTGCAGCATATCGGAGAAGGAAACACTCAGGCCGTCGTGCTTGCTGTTCGGTGCTTGATTGATGAGGAAATGAGTCGTCCAATTTTATCTGCGTTGCCCAACTGTTTTTTACTACACGGTGATGAAAACCAATCCATGCCTGCATGGTTGCAACTTGGTTTGCAATTTCTTGGTTTAGAAACCGAACGTAATCGTCCAGGACGCGATACGCTCCTCAATCGCTTGGCGTATATGTTTTTTGTGGAATGTGTACGAGACTACGTTGAGCAACTTCCTGAAGAATCTGAAAGCTGGTTGACTGCGCTACGAGATCCAAGTTTGATGACCGCGTTAAGTGCGATTCATAATCAACCGGCTCACCCATGGACAGTCGCCGATCTGGCAAGCATTGCTTGTATGTCCCGCTCCAGCTTTGCAGAGCGCTTCACCGAGATTATTGGTCAGCCGCCTCTATCCTATCTTTCTGCTCATCGTCTACGGACAGCGACAAAACATTTAACGCAGAACTACGAAAGCATTGCACGAATTAGTGAACGTGTTGGCTACTCATCCGAGGCTGCCTTTAGCCAAGCCTTTAAACGTCAATACGATATGTCTCCCAGTCAATATCGAAAAGAGAGTAAAATTAAAGGAGAAAAATAATTTCAACTGGTTTTGTTTTTTATTGATTTAAAAAACAGAATGAGGCACACAAAATGAACGGATATCAAATTACCTTTTACACATCACAATCACGTTCCATCCATCATCAACCTGTTGGAGAATGGTTACTTGCCGTGATTAAATCCATGAATATTGGTGGCGCAACCTTGAGTACCGCTATCAAAGGCGTTGGGCGCGATAATAAACTCCACTCAGCCCACTTTTTCGATTTAGCCGATCAACCCGTTGCAGTGACCGTCGTCACCTCTGAAAAAGGCTACGCACGCCTGTTTGAGCGTATCAATACCGAAAAAGATCTCAATCTGTTTTATGTCAAAGTGCCTGTAGAGTTTGGCTTTCTTGGGGAACAATCAGGCGAATAATGGTATGGCAGTTCGTTGAGCTTATTGAACGGTTATAAATAAAGCGTCAACAAGCTCAGTGAACTGATTTTTCATCCATATCGAGCCGCATCTAGAAATACCGACAAAACGCCAGCGATCAAAATAAAAGCACTCATTTCCAAACAAATCCAACATTCAAAAATCATTCGTAAAAAGTTGTCACAAAACGCGATTGCGCCCATGTTTTTTATCCTCACTATAGTATGATTGCCGACATCTTAAATATCGTAATCATCGTTTGATTGAGGCTTTAAATGGACGAAAACAAAAGTAAGGCGCTAAATGCAGCCTTAGGTCAGATTGAGAAACAATTTGGTAAAAACACCATCATGCGTTTAGGTGATGGCAATGCCATTGCTGCAGTTGAGGCTGTTTCTACAGGTTCATTGGGCTTAGATATTGCTCTTGGTATTGGTGGTCTTCCTAAAGGTCGTATCGTCGAAATTTATGGTCCAGAAAGCTCAGGTAAAACAACGCTAACACTACAAGTCATTGCAGAATGCCAAAAAGCTGGCGGAACTGCTGCATTTATCGATGCGGAGCATGCGCTCGACCCAGAATACGCTCGTAAACTCGGTGTAAACGTAGATGATCTACTCATCTCCCAGCCTGATCATGGCGAGCAAGCGCTTGAAATCGCTGATATGCTCGTACGCTCTGGCGCAATTGACATCATCGTCATCGACTCTGTTGCAGCACTCACACCAAAAGCGGAAATTGAAGGCGAAATGGGTGACTCACACATGGGTCTACAAGCACGCCTGATGAGCCAAGCGCTACGTAAAATCACCGGTAATGCCAAACGCTCAAACTGCATGGTGATTTTCATCAACCAGATTCGTATGAAAATTGGCGTCATGTTTGGCAGCCCAGAAACCACTACTGGTGGTAACGCACTGAAGTTCTACGCTTCTGTTCGTATGGATATCCGCCGCATCGGTCAAATCAAAGAAGGTGAAGAAATCATCGGCTCTGAAACCAAAGTCAAAGTGGTCAAAAATAAAGTCGCACCGCCTTTCCGCGAAGCGCTATTCCAAATCATGTATGGTCAAGGCACCAACCGTCTTGGTGAAATCGTAGATTGGGCAGCAAAAGAAGACATCGTACAAAAATCAGGTGCTTGGTACGCTTACAATGGTGCCAAGATCGGTCAAGGCAAAAACAACGTGATTCGCTACTTCGAAGAAAATCCAGCCGTTGCTGAGGAAATCGACAAAGAACTGCGTAAACGCTTATTGACCAAAGCTAAGCCAGAAGCTGTAGAAACCGAGACCATACCAGAAGAGCTACTCGACGCTTAATCCACTCAACATTTAAGCGACCTTCGGGTCGTTTTTTTGTTCGCTCATCGCTAATAATGTCAAAAACCGTATCTAAAAAGGAGAGCATGGATGCGCTACCCACAACGCAAATCCTACTCAAATCGCCCTCATCAAGATATGCAAAATCCTGAAGAAGTTGCTGATTCTATCGAAGAAACGAAACCTTCACTAAGTATCCCAAAATCACCGCCAACCGGAGCAAAGCTACGAGGGATTGCATTTGCCATGTTGGGTCGACGAGAGCACTCCGAACAAGAATTTAAACAGAAACTGCTTGATCTCGATGCAGATCCTGATGAAGTCGCCGAGTTAATTAAAGAGTTCAAAACAAGCCAATATCAAAGCGATCAACGTATGGCAGAAATGATCGTACGCGCTAATATCCGAAAAGGTCGCGGTCCCGTACGCGTAAAACAAACACTACGTGAACGGAGTGTCGATGTCGAACTCGCACAAGAAAATCTAGCAGATACAGATTGGCTCACGCTTGCTCGCGACTTAAGAATTAAAA
This sequence comes from Aquirhabdus sp., assembly GCA_030150135.1. Taxonomy (GTDB): domain Bacteria; phylum Pseudomonadota; class Gammaproteobacteria; order Pseudomonadales; family Moraxellaceae; genus Aquirhabdus. The sequence goes on from JASLGO010000064.1 coordinate 4,317, forward strand.
AATTTGGTGTAGAGCTACCAACAGACCCAAAAGAAAAAGCACGACAATTAAGGTTTCTGCAATACCGCGGATTTGATATGCAGACCTGTACTCAAGCAATAACCAGTCATGAACTCGAACAATAATTCATCTGATTTTAAATCACCATGACCAGTGCCATTGCCTAAAAACATAAACCCAAACGATTAGACTGGGTTTATTAAAAATTTGTGATCAAAAATCTAGCAATAATAAAATTAAAGTACCCAGACCTCTACGGTCTTAAAAAAATTAATTTTATTGGTTTCGAAGTTGCAGCATCCTGAGCCAGTAACACCAATGAAGGCAAATAACCGTTTGCATCACTTGCGCCAGCCTGTATAAATCTCAAAGCCGCAAGCCCCTTATACGGATTCACTTTATCAATATTACAAAATGCTTTCGAGCCATCTCCTGCGATACCATCAGCAGCATTTAAAGAAACAGAGTACATATTATGCTGACTTCCAGAATCGGCTAATACCATTGTTCCACTCAAGCTGCATACACCACCGACGGTATCAACTTCCGTCCCTGTAATAGCTCCAGTATTATCAAATTTCATATTAAACTGATACGAGCCATCATTGTATAACCAGTCTCCAGCAATGCTCGATTGCGATGCTGCATAACCATTGTCTTTAGTATATGTTAGATACAACAAAGAAGTTGGTGTCTTACCATCAGCCTCTAATGTAGAAAGAGTAATAAATGACTGCACCAATGCCGCAAAAGACTGTTTTGCAGAAAAATTACCATTCGCAGTGATCACTGTACTACTGGTCGTACTCGTATTGTATACGGATGGATAATAGTTTGGAGAGCTATTCAACACCCATGTTCCATTTGTAGAGTTGACAGTAATCGCTCCAAATAACAACCCATAAAAATCATAAAAACTAAAATTATTGGCATTATCAATAAAAGCAAAAGAACCAGAATTGTTGCTATAAATCCCTTCTAAACTGGTCGTAGAATCTGCAGTTGTTGAACCAGTCTGAGGCGTAGTGATCCAAGAAGCCAGCACGGCATTTTGAGCCAAAGAACTATCTGATGCGGTGACTGTCGTGGTTACTGTTAGTGATGGCGCCGCAGCATATTGGCCATTGCCTGATTGAGACGCCTGTAAAGTACAAGTTCCTGTTGTAATTGCATATATTGCTATATTCTGATTGACGGTACAAACTGCAGGGGTCAGCGGCGTGATCGTGACAGGCAAACCCGATGTTGCATTAGGGCTCAAAATGACAACTGCTTGACTCGATAATGAAGGTGCAGCGAAATTAGTAATGGACTGAGATTTCAGCACTGGAACGATAATCTGAACCTGTGGTGCAGCCTTAAAGTTGGCATTCCCTGCTTGATTCGCCGTCAATGTACAAGAGCCCAAAGCTTTAGCTGTAACGGTATTACCAGAAACTGTACAAATACTGTCTGATTGACTGGCATAAGTTACTGGCAAGTTTGAAGAAGCACTAGCCTGCAATGTCACTGTACTACCTAAAGCCAAAGCAGCGACATTAAATGTAATTGTTTGAGTAGTAGGCGATCCCGACGAAGACGAAGATGACGAGTCTACAGGGTTTGTAACTGGATCAGATGGAGAAGTCAGTAAAGCTGCAGGAGCAGATCCACCGCCACAACCAACAAGAGTTACAGGAAGCGCGCAAGCTAAGGCAACTAAAATCTTACTCATACTTTTCTCTGAAAAAAGACCTATAGATAAAAAGGTCTGATTTAGTGGTGTTGTTAAATTCCATTTGGCGGCATTTGATCATATTCCGAACCATTTAGCATCTATAAATATGTTACAAGTGCAGTACTCTTCTGTAAAAGAAAGCATTAATTAAAGAAAAATCAGTTGCCAAACCAAACTACACATTGACAACCTCCTTGTGACCCCTTAAATTAGTGTACAATCGTTCACTGAAATAAAATCATGCCGAACACACTTCCTGTATCGATTGACAAGAATACACGCTCATCACTAGACCCCATGAATACAACTGGTGCAATACTACACCTTGCTATGCGTAGCGCACAGGAGCTCACTGATCTAGTGGCAGAAGTTCACAGCACTATTACAGACATGCCGACATTACTCAATAAAGCTCACCAAGCTCAAGTACATCGCGCACCCCTTGCCTATCGTCTGGTTTCAAAAAGCTTTGCATTGCTTGCACGCTTCAGCCGAATATTGATCTCACAGCAATCCGAATTCGATCAGTTAAATGCTCTACGTGGTCATGCAGCCTTGAATGGAGTCTGTGGGGATAAGCTCGAAGCATGGTTAAGCCCACTTGCTCTATCGATGAGCCTACGCACAGTGCAAGGTACTCTACTCGACCCAGCCATTTGGTCACAATCCAGTGCAACAGGTCATGTGATATTTTTGCACGGTCTATGCCATAACGACAGAGAGTGGCAACAATCCACTCATCATCTACAGTTTGTTGAAGAGCTCACTCAATCAGGCTACCAAGTCGCATGGCTACGCTACAATACTGGGCGGGCAATTCACGCCAATGGTCGTGATCTTGCTGACTTATTGGAACGCCACTTGAGTGATACTGGCGCACCAGTATGGCTGGTTGGTCACAGCATGGGAGGCCTCTTAATCCGCAGTGCTAGCCACTATGCTACCGAGCAAAAATATGGCTGGACCAAGCGTCTCAGCCACGCGGCTTACCTTGGTTCACCACATCTCGGAGCACCGTGGGAGATCGCAGGTAATCATCTCAACAATATGCTCGGTATTACGCCTTATACCCGCCCATTTATGCGGCTTGGTAATATTCGTAGCATTGGCATCCGTAATCTGCGCGTTGCTGATATTACCGCTGACCAAACCATGCCAAAACTGCTTCCCGAAGTAAACCACCTGCTACTCGCTACTGCATGGAGCGAAGCTCATACCACCAACTGGATCGGTGACGGCATCGTTCCCGTCTCAAGCGCCCTCGCACAAAATGACGATGGCGATGCACTCACAGCACCAACCATCAAACGCGTACTACTCAACGATATCAACCATATCGCAATCCTTCATGACGCACGAATCTATGCAGAATTACGCGATTGGTTAAAAATGAAGAGTAGCCCGAATTAAAAATAAACACCCATAAAAAATCCCAGCTCTTAGGCTGGGATTTAGTGATTGATTACAATCATTTATAAAAAAAGAATCGATTTTGGGGTCGATTCCAAACTGGAGCGGGAAAAGAGACTCGAACTCTCGACCCCAACCTTGGCAAGGTTGTGCTCTACCAACTGAGCTATTCCCGCATAATCTGGTTAGCTTACACACAATCATCATATTTGCGGTGTAAACTGAACGATGCGCATTCTAACGTAAATATAAAAACTGTCAACTCTTTTTCTAACAATTAAAATCAAGCGCGTACATTTTATCCAAATTAAACTCAATCGATGAAAATCTTCTTTGGAAAGCTTCACGCCATCTCAACATCTCATTCATGACTATTTCCATTTTGGTTTACTTTAAGAAACTGCTTTCTTAAACTAACACCACTTTTTACTCACGATTGACATTAGTATCATGGCAAAAAACGCACTACAGGCTCAACTTTTAAAAGCAGGACTCGTTGACGCAAAAAAGGCAAAGAAAATCAATCAACAACAACAGCATGCACTCAAAACTGGCAGCACTGACGATGACGTTAAAAAAGCACTCGCTCAAGCACAAGCCGAAAAGCTGGCTCGTGACCAAGCTTTAAACCGTGAACGTCAGCAAGCACTCGAAGAAAAAACCCAAGCTGCAAATATTCGTCAAATGTTAGTACAGCATCAAATCCAACACACAGCAGGAGATGTCGTGTATCAATTTGTTGATGCAGGAAAAATCAAAAAGATTTATGTCACACAAGAAGTTTACAATCAGATCGTAGCTGGTCGTGTTGCAATTGCCCGACTCGATGAGCAATACCCCCTACTTCCTCGTATTCTGGCGGATAAAATTGCCGAGCGCGCACCAGAAGTCATTATTATCCGTAATGAGAAAACCACTGCTACCCACGTCACAGATGAAGATGATCCGTATGCAGCATACGTCATCCCTGACGATTTAATGTGGTAAGTTAGACTTGTATCTCTATCCAACTAAGCTCTTGCCAACAGTACAACAGCTTGAGCCAAAATTCCTTCTTGTCGCCCAGTAAAGCCAAGTTTCTCAGTCGTCGTTGCTTTCACGCTAACACGATCGATTGAAACACTTAAATCATCCGCAACATTTTGACGCATCGCGATATTATGCGGTGCAAGTTTCGGACGCTCGCATGCCACCGTAATATCAGCATTAACCAACATAAAACCATGCTCCTGAATGATTTTATAGACATGACGCAACAGAACTCGACTATCTGCACCTTTAAATTGTGCATCCGTATCTGGAAAATGTTGTCCAATATCACCTAAAGCCAATGCACCCAGCAAAGCATCTGACAATGCATGTAATACGACATCACCATCAGAATGTGCCAATAAAATATGACTATGAGGAATACGCACGCCAGCTAAAGTGACAAAACTTAACTCACCCTCGGGAGCTTTGCCAAAAGCGTGGACATCTAAACCTTGACCAATTCGTAAATCGAGTGGGTTCATTTTCTCAATATCTCATATAAAAATTTCAAGAATAAATAAGGTGTACTGATATTTAGCTATTTTTATGTAAAAGTAACGCCACCTTATTTGATTTTTTTTACAAAAGCCAAAATGAAAAATCAAATATCAACACGTCCGAATATACACAGAAACATCTACATCTGAGACCGTAAAATAGCCTCTGCCAATGCCAAATCATCTCGATATGTGACTTTAATATTATCCATACGACCTTCAACCAGTTTGACCGAAAAGCCAGCAAGCTCCATAGCACTCGCCTCATCAGTGACTTGAAGATTTTGGTTTCTTGCCGCGATAAGCGCATCACGTAACAGACCAAAACGGAACATTTGTGGAGTTTGCGCCTGCCATAGATGATCACGAGAAACCGTTGTCACCATCTGACCCGCTTGTGCTTTCTTTAATGTGTCTCTGACTGGAATAGCGAGAATCCCGCCAATCGGATCATCACACAAAGTTTCATGTAACTTTCGCAGACTATCTGCTGAAATGCACGGTCTTGCAACATCATGCACAAGCACCCAATCATCAGAAGCAGCTTTATCTTGTAAAAAATCTAAGCCTGCAAGGACCGAATCCATCCGTTCAGCACCACCCACCACAAAATGCAGTGCGTGCGCGTACTCATAATTGAGTGTCTGAGCTAACTGATCATCTTCAGAGATCGCGACCACACAACCTGTCAAAGGCAATGCAAAAAGCCGATCAATGCTATGTCGCATGATCGGTTTATTCTGTAGGGTTAAATATTGCTTCGGCGTAGCACCACCAAATCGTCGCCCACTTCCTGCGGCAGGAACAACTGCCCACAAACGAGATGAACTCATGACGCAGATGGAGTCGCAACAGGAGGAGGCAATGCACTCAGTTGTACAAAAGTTTCACGAGGACGAACTAAACCCAGATCCATCCGAGCGTGTTCCTCAACCGCTTCCATGCCGTTTTTTAAGTCATTCACTTCAGCAGAAAGGACTCGATTGCGTTCAGCAGCTTTTGCATTTTCAGCATCTTGCTGATGCGTCAAATGCACCAAAGCTTGACGATCACGATAGCCGCCCTCGCCCAACCACAGCTTATACTGTAGATAGCCGATGACCAGTATCGCAAGACCGATCATCAAACGACCTGTGAACGTCGATAGCATTATTGCGCCTTCAAACGTTCAACTAAGCCACGGAACTCAGCTGCACCACGATACGGTGCATCAACCATTTCTTCGATACGAAGCAATTGGTTGTACTTAGACACGCGATCTGAACGACACAATGAACCTGTTTTGATCTGACCCGCAGCTGTACCGACAGCCAAATCAGCAATGAAAGAATCTTCAGTTTCACCAGAACGATGTGAAATCACTGTGGTGTAGTTATTTGCTTTTGCTAAATAAATTGCATCAAGCGTTTCTGTCAATGTACCGATTTGATTGAACTTGATCAGAATTGAGTTCGCAACACCAGTATCAATGCCTTTTTGCAAAATCGCTGGATTGGTCACAAACAAGTCATCACCGACCAGTTGAACTTTATCACCGCAAATATCAGTTAAGTATTTCCAGCCGTCCCAATCTGATTCATCCAAACCGTCTTCAATCGAAATGATTGGATATTGACGCGCAAGGCCTGCCAAGTAGTCAGCGAATTGATGATTGCTAAATGCTTTATTGCCTTCACCAGCCAATACATATTGACCGTTTTTATAGAATTCTGTTGCTGCACAATCAAGTGCCAACATGATGTCTTTTCCTGCTTTATATCCTGCTTGTTCAATCGCTTGCAGAATCACAGTGATCGCTTCTTCGTTAGTACGCAGATTCGGAGCAAAACCACCTTCGTCACCCACAGCAGTGTTCAAACCTTGTTTTTTCAACACGCTTTTTAAGCTATGAAAGATTTCTGCACCTGCACGAAGTGCCTCGCTGAAACTAGTAAAGCCAACTGGCTCAATCATGAACTCTTGAATATCAACAGTGTTATCCGCATGTGCACCACCATTGATGATATTCATCATGGGTACAGGCATTGACAATGCAGATTGACCACGGAGATTCGCAATGTGTTGATACAGTGGCAAATGCAATTCAGTCGAAGCAGCACGTGCAGCAGCAAGTGATACCGCCAACATCGCATTCGCGCCGAGTTTAGATTTGTTTTCTGTACCATCTAAAGCAATAAGTTTTTCATCCAAACCTTTTTGATCGCGTACATCAAAGTCGAGCAACAAGTCACGAATATCACTATTCACGTTTTGAACCGCGTTACGGACACCTTTGCCTAAGTAACGAGATTTATCACCATCACGGAGTTCTAAAGCTTCACGTGAACCTGTTGATGCACCGCTTGGCGCAACACCACGTCCGACTACACCAGACGCTAAAGTAATATCCGCTTCAATAGTCGGATTTCCACGTGAATCCAGAATTTCACGGGCGCGAATGTCGGCGATTTGACTCATTTATAGCTCCAGATCTCAATAAACAGCTTAATAAACAGCTCAGTTATAAATAGCTAAGCAAACTGAGTAAAATTTTGAACCATTACATCATATATTCAAAATTCTACAGATTTTATGAATCACATCACAATGGACGTAATCACGAATACTTCAAAAAAATTAATATCGATAACGATTAGTGTGTATCCAGTACAGCAAATCCTTTCACCAAATTATCGAGTTGTTTCATTTGCGTCAAAAACGCTTCTAACTGAGACAATCGTAGTGCACATGGGCCATCACACTTCGCCACATCTGGATTAGGATGTGCTTCTAAGAACAATCCTGCCAATCCTGTTGCCATACCAGCACGCGCCAATGTAGAAATCTGCGCACGACGACCACCCGCAGAATCTGCGCGTCCACCTGGTGTTTGTAACGCATGAGTGACATCAAAGAAAACAGGAACATTCATGGCTTTCATCGTATCAAAGCCGAGCATATCCACGACTAAGTTGTTATAACCAAAGCTTGAACCACGCTCACACAAGATTAACTTATCATTTCCCGCTTCAAGACACTTATGCAGAATATGACGCATTTCGTGTGGTGCAAGAAACTGGGCTTTTTTGATATTAATAATCGCACCTGTTTTTGCCATCGCGTCAACCAGATCCGTTTGGCGACTCAGAAAAGCAGGAAGCTGAATAATATCAGCAACTTGCGCAACAGGTTCAGCTTGGTAAGGTTCATGAACATCAGTAATGATTGGCACATTATATTTGGCTTTCAATTCTTCAAGCCAAGCCAAGCCTTTTTCTAAACCCGGCCCACGATATGAGTGCAGGCTTGAGCGATTCGCTTTATCGAAACTCGCTTTAAACACATAAGGAATACCCAAACGCTGGGTAATATCGATATATGTTTCGGCAATTTCAAATGCTAAGTCTTTAGATTCGAGCACATTCATGCCGCCGAACAATACAAATGGCTGATCGTTACCAATATTAATATCGCCAAGAGCAATATGGGACTGTGCTTTTAATTCTACGCTCATCGTACGCCTCATCATTGCATCGAATGACAATCCATCGTCTTCGACATCTTTAGACTGAATAAAAAGCACTAATACGTTGTATTAATGCTCAAATTGTTTCACTTAATGCGTTTTAGCTTGAACCATCGCAGCCGCAACAAAGCTGGCAAACAGCGGATGTCCACCACGCGGCGAGCTCGTAAACTCTGGATGGAATTGACAAGCCACATACCAAGGATGATCGGCAATTTCGACCACTTCAACCAGATGCTGATCTGCTGAATAACCCGAAACGGTCATCCCAGCTGCTTCCAATTGTGCGATATAACGATCATTCACTTCATAACGATGACGATGACGCTCGACAATTTCAACTTTTCCATAAATCTTCTGCGCTTTACTGCCCGCAGTCAGAATGGCTTTTTGTGCACCTAAACGCATCGTACCACCAAGATCAGATGAATCATGGCGAGTTTGCAAATCACCACGCTCATCAATCCACTCAGTAATCAAACCAATCAAAGG